>CAIOTJ010000171.1 GCA_903861195.1 uncultured Planctomycetaceae bacterium | reverse complement strand
CGGAATCGTACCCTTCGATGTTCCGCGCGCACAGCAAACTCAGCGTGGCCCCACACGCCCTGCCAGCCGCGTTGGAATGGTTTGTCCCAAAAGATGCTCCCAGTCCGGAGGGGGCGAACCAGGGGGCACCACCTCTCGCAGCACTTCGGCCCGCCCCTGCCGCAGGTGATCCTTGAGACTCCGCAGCCGAGTCTCGAGCTGCTTCAGAAACTCGACGCGCTCTATCAGGGTCAAGTCGTCCCGCAACAATTCACTTGAGGCGAGACCCTCCCGGTTTCGTCGCAGCCGGGCCAGCCCCTGAGCGCTGCTGCGATACATCATCCCCTCGACAAACGCCCGGCGCAGCTCCCCCTTCTCGTTAAAGTGGAACACCAATTCGGGATGGAAATAAACCGATAACCACCCATTGGTCCGCTGTCCCAGAACCAACAGGTCGGAGGCGTCACAAATGCGGAATTCCGTGCGCGTGACCAACGCCTTGGCCTCGGCAATCAGATCCTCACGGTCTTGCTCGTGTCTGGCCATGGAATCGACATCCCCCGGGAATCAGCCCCCCGTCCGGGGACCGATGCGATCATTCCAGAAGACCCCCACCGACGGCGTATGGTCGTCATCCCGCATCGCCCCAATGGCGACATCCAAATCCCCATCGCTGTCGAAATCGGCCAGCTCCATCGAAGGAAATCGTCCATGTCCCTTCTGAATCCCGTGCCGCTCGAATTGCCCGGGGGCAACCTGCTCGAGCCAGATGACGGCGTCGAAATCGGGGCGGACCTGTTTCCCAGCGGTGGTTTCGGGAATTGACACCGCCGCGACAATATCGAGATCCCCATCCCCATCCATGTCGCCAGCCAACGCCTTGTGAACCCCCGGCAACTCGGCGAGAAAGTGATCTTTCCAGGGAAAACTCCCAGTATTCTCCAGCCACCGAATCCCGTGGTAAGGCTTCACAAAAAACGTGTCGAACATGTCGCCGTTGGTCGCCAGCAAATCGAGATCTCCATCCCGATCGAAATCCACAAGCTGAATGCCGGTCGACCCATGGGCAGGGTCCCCTCCGGCGAAGACCACCTCCTTGCGAAACCGAAACTCTCCCTCGTTCAGGAACAGCTCAATCGATTCATGCTCCTGGCTGAACAAGACGGCGAAATCCATCAGACCATTGCCGTCAAAGTCGGCGACCGGCACGTGGATCGCCCCGTGCCGGGGATCGATCTCGTGCGGTTCGAAGAGAGTCCCGCCACTTTCGGAAGAGCGATTCTCCAACACCAGAACCTGACCGGTCTTCCGCCAGCCGAACACTGCCACCACCAGATCGAGATCGCCGTCCTGGTCGAAATCGGAGGGTTCTACGTCCGCCACCCGTCCGACTCCCTCCAGCAGAACATGCGGTTCGTACGGTCCCGCTGTCTTGCCACGCAGCCAGACGACACGCCCCTTGGAATGATCTTGCGGTAAAAAACTTCCCAGATCGGCCACGATCAAATCGCTGATTCCATCCCGGTCCAGATCACACACCTCGGCATGACAGGGATTCTGCAGATCCGCCAACCGGCGGAACGAAGATTTGCCCTCGGCTGGCAGCAGCGCCCCCACACCACCCGTGCGCATGTCGCAGAAAATCAGTTCGGGACGATCACTCTTCTCCAGTGCCCGCCAGGCCAGCGAGGCGACCGCCGCGTGCGACTGCCCCAGATTATCAGCCGACAAGAGGCGGACGAGACGAAAGGGAACTTTCGGTTGCTCCGCCAACTCGGAATGTGTCGGCAATTGCAACTCTTTGGGAGCCCGCGACGAGAACCACTCCACCACGTCGACCATCGCCGGGGGCCGCAGATCGGACCGCCCCGACTCGTAGTAGAAATTGAACCCTTTGTTCACCTCTTCATGCCACGCCGATCTGGGGAACGACTGTGGATTGGGAACCGCATGGCAGGCTCCACAGAAGGCCTCCACCTGAGAGGTCAACTCGGGAGACTCTTTCTTCAACTTGGCCGGGCGTTTCTCTCCGGCGGACGACTTCCCCTTTTCGGGAGAACCGGGAGTAACCGGCGACGAACAGCCGGCCGACATCAGCAGCAGTCCCGCCATCACGGTCCACAGGCTCAGATCACGAGACCAGGAGCGTACAACCGGGGAGCGAGCCGCTCCAAGCCTATTGATCATCCGTTCCCTTTCCCAAGTCGAGGAGTTGCCAGGCGGCAGGCAGACCTTCGGAGGAAACGGCCTGTCGTTCCAGCCTCCGTCGATACTACGCCCAACCGCCGATTGAATGAGAACCGGAATCGGCCTGCTCTGGACAACTGCACTAATTGCAGGTTGGGCAACGCCCCCCCGCCCTCCCCCACAGGGCAGGCTGTCCCGTCAAAATCCGCGTCGCCGTGTCCCGGTCAACACGCCCGTTCCCGTTTCGCGCATGTCCTGGGATGGGACGCGTGCCTCTCATTCAATGGCGGGCCACCAATGACACCGTGCCGCGGCGAACAAAAAAGCTCTGCAGTGGCTGAAACCACTGCAGAGCTTTCTTTTTTGGGCTCAGACCCAAAAGGTACCCCCAAGGGGATTCGAACCCCTGTTGCCGGACTGAGAACCCGGAGTCCTGGGCCTCTAGACGATGGGGGCAACTGTGGCAAAAGTATACCCGCGCGATTGCGAATGTCAAATCGCCGGGACTTGGGATTTGACACTGTGGTCGCCGACGATGTTCGCCCACGATTCCGCTGCCGGCTACGGTTTCCGGACCCCGACGGCGAAATGCCACCGACAGCCGCGCTGGACCCCGCACGATCTCCCGGGCCTCCTGCCCTTCTCGCGCCCGGCCCCCTGCGGAAATGCCGAGGTGTGTTTCTGCCCCCCCTCGTCACCGGAGATCGCTGCACTGCCGTAGAATCGACCTGCGACCTCGACCGTCGTGTGACGTATCCACGCGCCACTCGGGTCGACGCCCGCGGCGTCAACACTCTCAGGGTCACCAATGGCCCGGCCCGCACTTGCAGTCGCTCCACCGAGCGCGGGGCCTTCCAGTTCGGGTGGCCGAGATCTCTCCGCGTTCCGCTTCCCGCCCTCTACTTCACCGGCGAGCGGTGGAAGTGCACGTGCCGCCACTCTCCTTGCACCTTTTGCCAGATGCGGGTCTCTTCCGTCCCTCGCGAATTGGGATGTCCATTCGCATCGACGTATTGCGTCAGGCGGAAATAGGCGATCAGCGCACTGTCTCCCATGACGCGAATCGTCGGATGGCAGATCGTGTTTCGCGGCTTCGAGGCCCCACCCGCCAAATCAAAATAGAACTTGTGAAAATCGAGGCCGGCCACCACATGACCGAGGGCCTCTCCCTCGATGCAGGTGATCGAGGGGTCGCAGAGCTTTGAATAGGTCGACCAATCACCTTCGGCAATCGAGTCGAGCAGCTGTTGGGTCAGGTTGAGGATTTCCTGTGCTGTGCTGTTGCTCATGAATCTCAAGGAGGGCTCAAAAAGGGAAACGAAGGGGGAACAGAGAGACTGCGGACTCGTCTCTCTGAAAAATGCCAAGCATCCAGGGGAGGTACCGGCTACTCCGAAATTTTCTTGAGAAAATCCTGCAGTGCCGGATCGTCGGCATCGGTTGTCGAGGCGGGAACGCTGGCGGGGGGCGGACGCCCGAAATCCTCCGCCAAAACTTCGATGGCGGGCAATTCCACAGAAGACTCCCCAGAATCGGAAATCTGCCCCAGGTCGGGAACCTCGCGTCCCGGCCGCTTGACGGCAGTCTCCTCATCCAGGCAAGAGCCGGTCGAAGGCCACTCGGGCTGCGTCGTTTCCTCCTGGCTGGCGACGACTGTGCCGTGATTCTCATCGCCAGGACTACGGATCTCCACCCGGCACGAAAGAGGACCGAACTCGATGACCACCCCGTGCGCCAACACATGATCGACTCCCGGGGGAATCGTCGTGCCATCCAGGCGGGTTCCATTCGCACTCCCCAGGTCCCGCACCAGCACCTGGCTGTCTTGGATTGTCACCTGGCAATGTTTGCGGCTGATCTCCGGAAGGGCCAGGCGGACCTGGCATTCCGCAGCCCGGCCAATCAGGGAAGATCCCGCAATTCGCAGAGGTTTGACGCGGCTGTGAGGCTGCAGGATGTGGAGGATCAATTCCATGGCGGGCAGATTCAGAATCACTCGCGAGGTGCGGGCACGGCGATCATATCGACCGTGAGTGTCTTGTCACGAATCCCCGTCCCACGCACCATCGCTTTCGAGGCCGCCGGGGGACGTTGCGGATCATAATAATTCGGTCGAAGTTCGTTGAGCTTCGTGCTCGCCTCTTCGGTCGAAACGTAGTAGGTCGCCTTGGCCAGATTTCGCAGGTTTCCCCCCGCGGGTTTCAGCAACCGCTCCAGAGTGGCGAAAATCTGGCTCACTTCCTCCGCTCCAGTCCGTGAACTCGTGCCATACAGTCCCGAGACGAAGATCAGCGATGTCCCGTACGTCCGGGCCACCCGGCTGAAAACGGGAGACGGCTGCATCCCCGGAGGTGTCAGGAACTCCACACGCTGCTCGGGCTCCGCCGGGGGATTGGGGGCAGCCGCCACAAGTTCAATCTCAATCGTTCCCGGTGCCAACCATTCCACCACACTCTGCGGCCCCGGATAGGCCTTATGGACCTCTTCGACCGCACTGCCGGTCTGGTCCATCGGAGACAGAAAAGAGCGGACCGAGATCACATCGGCCGCCGCCAGCCCCAGGCTCTTCAGGGTCGCTTCCAGGCTCTTCAGGGTATTCCGCGTCGCCTCGGCGATCGACGCGCCGGCTTCCGCCTGGCCAGCGACAAACACCAGTGAACCCGGCAACACACTGCACAGGGAGGGGGCCGAGGGATTCAATGACAGCGGCTGCAACAGCGGGTGGGTCCTGCGCAGCACACGCTCTTCCGGGCGACTGGCATCGACCGCAACGAAATCGAGTGCCACCTGCACGCCGGGACGAGGCAACTGTCCCACCACAAAACTCACCGCGGCACGTTCCTCACCCGCATAACGGCGATCCAGAATCTGGCGAACCGCCTCGGCCCCTTCATCGCTGCTGACGCAGAAATTGCATTTGACAATCCGCCCTGCCCCTCCCTCCCCCAACGCCGCCTCCACACGATTCAGCAGGAACTCCGCCTGCTCAGCGACCCCCGCAGCCACTGGCGTTCCCGCCTCGTTGACGGGAAAGAGTTGGGTCGAAAAAACCAGGGGCAGTTGGTCGATCCGCACCGCCCCGCTGCTCCCCTGACAGGGACCGGTCTCGAAGCGGATCAGTCCTTGACCGCGGACCACTCCCGGGGCCAGGAACGTCACCATCACCCCTGTCAGAATCAGGGAAAACACAGGAACGCGGCGGAACATAAAGCGGTGGCAGGGTTCCAGTTGACGCAGTGAGAACTGCCGAAGTCTAGTCAATGATTCACCCAAATGCGCGGCTCATCGCGACAATTCCTGACGCTGCTTTCTTGAGTGACCACTCCCCGCCGCCGGCAGAACATCTCGGGAACAACGTTTTCCTCACACTCGCCATGGGTGGGAAAGGTGTGGAAACAATTTTCCCTTCACGCATCCAGGATGATTCTGGTGCCAGGCAGTTGTCCCCCCCGAGCGACCCGGTTCGAAGAATCAGCCGCAGGGAGACGGGTGCTGCCAAATCGGGCTCGGCCAGATCTCCGGCCGCACCATGGTCAGACGGGCGGCGACTTCAGAATCTCCCGCACCACCGAGCCATGCACGTCGGTCAACCGGAAATCACGCCCCTGAAAGCGGTATGTAAGCTGGGTGTGATCAATCCCCAGACAGTGCAGCAGGGTCGCCTGGATGTCGTGAATATGGACCGGGTTCTCGACGATGTTGTAGCTGAAGTCGTCGGTGGCCCCATGCACCAGGCCCCCCTGAATTCCCCCACCGGCCATCCACAGGCAGAAATTCCGGCCGTGATGGTCCCGACCATAATCGGCCTGAACTCCCCCCTGCCCGTACACGGTCCGGCCAAACTCCCCCCCCCACACCACCAGGGTCTCGTCCAGCATCCCCCGCTGCCGCAGGTCTTCGATCAGGGCGGCCTGCGGTTGGTCGACATCCCGGCACTGTTTGGGCATATTCGTGGCGAGCCCGCCATGCTGATCCCACCCGCGATGGTACAGCTGCACGAACCGCACCCCACGTTCCACCAGCCTCCGGGCCAGCAGACAGTTCGCGGCGAAGCTCCCGGGGCGGCGCACCTCGTCTCCATACATCCCCAGAACCGCCTCCGATTCCCCGGAGAGATCGATCAGGTCGGGGACCGAAGTCTGCATTTTGAACGCCAGTTCATACTGGGCGATCCGGGTGCTGATCTCGGGATCATTGGTCGCCCGCAACTTCTCGCCATTGAGCCCGGCAATCACATCGAGCTGGCGGCGGCGTAGCCGGCGATCAATCCCCGGCGGATCCGACAAAAACAGCACAGGGTCCCCCTGGCTCCGCAGTTTGACCCCTTGGTGGCTCGACGGCAAAAAGCCGCTTCCCCAAAGGCGGTCCAGCAATCCCTGGTTCGCATCGGCCCCCGAGCCATGCGAAATCATCACGACGAACGCCGGCAGGTCCGCCGCCTCGCTTCCCAACCCATAGCTGGCCCAGGCGCCAATCGAAGGCCGCCCCGGCTGCTGCGAACCCGTCTGGATGAAGGTAATCGCCGGGTCATGGTTGATCGCCTCGGTGTGCACCGACCGGATCACACACAGTTCTTTCAACACCCGCCGGGTCTGGGGCAGCAGTTCCGAGATCCAGTGCCCCGTCTCGGCACATTGCTCGAACCCAAACTTCGAAGAGATGACCGGAAAACTCTTCTGGCCCGAGGTCATTCCCGTCAGCCGTTGCCCACGGCGAATCGAGTCGGGCAGTTCACTGCCGTGCAACTCCTTCAACCCGGGCTTGTAATCCAGCAATTCCAGTTGCGACGGACCTCCCGACTGAAACAGGTAGATCACCCGTTTCGCCCGGGGAGCCAGATGCGGAGCGGCCAGCTGTCTCGTGTCGGCACGAGTCGCGCCGGATGTCCCCAACAGCGACGCGAGCGCCGCCACCCCCAGCCCCCCCGAGGAAACCAGCCAGTCGCGGCGACTGGGTTGCGGATCGGCAAGTTGTGGATTCATGGTGGCGGTGGGAGTCGGTGAAACAGGAAAATTCCGGGGAATCTTAGTCAGCGGGTTCAGGGACCGCCGGCTCAGTCGGCAACGTCCAACCAGCCGGTCAGCGCCCCTCCGCCAGCCGGATGTCGACACTGGCGGCGTGCGCGGTCAGCCCCTCGGTTTGCGCCAGCAGCCGCAGATCATCGGCCGCGTCCCGCAAGGCGGCCGCATCGTAGGCGATCAACGACGACCGCTTGAGGAAATCGGTGGCGCACAACCCATTCGCGAACCGCGCGGTCCCTCCGGTGGGCAGCACATGCGACGGCCCGGCCACATAATCTCCCAGCGCCACCGGCGTCTGGTGCCCCAGAAAAATCGCACCGGCATTCTGCACCCGTTCGAGCGTCTGCCGCGGCTCACGGGTCGAGATGTGCAGGTGCTCGGGGGCGAACAGATCGGTCAGCTCGGTCGCCTCGGCCTCAGACCGGGTCAGAATCAAGGCCCCGTACTCCTCCAGGCTGCTCCGGGCCAGATCGCCCCGCTCCAGGACGCTCAACTGTCGCTCCAGCGCCTGCCGCACCTGCTCCACCAGCGGAGCATGCCACGTCATCAACACCCCCGAGCCCGGGCTGTGCTCGGCCTGCGAAATCAGATCGCTGGCCACGAACTCGGCATTCGCCGTCTCGTCGGCCAATAGCACCACCTCGCTCGGCCCGGCGATCGAATCGATGTCGACCTCGCCAAACACCCACCGCTTGGCCAGGGCCACAAACAGATTGCCCGGCCCCACAATCTTGTCGACCCGGGCAGTCCCCTCGGTGCCGTAAGCCAGAGCAGCCACCCCCTGGGCCCCTCCCGTCCGGTAGACCTCGTGCACTCCCAGCACATCACAGGCGGCAAGCAGGTCCGAATTGAACCCGCCAAACGGAGTCGGGGGGACGATCACCGCAATCTCCTTCACCCCGGCCACCTGGGCCGGGACCGCGGTCATGAGAAGGGTCGAGGGATAGGCTGCCGCCCCACCGGGAACGCAGATCCCAATCCGCCGCAGGGGCCGATAGCGCTGCCCCAGATCGATCGTCCCACCGTGCGGGGTCGATCGCCGGACCACAACATCCTGGGGCAGCAGGGCCGACTGGAACTCGCGGATGTTCTCCGCCACCCGCTCAATCACCCGCAGATACTCGGGACGGGCCCGGCGACGGGCGTCCCGAAACTCCTCGGTCGAGACCCGCAATTCGGCGGCGGTCAGACTCCGCCGATCGAGCCGGGCCCCGTAGTCGAGCACCGCCGGCAGCCCCTTCGACCGCACATCGCCGCAGATCCGTTCGACCACCTGTTGGGGAGAGAGCGCTTCGCCGAAGAGCTCGATCGTCCGCTGCCGCCCCGCCTCCGAGACAATGTCTCCCCGGATTCCCAACTTCCCTCGCAAAGAATCGATCAACTGACGGGCATCTTGCTGGCGACAGTCGATGAGGGGGATGTTCAGCGGGGAACCGGCGGAATTCATGGAGGCAGTGGAGGAACGAAAGAACTCGTGGAATGGGATGGGGCGCTGGGAGCAACCCCTCTCCAGAATAGACCATGCACTCCCCGAGCGGGAGAGATGCCGCGGGTTGCCGATCACCGCGGGCTCCCGATACATTCCTGTTTCTGCACGCGTTGCTGTTCCTTTGGATCAGGATTCCTCCCCCCAAATGTCTTCCCGAATTGATCTGCGGAGTGATACCGCCACCAAACCGACCGCCGCGATGCGCCGCGCCATGGCCGAGGCCGAGGTCGGAGACGACATGCTGGCCGAAGATCCCACCGTCAACCGGCTCGAGCAGCGAATCTGCGAACTGTTGGGGAAAGAGGCGGCGGTGTTCGCATGTTCTGGTACCCAGTCGAACCAGATGGGAGTGCGGGTCCACTGCCAGCCGGGGGACGAGCTACTGATCGATCACACCGGCCACGTCGCCAATTATGAGCAGGGAGCCCCCGCCGCCCTCAGCGGCGTCACCTGCCGGCTGTTGCCAGGCCGGAATGGTCTGCTGGATGTTCCCGATCTGGAGGGGAAGATCCGGGCCGACAACCAGCACTTCTGCCGGACCCGTCTGGTCTGTCTCGAGAACACCACGAACGTCGGCGGCGGACGGGTCTATCCCCTCGCCCAGGTCGAACGGATCTGCGACTGGGCCCATGCGCAAGGACTGAAGGTCCACCTCGACGGGGCCCGGATGTTCAATGCCGTCGTCGCTGGTGGATACTCGGCCCGCGAGTTGTGTGCCGGCATCGACACCATTTCGATCTGCTTTTCGAAGGGGCTGGGGTGCCCGATGGGGTCGATCCTCGTCGGCACGCACGAAGACATCGCCCGGGCGCGGCGTGTCCGCAAGCTGTTTGGCGGGGCCCTCCGTCAGGCGGGCATCGTGGCGGCAGCCGCCCTGTACGCCCTCGACCATCACATCGACCGGCTGCGTGACGATCACGACAACGCCCAGTTGTTCGCCACCCGCATCGAACAGATCTCCGGAATTCGGGTCGATGCCAGCGCGGTCGAAACCAATCTGGTGTTTTTCGACGTCGATCCCGACTGCGGCCAGGCCGGCCACTTGTCGACCAAACTGGCCCAAAAGGGTGTGTACATCAACGCCACCGGGCCCCAGCGGCTGCGGGCCTGCACCCACCTCGATATCTCCCGGGAAGACGCCCTGCGGGCCGCCGAGGCCATTTCCGAATCGATGCATGAAGGCTTGCGTTCTGCCGCGACCGCCGCGGCTGGCCCCTACTCTCGTTGATTGACGGTCACGTACCGACCCTGGGGAGTCCCGCCTCTCCCCCGGGTCTCCCGTCTGCCCCCCTCACCCGATGTGCGGATGTGCGACCTCGGTCCACACCCGGCGCTCCCCTTTCGGAGTTCTGCATGGCCCGGCGTTTCGTCAACACCCTCTCCGATGGAGACCAGGTGGAGGAGGTGTTTTTTCTCGCGGATCGTCAGATCCGGGTGAATCGCAACGCCTCCCAGTACCTCGTGCTCGAGCTGCGCGACCGTACCGGCACCATCATCGCCCGCATGTGGAATGTCGCCGAAGAGAACGTCGCCCACATCCGCGCGGGAGAATACGGCCTGGTGCGGGGCAAGGTGCAGCTCTTCCAGGGAGCCCTGCAGATGATCGCCACGACGGTCACTCCCGTCGCGGCCGACTCGATTGACCCCGCCGATTTCGTCCGCCAGAGCACGCGCGACCTCCAGGCTCTCGAGACCCGGCTGCGCGCCCTGCTGCAGTCCCTCACTGATCCTGCGTTGCGGGCGCTGAGCGACTGCTTCCTGACCGATCAGCCGCTGATGACCGACTTCTGCACCGCCCCCGCGGGCATGAAGGCGCACCACGCCTACGTGGGCGGACTGCTGGAACATGTCGTCAACATGCTCGAAATCGCCGACCGCTGCGCCGATCTGCTCGGAGAAGTCGACCGCGATCTCCTGCTCATGGGCATCTTCCTGCACGATCTCGGAAAGATCCGCGAACTCTCCTACAGCGGTCCCTACGGATACACCGACGAAGGGCAACTGCTCGGACACCTCGTCATCTGCCTCGAGATCCTGACGGCCAAAATCGCCGAGGCCGAACGCACTTTGGCAGGCCCCTTTCCTCTCGAGACCACCCTGCGACTCAAGCACATGGTGCTCAGTCATCATGGGACCTACGAGTTCGGCAGCCCCAAACTGCCGATGACCCCCGAGGCCATCGCCCTGCACCAGATCGACAATCTCGATGCGAAGGTGCATGAGTTCTGCCGCGACATCGCCGAAGACCCCAACGGCACGTCGAGCTTCACTCCGTTCAACGCCCGGCTCGACCGAAAACTCTTCAAGGGGATCCGCCCGACACCTCCGGCAACCAATTAGGCACCTCGACCGCGGCCCCCTCTTCTGCCCCTCGCCGAGGTGCTGACCGTGTCTCAATCCGCCCGGTTCCGAACGATGACCCTGGCCGAGGTGCGCACACTGGTGGGCTGGGCCGCCCGCGAGGGCTGGAACCCCGGCCTGCATGACGCCGCCTCGTTCTGGCTGAGCGATCCCGAGGGGTTTGTCGCCCTGGAAATCGACGGCGAACTGGCCGGGGGCGGAGGCATCGTCCGGCACAATCCCCACTTCGGCTTCATGGGGTTGTTCATACTCGAACCGCGGTTTCGGGGGTGCGGCTGGGGCCACCGGCTGTGGCACGAACGCCGCGACCGGCTGCTCGCCCGGCTGTCGAGCCCCGCCACCATCGGGCTGGATGCGGTCGAAGCGATGATTCCCTTCTATGCCCGGGGAGGATTCGAGCCGTACCACCGGCATGTCCGATTCTCCGGAAAACCACTTGCCCGAGCATCCGCGGAAGTGATCGACCTGGCAACGGTCGACCGCGCGGTGCTTCAAGCCTGCGACCGCACCTGTTTCCCCGGACCACGAGCCGCGTACCTCGACGCCTGGTTGGCGCAGCCGACGGCCCACACGCTGGCGGTGGTCGACGGGGCAGAACTGCGGGGCTACGGCGTGCTGCGGCAGTGCGGCGAGGGGTGGAAACTGGGGCCCCTGTTTGCCGACGATCAACCGGTCGCCGAACGGCTGCTCCAACACGCCTCATCGTTGGCGGGGTCCGATCCCATTCTGCTGGACGCCCCCGAGAACAATCCCCTGGCGCGCGAGCTCTGCGAGCGCCATCAAATGCAACCGGTCTTCGAGTGCACGCGAATGTACCTCGGCCCACCCCCACAACTCCAGCACCATCGCATTTTCGGCATCACCACGATGGAGCTGGGATAACCCGCCCCCCCCCCCAACAACTCTCACGCGGCCCGGGAAGAGGGTGTGGTGGGGGCAAAAGGGCCCAGGCCGTGGTGACAAACCTATTGGTTTGTCAGCCCCCCCGGTCGCGCGAAAATCCCACAGACTCAATTCCAAACCGACATCGCCCGAACAGCCGGGTTTCGACACGACCGCCGCAGGGGAACAGAGCGGAGGCGTCTTACTTCCAGAGACGCGATTGCGCCGCCCGACGGCGGGTTGTTGGCCGATCCAAACGCTGCGGCGGCTCACACAGAGGTTCGCCATCCCGGAACGATGTTTCCATGAGCCGCGTTCGTGGCGGATGGCCAGGGGTGGTCATCCCGGCATTCGGGACCTTCAGGCCCGGCCGTCGCGGACGACCTGTTCGAGGTGGTCGACCACTTCGTCGAGCGTCAGGCGGGAGGTGTCGACCACGCGCGCGTCGGCAGCGGCCCGCATGGTGCCGAATTCCCGCTGCGAGTCGCGCTCGTCCCGTTGCGTCTGCTGCTCCAGCAGTTCTTCCAGCGCAATCTGCTGCCCCTTCCCCGCCAGTTCCCGTTGCCGGCGCAGCGCCCGCTCGCGCGGATCGGCCACCAGAAAAAACTTGCACTCCGCGTGCGGAAACGCCACGGTCCCCTGGTCGCGCCCTTCGGTCACCACATCGCGTCCCTCGGCAAACTGCCGCTGCAGCTCGACCAGAAAGGCCCGCACCGCGTTGTTGGCGGCGACATACCGCGACTCCTGCGTCACTTCGCGGCTGCGGATCTCGGCACTCACATCGTGCCCGTCAACCAGCACCCGGTGCCCCACCAGCTCGAGCCGCATCGAGCGGGCCGCCTGCTCGACCGCGTTGGGGTCGGTCAGCGGAATGCCCCTTTGCTGGCAATGCCAGGTCACCGCTCGGTACATCGCCCCCGTGTCGAGGAACAAAAACCCCAGACGCTCCGCCAGACGGCGGGCGGCGGTGCTCTTGCCGGCCCCGGCGGGTCCATCAATGGTTACGATCACGCCGGCACCCAATCAAAACAGAAGTTCCACATCCGCCACCTCATACGCAGTCAGATCGAGCCAGATCCCCTCCCCATCCACCGGCAGGGTGATGAGGGTTTGCTGCCGCAGGTCGACCTGGCGGGCACTCTTCGGTGACCACGGGCCGCAGAGCCGCGCCCGGGCCGGCCGCCCTTCGGTCTCCACCAACCGCAGGCGACACCCATGCACCCGCCGGGGGGCCCCGTCCGACGGCGGCACTTCCGGCGGGCAGACGGGGAACATCCCCAGCACCTGCACATTCCGCGGTTCGACCTGGAAAAACCAGCCCGACTCTCCGCCGCCAGGTCGGCCGCTGGTGGTGGGAATCACCACCGCCGGGACCGTCACGTCGAGAGCGCTCTGCAGCGGATAATCCTGGTCGATCGCCACAGCCAGCCGAAACCGCCGCTGCGTCTCCCCCCGGGTCAGCAGAATGGTGTCGAGCATTCGCGGTCCCGTCTTGCGATGGAATGGCAGTCCGCACGGCAACACCGTGGTGCGGGTGTCGGAGGTGGCGATCTCGATGCAATCGGGGGTCTCGATCCTCTCGTCGGCACAGGCGTGAATTCCCTGCTGGGCCGCGTAAGAGAGAGCCGCGGTCTCGTCATGCCAGGCGAAACGCGACGCAAAATAACTGTGCCACGGTTCGTTGTCGGCGTCACGCCGGGGGGTAAGTTCGACGATCATCTCGATGATCGGCCGACCACGCCAGACCCGGACGGTCTGCTCGTAACCGGCCAGCGTGTCTCCCGATTTCTGGTCGACAATCTCGCCGCGGGTGACGATCTCTCCCAGGGTCGGCCCCGCCGACGTGACGGTCGACGAAGTCAGCCGCATTTCGCCGTAATGACTGCGAATTGTTTCGCGGCTGTCGCCGCTGGTCTGCTCCCAGGTTCGCTCGCGGGCGAAGCGGAAGTTCAACTGCTGGCTGAGGCGGTTGGGGCTGCGACCATGTCCCTTGAGCTTGGCGATTCCCCCCGTCTGGGCGTTGAGCTGCACCTCGAACAATTCGTTCTGCAGCAACAGGTCCTCGGCCAGCCGGGGAGCATTCGTGGAGGGGACCGGGGCCGACTCCGGCTCGGCGGGAACCCAGGTGAAGCCGGCCCCGGGGACTTCGACCAGCAGTTGCGCGTGCGGCCCGCTCCATTGGATGCGGACGCGTTCGCCGTCGGAAATGGGACGTGGGCCGCGAGAGTCGAGGTCGACCACCACCCGCCGGGAGAAGCCCAGAGTGTTCACCACCAGAAAACCGGGCTGGTCACCGGGAGCGGAGGCGATTTTGCGGGCCAGGGTCGCGGCGGCGACCTGGCTCTGCGCCTCAATCGCCGTGTCGATGGCGGTGCGCTCTTCGGTCGCGGCTTCTTCCCGCAGCGATTCACTCTGCGATTCGAGACTCGCCAGGGTGTCGTTCCCCGGGGAGCGGCCGCGCAGCAGCGCGTTGAGCCCCTCGATCCACAGCAGCCGATCGAGGCGGCGGCGGCGCAGGACCATCTCGGATAATCGGCTGAGCGGGTTCGCCTCTTCCCGGGCGACCGCCTGAAACAGAAACGGGGTGAGATACTCGCGGGGCTTGTAGGCCCCGGTGCGGGTGGCGGTGGAGGTCTGCTCGAAAAAGGTGTCGAGGGTCTCGAATTTCCCGAGCACGGGGGCGTACCGCGCCATCCGCTGCAGATCGCCGAAGAACGGGGTCTGCAGATCGGGCCAGCGGGCGAAGATCACCCCGGCCGAGTGATCCTGGTCCATCGACTCGGCCAACCGGGAGGCGAATCGCAGGTAGCTGGTGGCGGCATCGGCCGCCAGCGGAATCCGCGAGAGAGACTCGATCGAGCTGTATTCAATCCCCTGCCAGCGGAACTTGGTGTATTCCTGATCGGGATAGAAGCCGTCATCCAGCACGACGTGCAGCGCCCCGGTGAAGCCAGCTTTTTTCAGAAGCTGGGGCTGTTGGGCGAACAGACCATAGCGGCGGCGGCCCCACACCCGGGCCGGTGCGCCGAGGTGCTGCTGAAAGAGCCGCTGGGCCTCTGCCATCTGCCAGACAATCGAGTTCAATCCCAGCAGGGGCAAGGGGGCCTCCTGCAGGTCGCCTCCCACGAGGCCCAGCCAGCCTTCAGCCACTGCGCTGGCCACCTGCTGGGCCGACTCGGGAAAATCGCGGACCAGATCGCGGGCATCGAGTCCCGAGAGCAGCAGGCTGAGAGGCTGCCGGGATGACAGCGCCTGCTGCAGTTCGGTCCCGCCCAGCTTGGGAATCAGCAGGCAGAGGTCGAGCAGGTAGCAGTCGACCGGGTAGAACCGTTCGCGGGCCCCCAGCAGAATGTCAAAGCACTCCTTGAGCGCGGCGCGGGCCTGGTCGTTCTGGCCCGCCACCGCCGCTTCAGCGGCCGCGACCGCCTCCCGCCGCAGATGGGCCTCGTCGATGCTGCTGAAATTGCGCATCTTGCGGGTCAAGAGCTCGACCTGCAGGTGGCACGCTCCCAGAGCGAGGAAGTCGGCCACCACATCGGGATGGACTTCGGCCGGGGGCGCGAGGGGAGCCAGAGCCTGGTCGACCAGTTCTTGCCGTTCGGAGAGGTGGCGAAGGACCACGCACCCTTCCGAGGCGACCCGCTCGGCCCACCCCGAGGGGAGCCAGCCTTCGCAGTGGGTGGGAACCAGGATGAGCCGGCGTTGGGTGGCGTCGGGAGGATCGTCGGCCCGATGCCAGCGGGGCAGCACGCGGGCGTTCGCCAACAAGACCGGATGCCAGAGAACGGCAAACGAGTTCAGCAGCGAAGCGGCCTCGGTCTCCCCCAAGTCTGTGGGGAAATCTTCGAGGCTGTGGCTGGGGATGAGTGTCAGCAGATCGTCGTACGACATGCCCCGATCGTACCATTCCGGAGAAGATGAAGAGAGGCCTCGGAGACAATCCGGGCCCCGCAAGAACCTCAGCCGGTGGAATAGTCTCCGATGGCTTCCGTCGGGTGTCTTCGGTCGGGGAGACAACCGGAGCCGAAAACCACACCGCAGGCCCCATACAGACCGTCATGAGCGTGTGTCGGGGACGATGGCCGAGCACAGGCCGCCAAGCCCGACCAAGCGAAAATCTTTCGCCGCAGGCCCAGTCGAAGCGGATGAACCTGTCAATCCGAACCGTGCGCGGGGTCACGGATGCAAAAGACTTCCGATTCCGGCGGGGGCCAACGACCAAACCCGCCGGTTGAATGCAGTAGCGGAGGAGGGATTTGAACCCCCGACACGCGGATTATGATTCCGCTGCTCTAACCAACTGAGCTACTCCGCCGTGAGACGAGGAATGT
>CAIOTJ010000170.1 GCA_903861195.1 uncultured Planctomycetaceae bacterium | reverse complement strand
TATGCTGCCAATGAGGTTGAGGCCGCTCAGAAATTCGTCATTGCCGTGGGAGTGATTGCCGCCGAGTGGTTATTCCTGTGGCACCTTTATCGCCACAAGATTTTCCTCAAGGTGTGACCTTCCAAATGCGAAGCATGATGGAGTGAGCACTGGTCAATGACCGACAGCGAGTGTCAGATCAAGTTTTGATTCCGTCCAACTGGCCCTGCTCGTGATCGATCGGATATCCTGCACTTCTGAGCTGAGTACTAAACTAATCCTCCCGGACTTCACCATGCTCCGAACTTTCGTCTGTCTCCTCGCGATTTCATTCACAACGTATGTCCATGCTGAGCTGAAGGTCGGTGTCGCGAAAGCGATCATCACCCCCGAACAGCTGCTCCCCATTTCGGGCGGCGTCGGCCCCGGCAGGACACCGACAGGAAAGCAAGGCGAGCTGACCGCCCGGGCGATGGTCTTCGAGCAGGGCGAAACCAAGGTCGCTATCGTCCAGCTCGACTCCCTCGGGTTTCCGTCGGTCCTCTGTGCCCGCGTTCATAAGCAGGTGCCGCGCATCCCGGCAGAGAACATCCTCATCGGATCGACACACACCCACAGTGCCCCCGACTGCTATGGCTTTCCCGGCCTCGATGGCAAGACCTCGGGGAACCTCGAATACATGGACTTCGTCTGTAACCAGGCTGCCAAGGCCCTCAACGAAGCGATCGACAATCTCCAACCTGCTCACCTCAAGATCGCAACCGGCGAGGCTGAGGGGAAGATTGCGTTCAACTACTACGCCCCGGAACTCTATGACCCACGGATGAGCGTGATCCAAGCGATCACCCCCGAGGGCAAGACCATCGGGACGCTTGTGAACTATGCGGTACACCCCGAAGTCCTCGGCACGGGAGCCGGTCTGCTCAGCCCCGACTTGATCGGTCCACTGTGTGACAAGCTGGAGGCTGATCTCGGCGGTATGGGGATGTTCATGAACGGGGCGCAGGGCGGCATGATCACTGCCGACAACCGCAACCTCAACAAACCGACCGACCCGATCAAGGGCAAGTTTGATGACATCAACACCTGGGATGAATGCATCCGCATCGGCGAACTGATGGCCACCGAAGCTCAGCGCATTGTCGCCAAGGCACAACCGCAGAAGGACCCGGCTGTCGTCTGCAAATCTCTCGAAGTCAAGTTCCCCGTCACGTCGGAACTGATGTGGATCATTATCCTGGGCTCGCCGCTCAAGTACCCGCACAATAAAGATAAGACGGTCACAACCCGGATGAACCTCGTCAACATCGGCGATGCTCAAATCCTGACCATCCCCGGCGAAGCGTTGCCGAACATCGGCTACTACCTCAAACGCCACATGAAGGGCAAACACACGCTTCTCTTCGGCCTGACCAATGATGCCTTTGGGTATATCCTCACCAAGGTCGATTTCAACAGCTTCACACGTTACGACTACATCTCCCGCACTTCCCTTGGGGAAATGACTGGCGAGGTGTTGATCGAGTCTGCTTTGACGTTGATTAAGGAATCACCCGCCGCGAAGTAGCAATACGGCAAGCCAGATGTCGGGGCGTTCCTGACAGCATGCAGTCGCACAAACGTGTCTAAACGTCCACCACGGCAGAATCAGAACCCGCTCCGGTGCTCACCAGAGGTGCATCGACTCTGCGGCGATGGCGGCTGATCCAGGCCAGGAATGCGGGCAGCGTCACCAGTGACATAAAGACACAGCAGGCGACACCAATCGTCAGGACGATGCCCAGGCTGCGCAGACCGCGATGGGCCGAGATCATCATGCTGCCAAAACCCACCATGCTGGTGGTCTGGGTCAGTGTAATGGCATTCACCATGCTGGGAGACGGGCTGTAAACCTGATTCGGCTTGGTGTGAAAGTCGTGCAGGACATGGACTCCGTTATCGACACCGATCCCGATAATCAGAGGCAGAATAATCAGGTTGGCGGGGTTCAGAGGAATCTGGAAGATCGTCAGGATTCCAAACATCAGCAGCATTCCGATTGAAGGTGGAATGATCGCGGAAATGGTGTCGACGACTCCGGACCGATCGCTGAACAAGGCCACCAGGAATGTCATCAGCACTGCCACCAGAGCCAGTGGGAGGATGGGCACAGGTGTCTTGTGGAAATGGCTGTCGATGAGAACGATCACGATCGTGATGATTGCTGGAATGAAGGTTTGAATCAGCACCGATTTCCGGATGAAGTCGATTAACAGGACAATCAGAATCACGATCAGTGAATAGACGGAACAGATTTCATAGCTCTGTTTAATTTGAAGTGCGGCCTCGAAATTCTGCAACGGCGTGCCCGTCACATTTGGATCGACACTCCGCAGGTCGCTCACAAACTGCCGCAGCGGTTCCATGTCCCAGATGGGATACTTCGGGAAGACCTGCAGCAGCCATTTGCCATCGGCACTCACATAACGAGACCGAAGCTCCTCGGGAAAATCTCTCTCCGTCACCGGTTCTGGATTGGAGGCACCTGCGAGTGCCTGAAACTGAGCCAAAAGGGCGTAACGCAGGCGGTGCTCAAAACCGGTCAGCAGCATCATCTGCTGCCGAATGTCCAAAGCG
>CAIOTJ010000169.1 GCA_903861195.1 uncultured Planctomycetaceae bacterium | reverse complement strand
TGAGCCATCGGGCTCAAGGTCCGGATAACTCTGTGAATTATTTTGGCGATCCCCCTTACCGGCTCGGGCTGGCAGGAGACTCGGGGGCCGGCATTGGCTGGGCGATGGCCGGATCGAAATCTTCGGCGGGGGAGTTCAGGCCGGGGGTGGGGAGCAATTGTTGCCGAGACAGGTCGTACAGGAACAGGTCCCGTTCGCCGGGGCCGGTTGAACGCTCGGAGACGAAGACCAGATACCGGCCGTCGGGACTGAATCGCGGGGTTTGTTCGTGACCCGCCGAGTTGATCCCGGAGGGGGCCCGCACCTGCCGGGTGGTGCGATCGTAGAGGTACAGATCCTTCCCACCAGCACCGTCTGGACGATTCGAAACGAACGCCAGTTGCCGGCCGTCGGGACTGGGGACCGGGTTCAGTTCGCGGTGCGGCGTGTTCAGCCCCGGCAGCTCCACCAGACTCGCCCCCTTGCGGTCGTACAGCCCCACATCCGACAAACCGGCCCCCGTCGGCCGGTCGGTCACGAAGGTGATCCAGCGACCATCCGGGCTGAGCGCCGGCTCACGCTCGTTGGATGCCGTGTTCAGACCGGGCAGGTCGACAAACCGGTTCGCTTGCCGGTCATACAGCAGCAGATCCCAGCCTCCCGGTTGCCCCGCCTGGTCCCAGACACTGAAAACAATCCAACGGCCATCGGCCGAGAGGGTCGCCTCGGTACGGGCCGCAAACGTGTCGTTGAACGGCAGCTCGGGCAGAAACGTGTTCCGCTGGCGGTCGTACAACTGCACCCGGGGACCAAACCCCCCCACCTGCTTCGAGGTGGAGAGGCAGGTGGTTCCGTCGGCGGTCAGCGAGGGTTGCGTGTCGCTGCGCTCGGGCTGCTGCGGTTGGCCGGGGAGCAGTTCTCCCCGGGAGACGCCATCGTGCCGGTAGAAATACAACGCCGCAAAGGCCGGGCGATCGCGCAGGGAGGAAAACGCCAGGACGAGGGGGCGGGGGGCGGCGTTGGTGGTCGAGGTGCTGGCAGGCTCTTCCTCTGCCGCAGGTTGTTGCGGAGAGACCTGCGTGGAGTGGGCGGAGACCGCAGGAGGTTCGTAGGACAGGGCCGGGCCCCCCAGTCCCAGCAGCAGCAGGGATGTTTCCCCCAGATGGCCGGTGAGCAATTTGGCGTGGCGGGGGTGATCGCCGGGAGGAGGCGACTGGGCCGGGGTCACGACCAGAGCTCCTCGATGGGGCGCCCCTCAAACAGCAGGGGGCGCAGTCGGTCGTCCTGGTTCGGGTTCACTCCCAGCCGGTCGCAGACGGTGGCGGTGAAGTCGGTGGGGGTGGCGGGGCGGTCGGCCGGGTAGCCGCCGTGCTTGTCGCTGGCCCCGACGACCCGGCCGGGCGCGATCCCTCCCCCGGCCAGCAGGGCCGAGAAGCAGTAGGGCCAATGGTCGCGGCCGCCCAGGCGGCTGATGTGGGGCGTGCGGCCGAATTCGCCCGTCACCACCACCAGGGTCGACGCGAGCAGGCCCTGTTCTTCGAGGTCGGTCAACAGGGCCGAGAGTCCCTGGTCGAACCGGGGGCAGAGCTGCTGTTCCATCCGGACCAGGGCGGTTTGGTCATCGCCATGCACGTCCCACCCCACGGCGAAGCCATCTTCGCGGTTCGACCAGTTCACCTGCACCAGCCGGGTGCCTGCCTCGATGAGCCGGCGGGCCAGCAGGCAGGACTGCCCGAAACTGTTGTGGCCGAACCGGTCGCGACGGGTGACCGGTTCGAACGCGAGGTCAAACGCGTGGCGAACGGCCGTCGAGGTGAGAATCGACAGCGCCCGCTGCCGCGATTTGTCGTGTCGGGCGAGGGGCGCCTGCTGGTCAACCGAGCGGCGGAGAGTGTCGATTTGTTCCAACAATTTGCGGCGATCGGTCAGGCGGTCGGGGGAGACATCGGCGAGGGGGAGGAATTCGGCCAGCGACTGGGCGGCCCGGGCGGGATCGGGAATCTCAAGGGGTTCGTGGGCCGCACCGAGCGCCCCCGCCCCGACCGACAGCCGGGGGCCGAGATTCACGTGGCCGGGGACGTGGGGAGAATCTGCCGGCCGCAGGGCGTGGATCGTGGCTGCCAGGGAGATGCGGTGCGGCAGGGTGCCCGTCAGCATGGGCCAGGGATTGTGCAGGCTGTGGGTGTGATGGAGGGCCCGCAGCAGCGAGAAGCGATCGTTGAGGGCGGCCAGTTCGGGCAACATTTCGCCGAACGCGACCCCAGGAAGTCGGGTGGAAATCGCCCCCCATGGCCCGCGCACCCGCAGGGGGGCGGTGGGTTTGGGGTCGAAGGTCTCGTGCTGGCTGGGACCACCGGCGAGATAAATCAGGATGAGAGACTGGGCCGGGGCGTGGGCCGTGGGCGGACCGTTGGTCACCACGGTCTGTTCTTCCGCCCGCAGCAGATGGTCGAGACTCAAGCCCCCCAGCAAGGTGCCCCCCACGCGCAGGAATTCACGCCGGGTGAATCCCTGGCAGTGGCGGTGGGTCAGGTTGCCGAGGGACAGCATGGGGGGGACTGGCCGAAAACTGGGGGGAGACGGCCCAACTGCGTGGCCGCTGGGGGGGGTTACTCTTTCTTCTCGGGCGCGGTCTCGATCACCGGCTTCTGACGGGATTGCAGCCGGGCGATGCGGTCGGCGGTTCCCTTGACGGCCGCCGCGTCGGGAAGCAGAGCGAAGTCGAGGGTGGCGGTGCGGGTGGCCCCCGGAGCCAGTTTGGGGACCCGGCCGAGCTTCCGTTCAATGCGGCGGTTGTTGGGGAAGTTGGTGCCCGGTTCGAGGCCGGTGACGTATCCGTCGGCCTCGGCCGCCGTGTTTTTCCACAACGTGAGATGGGGCAGTTCCTGCACATTGAAGGCGATCGAGGCTCCCCGGTCTGCCGCCTTGTTGCGCAGGGCGATGAGCGTGCGGTGTTGGTCGTCGGCCAGGGGGTAGAGGCAATAGACCTCTTCGGTGAAGCCGACCGTGGGACCGGCGAACGTGGCGTACTTCGCGACCGACTTGGCGGCCTGGGCGTTGAAGGGGACGACCCGCTGGACGGGGGCCAAAAACTCGGCCCCTTCCTGCAGCAGGGGGGCCCCATAGTTGGCGTGGTAGAGAATCTCGAACTCCTGCTCCTGGGCGCCGTGATTGGTGATGGTGTCGGCGATGCGGAATTCGAGGCTGCCCGGTTCGGTCGACAGTTCGGTCTGGAGTTTGAGATGGGGTCCGTAGAACGACCGTTCCCAGACAGTGCCGCGTACGGTGATGCGATGCGGGGGGGCGGGGTCGACGACGACCTCGACCTCGCTGGCGGGGATGTTGCCGATCCGTCCGTGGAGGGTGAGTTCGAGACTGGCCTCGTCACCGGTGTTGTTGATGAACTTGTCGGTTCCGGGGTGACCGTTGCTTTCGAGGCCGCAGCGGACCAGCCACTCGTTGAAACCTTCCAGCCAGCCCAGGCCTCCGCGCGAATGCAGGTTGATTTCGCGGGGGTGAACTACTTCGGCGACGGGCGATTTCCAGCCGAGGCGCAGATCGCCGGCCACCACCTCCAGCACACTCATGCCCCGGGTGGGGATGAGGGTGATGCGCAGGCGGCCATTGTCGACCACCAGCAGTTCGCAACCTTCCTGGCGGCCACCGTGCAGGGTCTTCTGGTCAACGCGCCAGTTCGGCTGCTGGGGGGTGAGCCTGGCTCCGTCGAGATGGAAGGTTTCGGTCCGGCGGTTTTCGGAGGCACTGGAGAGGACCCAGCGCTGGGGTTCGGCTCCCCGGGCTGCGGGGAGTGCGGAAAGACAGGCGAACAACAGGCCCCACAGGAGGGAACGCGACATGGGAGCGCACTCGCGGAAGGGAGAAGAAGACCCCGCCGGTTGCGGACGACAGGCCGTCGTGACGCGAGGGGGAGCCGTTTCAAAAAACAGACGGTCGTCGCGGAATATATCGCTGCTGCAGCGGGAGAAACCAGCCCGCGCGCCGGAGTGGGACCACTTGGTCTGGAGGAGACGACGTCGACTGCGCGTGACGGGAGCCAAGTGCGCGTCGGCACCGGGGCTAGCGGCCGAGACCGGGGTTCAGGTGGCCCAGACGGGGTTGGGGGGAATCTCGTCGGACGACTCGCTGTCGGGGCGGGGGCCGAGTCGACCGAGGAGGGGATCGGCGTTGGCCAGGCAGGTCCACTTGACGAGGGCGATTGCGCCGACATGCAGCCCCAGGCTGAGCGCCAGCAGCCACCAGTTGGGGGGGACCTCTTCTGTCGGGCGATCGGGGGTGGGGACACGGGTGATGCGCAGGCCCCGTTCGAGTTCCGGGACCAGTTCGATCGGATGCATGGTCAGCAGCGAGTCGACCAGGAATGGCAGGGGACGCCGTCCGCTGTGGACAGTTTCCCAGCCGCGGCGGATCACGACGGGAACCGCCAGCCAGCAGCCCAGCAGCAGGGCGACGGTCACCACCGACCGGATTTGTGACTTCGTCCGCAGGCCGATGTAGGTTGCGACCCACGAGGTGAGCCGCAGGAAGACCAGCACCGCGATCAGCGACAACGCCACGTAGGTCCAGCGGTAGGGGTAGCCATTGAACCACCAGGCCTGGAACCCGAAGATCGTCGCAAAGGGGACGAGCAGCACCTTGAGCAGGCGCAGTAGCCCCTGTTGCTTTTGCAGCAGCAGGTCGCGTCCCGGGAGGGGAATGGTCAGCAGCACTTCGAGGGTCTGACGGGTCCGTTCGCCGGCGATGAGGCTGGAGCCGTGGATGATGGTCATCAGCAGGGCCAGAACCCACAGCCCGTACAGATAATTGGTGACGATGACGTTCTGGCCCCCCCCCTGCAGTTCTCCCGAGCCAAGCATGGAGATGATCACCACGAGGGGGAGTTCGAGCACGAGCAGCACGCGGAACAGGTAGCGGAAGGTTCCCAGCGATTTCTTGGTGGTCTCGCGCCAGGCGACGGGTTCGAGATTGGGGAGCGGGTCGCCATCCTGGACCAGCACGACGCCCCCTGTGACGCTGTTCCAGCGGTTGAACATGCGGTCCAGTTTCTGGAACAGGTCGAGCAGCAGGTTGCGGGGGGTGACGAACGCGCGGCGTTCGAGCAGGGCGGCGGCGAGCCACAGCGGGAGCAGGCACAGCCCCAGCAGAAACATCGAAGAGAGGACCGCACCGGACTGGGTCAGCTCGCCCCGCTGGACCGCTCCCAAAGCCGAGTCGGCCCACAGGAACGGCAGGACCAGCCGCGATCCGAACAGGATCAGAAAGTAGGCCAGCAGTGCCTCGACCGTCGTCGCGAAGTAGGCCGAGCAGAGGACTGACAGCGCGGTGGTCTGCGCGACGGCGATGATCAGCAGCAGGCCGCCGCTCCAGAGGGTGGCGGTGGAGAGCCCGCCCAGGCTGTAGGCGGCGGCCAGCATGGGGAATGACAGGCAGATGTAGCCCACGACCGGGATGAACCGGCCGAGGAATTTCTGCAGCACAATCTGCCACGGGGTGAGGGTGGTGATCAGCAGCGTGCCGAGGGTGTTGCGTTCTTTTTCGCCGCTGAGGCAGCCGCAGGTGACGGCGGGAACGAACAGGTTGAGGGCCCAGAACTGGAAGGTGGTGAGCGAGTCGAAGACCAGTTGTCCCTGGCCGAGGGTGCTGGTTCCGCCGCTGCGGATCAGTCCGCGGGCGAAGAGGGCCAGCATGGTCCCCAGCAGCAGCAGTCCGTACGCCAGCCGCAGGAGGTAGGTGCGCAATTGAGCCGACTGTTCGTTCAACTCCTTCATCAAGAGCGGCAGCTCGAAGCCCGGTTTGGGCCGCCGGGGCGGCTGAGGCCTTGGGGTGGCGGGCTTCACCGGCGGCTCGGCCGAGGCGGGGAGATCGGCAGGCCCGTCGTCGGGGAAAAGCGGCTCGGCTCGGGGGGACGAACTCATGGCGCGGGGACCGGGCGTGGCGGAGTGAATCGGAAGACCACGAAGTTGTTGTCGCGCGGGACGGCAATCATCAGCAGGAGGTCATTGGGATCTGTGGAGTCGAGCAGCCGCAGATCTTCGAGATTGCTGTGACCGCTGGGACTGACCTGGCTGACATATTGAAAGAAACCCGCTTCGGGGAGGTCGCCACTGGTGTCGAGCAGGAACTCTCCCAGGCTGTTGAGTGACTCGGAGTTGGACGACAAATTGCCAAGGGAAGAGAGCCGGCCGCGATGGACCACCCAGGCCGCAGCTTCGGGTTCCCGGGCGTGGCATTCCCGCAACACCTGCTGCTGCACCTCGGGTTTGGTGAGATCAAGTTGTCCCCAGGCGGCCCAGGGAAGGTCGGGAGTATTCTCGGGCGGGCCGACACGGGTCAGCCGGGTCAACAGGGGAGACCACTTCTTGACCCGCTGCTCGAACGTGTATCGATAGGGTGGCAGCCCCTCGCTGAGGGGAATGTCGGCCTCGAATTGCTGGGCGGCAAGCGTCGCCTCGGCGAAGGCTCCCTGGCGGCGCAGTTCGTTCTGCGCCTGCCGCGCCAGTTCGGCCCCCGCTTCGGTCTCGTTGACCAGGAGCCCGTTGACGACCTCTTCCTGCAGGGTCTTCGGCTGGGCCGCCACGGTGAGCTGGAACCGGCTGGTGCGCACCGGCAGCCCCTGCCGGCCCACGTCGACCAGCAGCAGTTCGGCCTGGGCGTCGTTGTCTCCCAGGCTGTTTTCGGCGATGCGGGCGGTGAACCACGTCACTCCCAGCGAGACGGCGGGCAACAGCAGCCAGGTCCACCGTCGCAGCCGCAGGGCTCCCAGCAGGTAGTAATCTCCCAACGAGACGGCCAGCAGGAAGGCCAGCAGCATGATCGCGAATTGCCAGACTGGAATGGTGACCAACCGCTGGGGGCGCAGGCTCTGCGAGAGATGTTGCATGGGCCCCTGGGAATTGACCGGGGCGTATTCGCTGAGGCGGTTGTAATTCGGCAGGGGGGGGCCATTGAAATTCGGACGGACCGGTGGATTGAGCGGGGCTTCGGCCAAGGTCCAGAGGGGCAGCGCCTCACCCGGGGAACGCTTGAGATTCCGGCTGTGAATCTGGGTAATCCGCCACAGGAACCGCAGCGATTCGTCCCACAGGGGATTGTCGAGACACCGGTCCCGCAAGGCGGCATCTTCGAGAATGACCGCCCGACCCAAGCCCGGTTCCCCGTGTCGAATCTGGTTTGGGGAGGGGGACGCAATCTCCCACTGTCCGGTTCCGGTCGGCTGCCAGACGGCGGTTCGATCGGGGGTGGGGACGAGGGAATTCAGAAACTCGGCGAGATCGGGCGAGGTGATCTGCGGAGGACAAACGACGCATACCGACCCTCCCGCCCGGACCCAACTGGCAATGGCCCGCAACTGATCGGGCTTGAGGTCCGACAGTGCCGAGGGCTCGATGACGATCAGATCGATTCCCAGGAGGGGGAGGGGATTGGGGGGCAGATCAAGAGGGTCGATGGTCGAGGGGACCGACACCAGTTTCTTGCGCCGTTGATCGGTTTCGGGGGGGGCGAAGCGATGCAACAGCAGTGACTCGCGCAGTTCCTGCTGCAATCGGTCGGCGACCCGGTTCTTGGGCTCGATCGACACCACCGCCTGCTGCCTTAGGGAATCGATGGGGATGACGAGGTCTTGTTCTCCCAGATCGTAGATTTCTTCGCGGACGCGGAACGAAACCGTTACCCGAATCGCCAATTCAATCTGGCTGACGTTGACCTCGGGCATGGTCATGCGGAAGCGGGTTTCCCCCGGCACGACGACGAAGTCGGGAATTTCGATGCGGTGCACCAGCCGGTCGGCGAGATTCACGCGGATTTCGAGCGTCCCGCGGAGCAGTTCGGGATCTTTGCTGTTGAGCTGGAACAGCACCGGCAGCAGAGCCTGGGACCGCCCACGCAGCACCAGCGGAGTGAGCTGCAGTTTGATGGGGCCATTCTGGATCTTGCGGGCCGCCTGAACGGGGACAGCCAGCAGCCCCCCCAGCAGCGTCAACGCGAGCAGGGGACCGGCCAATCCGGCCCCACGTCTGGTCTTCCGTGAAACAGGCGGCATGGGAACTGGACCGGTGGGCAAAGGGTTCGCAGAGACAAAGACGTCGTTGTTGGGTTCAGTTTCGACTGCCCGCGGGCGGGTGTCAAACGCGAGCCAATACGGGCCGGGCCATCCAATGCGGCAGGTGTGCCCGGGACCGACCTCGCGGCGGGGGCTGTTGGCTGAAAATGTGCTACCCTTCGCCAGAGTCCACGCCACACGATGAAAGGAGCCCCAAGCATGGCTGGTTGGACCTGCCAGGTGGGACCGCGGTTTTACAGCTTTCCAGACCTCAAGACGCTGTTGGCCCGGGCGGCCCCGGTGCGGTCGGGGGATGAACTGGCCGGGGTGGCGGCGCGGTCGGCGGAAGAACGGGTGGCCGCCTGCCGGGTGCTGGCCGAAGTGCCCCTGGCCCATTTTCTCGAAGAATGGTTGATTCCGCCCGAGCAAGATGCGGTCACCCGGGCGCTGCTTGAGCACCATGATCCCCAGGCTTTCGCCCCGGTCGCGAATCTCACCGTGGGAGAGTTCCGCGATTGGCTGCTGCGGTTTGAGACCAACGGGCCGGTTTTGGCCCGGCTCGCCCGGGGCCTGCTGCCCGAGATGGCGGCGGCGGTCTCCAAGCTGATGCGCAACCAGGACCTGGTGCTGGTGGCCTCGAAGTGCGGGGTGGTCACCCGCTTCCGGAACACCCTGGGGCTGCGGGGGCGATTCGCCGTCCGCATCCAGCCGAATCATCCGACCGACGAGCCCCGGGCGATCGCGGCCTCGATTGTCGACGGGCTGGGCTATGGCTGTGGCGACGCGGTGATTGGCATCAATCCGGCCACCGACAATCTCGCGAACATCACCCGGCTGTTGCAGTTGGTGGATGAGTTGATCCATCGTCATGAGATTCCCACGCAGGGATGCGTGCTGGCGCATGTCACCAGTCAGATGGAGGCGATTCGCCGGGGGGCTCCGCTCGACCTCATGTTCCAGTCCATCGCAGGCACCGAGAAAGCCAATTCCAGTTTTGGCATCACCCTGCCGCTGTTGGCCGAGGCCCGCGCGATGACGCTCGACCTGAAGCGGGGCACGGTCGGGAACAACGTGATGTACTTCGAGACGGGGCAGGGGAGTTGTCTCTCGGCCAATGCGCACCATGGGGTCGACCAGCAGACACTCGAGGCCCGGGCCTATGGCGTGGCCCGGTTATATGAGCCCCTGTTGGTGAACACGGTGGTGGGGTTCATCGGACCCGAATACCTGTATGACGGCCGACAGATCATCCGGGCGGGGCTGGAGGATCATTTCTGCGGCAAACTGCTGGGGCTGCCGATGGGTTGTGATGTTTGCTACACGAATCATGCCGAGGCGGACCAGGACGACATGGACACCCTGCTGACGCTGTTGGCCACAGCCGGGTGCAACTACGTGATGGGGGTCCCCGGGGCGGATGATGTGATGCTCAATTATCAATCGACCTCCTTTCATGATGCACAGTATGTGCGGCAGTTGCTGGGGCTGCGTCCCGCGCCCGAGTTCGAGGAATGGCTCTGGCGGCATGGTGTGCTCGACCGCCAGAACCGGTTGTGCGCCTTGCCGGGGGGGCATCGGCTGCTGACGGCGGAGGATCTGAACCGGTGCGGATGACGGCTGGTCTGCCGGACGCTGAGATTGGCGGGCGGCGGGGTTGCCCCGCCCTTCACTTCGGCGGCGTCAGCCGGTTGCGCCACCAGCGCAGTTCGTTCGCCCCAGTGACCCGCCGCGAGCCGTCGTCGGAGGTGACGATCAGATCGGGGCGGTGGTCGCCATCCAGATCGGCGGCGATGATCTGATTGGCGGCGAAGTATTTTTCCCGCACGACGTGCTTCGTCCAGGTGTGCCGGGGATCGCCGGGGTTCTCGCACCAGACTACCTGGTCTCCCAGAGACCACGCCGTGGCGGCGACGTCGAGATCGCCATCGGCATCGAGGTCAACGGCGATGGCCTCGAAGGCGCTCGGCAGTGGGGCGAGCACCTGTCGGCGCCAGGGACCGGGGCGCTGGGAGGTTCCCTGGTTCTCGTACCAGACCAGCTCATGGAGCTCGACGGGAATGTGTTCGGGCCGCATCCCCCGGGCCAGAACGATGTCGAGGTCGCCGTCGCGGTCGAGGTCGGCGGTGTGCCCGTGGACGACCCCGCGGTGCTGGTCGTCGATGATGTGTCGGGTCCACTGGTCGCGGTCCCCCGGATTCTCGAACCAGGCCAGCAGCCCGCCATGCTGCGCGGGGGTGGCCGCCGATCCCTGGGTGGCGAACGAGACGCCGATCGAGCCCGCCAGCAGATCGGGGCGGCCGTCGCCGTTGAAGTCGACAAGCTCCACCGTGCGGTTCTCGGCCAGATTGCGGGCCACGATGTGGCGGTTCCAGTTGTCCGTTGGTTTCCCCTTCCCGGGGTTCTCATACCAGGCCAGGGTGTGGCTGGAATAGCCGGCGGTGGCGGCATCGAGGTCGCCATCACCATCGAGATCGCCCAGGCGGACGTCGTACGCCCCGGGGCATTCCCGGCTGATCTCGTGGCGGATCCAGCGGTCCCGCGGCGATCGGGGGGGCTGCTCGAACCACAGCAGGTGTCCGTCGCGATTGCTGACCACCGCCACGTCGGTCCGGCCATCGGCGTTGAGGTCTCCCAGGGCGTGGCGTTCGAGCCAGCCATTTTCGCCGGTGTGCATGACGTGGCGCTGGAATTCTCCCCGCCCGTTGTTCTCGAACCAGAGCAGTGACGCGTCACTGGGGTTTTTCCCCACGATGTCGACATTGGTCAGGTCGAGATCGCCGTCTCCATCGAGGTCAATCGCCTGCACTCCGAAGGTGTAGCCGTACTTGTCGGCGATCAGCCGTTCCTGGAAGCCGGTGGGGGCTGGATCGGCGGCGTGCACCCCCAGCGCGAGCAGGCAGAGGGGGGCGAATCTGGACAGCCGCCGCACTGCGGTGAGAATCCGGAGGAACCCGGGGGAAGCGGACATGGTCAGGCTTTCGGCGGACGCCCCGTGGCGGGGGGGAAGGGACTTTGAACTGACGCTACCATACCGGGATGAACCCAGACGCTCCAGAAACCGGAACACCGGCCGGCCTGCATTCGGATCTGTCGAAAGCCCATGCCACCGAGGTGGTGCAGAGGCTGCAGCAGGCGGGATACACCGCGCTGTGGGCCGGGGGATGCGTGCGGGACCTGCTGCTGGGACATGTCCCCTCGGACTACGACGTGGCGACGAGCGCCCTCCCCGACGAAGTGCGGCGGCTGTTCGGCGAGCGGAACACCCTGGCGGTGGGGGCGGCGTTCGGAGTGATTGTGGTCAAAGGGCGGCGCGGGGCCGAGGATGTCGAGGTGGCCACTTTCCGGACCGAGGGACCGTATCTCGATGGAAGGCGTCCGGAACGGGTCAATTTTTCGACCGCCGAGGAGGACGCGCAGCGGCGCGATTTCACGATCAATGGATTGTTTTATGAGCCCCTGGCCGGGAAGTTGTTCGATTACGTTGGGGGGCGTGAGGATCTCGAGCGGCGGGTTCTGCGGGCGATTGGAGATCCCCGTGAGCGGTTCACCGAGGACAAACTGCGGATCCTGAGGGCGGTCCGGATCTCGGCCCGGTTCGGTTGTGAATTGGAATCGGAGACGGCCGAGGCGGTGCGGCAAATGGCCCAGGACATTCTGGTGGTCAGCCAGGAGCGGATCGCACAGGAATTGCAAAAGATTTTGGCGCATCCGAGTCGGCGGGTGGCGTTGGAGCGGGCGATCGGACTGGGGGTTTTGCCGGTGATCCTCCCCGAGTTGGCCGAATTTCTTGAGGCGGTTCGACCGGAAGCCGGGTTGCCGCGCGAAGTGGCGAATTGGCTGCGGGGCCTGGAATCGCTTCCCTCGCCGAGTCTGGAATTGGCACTGGCGTGCCTGTTGCGGCCGGTCGGGAGGGGGCGAACGCGGTTGGATCTGCGGCGTGTGGCCGAAGTCGCGTGTCGGCGTTTGAAGTTGTCGACTGCCCAGGTGGAACAGACGGGTTGGCTGTTGGAACACGAGGGGGAGGTGGCGGGACTGCCCGTGGCGCGCGAGGCGATTCGCAAGCGGTTGTTGGCCCATCGCTGGTCGCGGAACCTGGTGGCGTTGTCGCGGGCTGTGGCGGTGGGGGACGGTGTGGCGCCGAGCGCCGCGGACTGGTGCGACCAGTCTCTGGATCAGACTCCCCGAGAGATTCTGCAGCCGGTTCCCGTGTTGACCGGTGATGATCTACGAAAGATGCAAATGGTTCCAGGTAAGGAGTTTAAGACGATTCTGGATGAGATTTATGACGCCCAGTTGGAGGGGCGGGTGACCACGCGAGCGGAAGCCGAGGCCTTGGCTCGGGAGTGGTGGGGGCGATTGCGGGGAGGGGGGGTAGGGAATTTTTGATCAGTCCCGGAATGAGGGAGAACTCAGGCTATGATTTTCTTCGAAAAGTCGTGAAAAGTTCTGTCAACCCGACCCGTTGTGCGATAGAATTCGCTGAGGAAACAGAGTTTTTGCTGTCCGTCCCGGCGGGAGACACCCATGCCTGCACGACTGATTCCGGTGAATGGGGGCGCAGCCTTTCGGCTGGAAAAGCCAATCACACTCATCGGCCGGCATGAAGATTGTGATCTGGCACTTCCTGAGCAGGTGAAGATCTCGCGGCGTCATTGTTGCGTGGCCCGGGTGGATGATCGGTTTGTCGTCCGTGATTTGGGCAGTATGAATGGCGTGCGGGTCAACGGAAAACGTGTGACCGAGGAGGAGTTGAGGCCGGGAGATGAACTGGCGGTCGCGGACACGGTGTTTGTGTTCCAGGACATGGCGACTTTCTCTACGCAGAAATCGGGTGTTCCTCTGCGGGGGTCAGATCAGGTGGAGCCGCGCGTGTCGAATCTGAGTGGGGATGTGGTATTGGTTCCCTCGGGCCCGGAGTCGGAAGATCGGGTCAAAGTGGATGCCACTGCGAATGTCGGCCGTATGCCACCACTGCAGGCCCGGTGCGATTTCGAATCCGAGCGGGAAGTGCAGGCTCTCTCCGAAGACTTGCTCCCGACCCCCCGCCTGATGGAGCCGTCGGGCCGCGATGAGTTTGGGCCCGCTCCCTTGACCAGCCCGCCGATGACCAGCCCGCCGATGACCAGCCCGCCGACCAGCGACAGCCAGTCGGGGCTGCGATTTATCGGGGCCTGAGGCGTTGAGTCGAGTGGCGACGGTGCGGTTTTTCTGAGACAGCTCAGATGTGGATGGTTGTCGCATTGAACGCCTCGGCAGGCTGGTTTGTCTGGGATTGCCGGTCTTTCGGATCGCACATCGCCCGTCTGGTCCGGGTTGGATGACCGTGGGTTGTGTCCACTCCCGCCGGCCTCTGGATATCGGCCACTTTCAACTGGCGATGCGGCGCTGTCGGAACTGATCGACCGAGACCGCGGCAATGATGATCAGCCCCACGATGACCTTTTGGAACGAAGTGGGAATGTTCAGCGTCACGCAGCCGTGCTGGATGACAGACATCATACAAGCCCCCGACAAGGTGCCGAGGATCGAACCCCGGCCTCCCGAGAGGCTCCCTCCGCCAATGACGACCGCGGCGATCACGGGCAGTTCCTTGCCGATCCCCTGGTTGGGATCTCCCTCGCCACCCAGCACGGCAAACTGGAACAGACCGGCGACCCCCGTCAGCAGTCCGGCGATCGAGTAGACGAGAATGCGGGTGAGTTCGACATTCACTCCGCAGAGCCGGGCGGTGGCTTCGTTGGAACCGAGGGCGACGAAATGCCGACCCAGCACGGTGAATCGCAACAGCACTGCCACCAGCCCGGCCAGTAACAGCAGGACCACGACGCCACTGGGGACCAGCAGCCATTCCGGACGGGGGAAGGGACGCTGCAGGTTGATGATCCAGTCGGGGACCATGTTGAAGGCTCGGATGGGAGTGTTTCCCGAGATAATGAGTCCGAGGCCGTGAAAGATGGTCATCGTGCCAAGAGTTACGATGAATGGAACCAGTTTGAGCACGCTGATGAGGGTCCCGTTGACCGCTCCCGCGAGACATCCGGTGAGCAGTGCGGCGGCGATCCCAACCGGTACGGGGAGGCTGTCGCGGAAGCACCAGGCGGCGGTGGTGGCGGCGAGCGACATCGCGGCACCGGCCGAGAGGTCGATTCCCCCGGCGATAATGATGAGGGTCATTCCCAGCGCGGCGACCCCCACTTGGGAGGCGTCGCGCAGCACCTGCTGAAAACTGCTTTTGGTATTGAATCGGGCCGGTTTCTGGAGCCGGGCACTGCGCAGGTAATCAGCGCCGGCGAATGTGCACCAGACGAGGATCAGCGCCAGGAAAGGGGCCAACACCGAGAAGGCCGAGTTCCAGAGGTTATTGAACCCCACCACCCCTTCATCCAGCTGCAATTCGACTTCGTCCGGGGAGTCGGAGGGGGCTCTTGTTGAAGTATCGACGTTCATGAAGAGTGGTCCTCCAGGCCCATGGCGGCCTGCAGAATGCTGTGTTCGGTCCAGTCTCGGGCGACCCGGATGCGTTGCAGTCGGCCGCGCGACATGACGGCGATCCGGTCGCAGACCGCCAGCAGTTCCGTGAAGTAAGAACTGACAAACAGGATGGCTTTACCCTGGGCGGCCGCCTCCCCCATCAGCCGGTAGATCTCGGCCTTGGTCCCGACATCGATCCCGCGGGTGGGCTCGTCGAGGAGCAGCACCTGGGCCTGCTGGTGCAGGATGCGGGCCAGGGCCACTTTCTGCTGGTTCCCCCCGGAGAGTTCCGAGATCTGCTGGTTGGGATCGCGAGCCTTGACCTGCAGAGTCCGCATCCACTCGCGGGCGGCGGTCTGCCGCTGGAACAGGTTCAGGAATCCCCACCGGCTGTACGGTTTGAGGTGGCTGAGGGTGAGGTTGTCGACGATCGACTGTTGCTGGGCCAGTCCCTCTCCCTTGCGGTCTTCCGAGACGAAGCCCAGGCCGGCGTCGATCGCTCTGCGAGGGGAGGACCGCAGACCGATTTTGGCCAGCGTGACTGCACCCGAGCGGATGGCATCGAGTCCGAACAGGCACCGGAGAAACTCGGTTCGTCCCGCCCCCACCAGCCCGGTGATCCCCAGGATTTCTCCCGCCCGGACCTGCAGCGAGAGCTCTTGCGGAGCGCGGCTTCCCGACAGTTCCTCGATGGTCAACAGCACTTCGCCGGGGGTATGTGGGATCTGCGGGAACAGCTCCTCCACGCTGCGCCCCACCATCAGGGAGACAATTTGCGACTCGGTCGTTCCCGACAGGGTTCCCGCACCGACGCTGCGGCCATCACGGAGTACGGAATAGGTGTCGCAAATCTGGCGGACTTCTTCGAGGAAGTGGCTGATGTAGACCACGCCAATGCCGCGGGCGCGCAGTCGGCGAATCACGTCGAAGAGCCGTTCGACATCCTTCCGGGTCAGGGAACTGGTCGGCTCATCGAACACGATCACGCGGGCCTCCATCACCAGAGCCCGGGCAATTTCGACCAATTGCTGTGCGGCCACCGAGAGCTGCTGCACCGGCGTGTCGGGGCGGAGATCGGGATGCCCCAGCAGTTCGAGGGCCCGCTGCACCCGGGGACGCTGCTCCCCGCGCCGCAACCAGACCCCGCGCGAGACCTCCTGCCCCAGCATGATGTTGTCTTCCACCGAGAGGTGGGGGGCCAGAGTGAGTTCCTGGTAGATCATCGCCACCCCCGCGCGACGGGCGGCCGCGGGGCTGCGGGGCCGGTAGGGATCTCCGTCCAGCTCCATCTGGCCCGAATCGGGAGATTGCGCACCGCTGAGAATCTTCATCAGCGTGCTTTTGCCCGCGCCATTTTCCCCCAGCAAGGCCAACACCTCGCCGGGACGCACCTCGAGCGAGACCCCATCCAGGGCCCTGGTGGCACCAAAGTGCTTGCTGATGTCGGTCATCCGCAGCAAGGGAGCGCTGGCCATGCGGATCAGGAAAATCGGAGGAAGCTCGACAGCGTCGGGAACATTCAGGCCGGGCCCCCAGGGGAGACCCGACTGCCGAAGACCTTCACGCTACGGCAACCCCGGTGGAAAGACAAGCACGGTTCGCTGGAACAGCCCGGTTCGGACCCTGGGGACGCAGGTTCCGCCGCTGGCCGCGGTCTCTCGTGGCCGGTAGAATCGTTTCCGGTGCTGCATCTGGTCTTTTCCGTACCGTCGAAGCTCGAGAGTTCGACTCCTGCAGCCGACGCCGTTTCCGCTGTGAGGCGCTGCCCATGTCGCGTTCATTCGTGGTGAGTTGCCGTTCGTGGTTGACGTTGGGCCTGCTGCTGGGTCTGGCCACCTCCGTCGCCGCCCAGCAGACCGGTTCCGTGGGACTTCCTGCCGGAGCACTGGCCAAGTCGCGTCAGGCGGCGGCGGCCTACTTGCGAACCACTCAGGCGGATGACGGGCATTGGAGCGATTACCCCGGCCCGGCGATCACTGGCATTGTCACCAGATCGTTGCTGGACGCGGGAGTGGAGCCGGGCGATCCGATGATCCAGAAGGCTCTGGCCTACCTGAAGCAGGCCTTGCAGCCCGACGGCGGGATCTACACCAAAGAGAACAAGGTCAGCAATTACGAGACCTCGGTGGCGCTGCTGGCCTTCGCCGCCGCCAATCGGGATGGCCAGTACGACGCGCTCATTGCGAATGCCCGCGACTTTCTGAAGAAGCTGCAGTGGGACGAGACCGAGGGGCTGTCGGAAGACGATCCTCGGTATGGGGGGGGAGGGTATGGCCGTTCGGAACGCCCCGATCTCTCGAATACGTCGTTTCTGCTGGAGGCGCTCAAGGCGGCCGGTGTGCCCGAGAACGACGAATCGATGAAAAAGGTGGTGATCTTCCTGTCCCGTTGTCAGAACCTTGAGTCGGAGCACAATACCACCGAATTCGCCTCGAAGATCAACGATGGGGGCTTCTATTACACCCCCGCCGGAGGAGGGAATTCGCAGGCGGGAACCGACGCCAATGGCGGGTTGCGATCGTATGCCAGCATGACGTATGCCGGGCTGAAAAGCATGATTTACGCCGGCGTTGGTCCCGACGACCCCCGGGTGAAGGCGGCCATGGAATGGCTGAAGAAGCACTACACCCTGGCCGAGAACCCCGGGATGGGGCAGAAGGGGCTGTATTACTACTATCACACGTTCGCCAAGGCGCTGTCGGTCGCCAGGGTCGACCGCATGGTCGACGCGAAACAGGTGGCCCACGACTGGCGGAAGGAGCTGGGGGAACACCTGATCGCGAAACAGCGCGACAATGGTGCCTGGATCAACACCGACTCGGGCTGGCTCGAAGGTGACCCCAATCTGGTGACCGCCTACGCCCTGATGGCGCTGAAGTACTGCGAGACTCCCCCGAAAAATCCGGAGCGTCCCGCGGGCGGGAAGTAAAGATCTTCGTTCTGCTTCTTTCGCGGAAGGCGGGGGTGGGACCGGCAACCCCTGCCGGTCAGCGCCGTTGGACTTTTCATTTTCTCTTCGATCGGGTGAGTGCTGATGCAGGCTCTGATGGTGGCGGCGCTGGCGATGGGATCCCTGGCGGTTGATCCGGCGGTTGAACGGCGGTTCGAAGAGTTGGGAGCACGCTACATCGAGCAGTTCCCCGCTCTCTCTCCCGTCGGTGCCACTGTGCTGGGAGACCACCGCTATGACAGCCAGCTGGACGACATCTCTTCTGCGACCCGCGCGAAGGCTGTCCAGCTCTATCGCGGCGTCTGGACCGAGTTGCAGGCGATCGATCGCCGCCAGCTGTCCCGCCCCCTGCAGGTGGACTATGAGATCCTTCGGCAAAGTCTGGAAGCGGATCTGTGGCGGCTGGAGACGCTGCAGGAATGGGCCTGGAATCCACTCGTCTACACCGAACTGACCGGGGGGTCGATCTATGGCCTGATGGCCCGCGAGTTTGCCCCGCGCCCCCAGCGACTGGCCCACGTGGCCGACCGGTTGGAACAGTTCCCCCGGCTGCTGGAGCAGGTGCGGAAGACGCTGGTTCCCAAGCGCGTCCCGCCCATTCATGCCGAGACCGCCGTCCGCCAGAACAAGGGGGTGCTCAGCATTCTCGAAAACATGGTCGAGCCGCATCTGGGAGAACTCGAGCCCGCCGTCCGGCAGCGACTCGAGAAAGCCGTCCAGACCGCCCGGGGGGCGGTGGACAGGCACCAGACATGGCTCGAGTCCGAGCTGCGTCCCCAGGCGGCCGGTGATTTTCGGCTGGGTGCCAAGCTTTACGACCAGAAACTCCCCTTCACACTGCAGACTTCGCTGTCGCGGGCCGAGGTGCGTGAACGGGCCGAAAGTGAACTCAAGCGGGTGCGGGCCGAGATGTACCAGATTGCCCAGCAGGTGTATCTCAAGAAACACCCCTACACGAAATTTCCGGCGGAACCTTCCAAAGAGTACCAGCAGGCACTCATTCGCGCGGGACTGGAAATGGCCTGCCTCGATGTGCCCCCCGCCGACCAGATGGTCGAGAAGGCCCGGGAGTCGCTGGTCGACACGGCCAATTTCATTCGGGAGAAGCAGCTGATGACGCTGCCCGAAGATCCGCTGGAAATCATCATAATGCCCGAGTTCCAGCGAGGTGTCTCGACCGCCTACTGCGACGCCCCCGGAGCGCTCGACAAAGGACAGAAGACCTTTTACGCCGTCGCTCCGCTGCCGGCCGACTGGAATGCCGAGCAGATCCAGTCTTACCTGCGCGAATACAACACCCGGTCGCTGCACAACCTGACCGTGCACGAAGCGATGCCCGGTCACTATGTGCAACTGGTGTTGTCGAACCGGTACCCCAGCACGCTGCGGGCGGTGCTCTCTTCGGGAACCTTTATTGAGGGGTGGGGGTGCTACGCCGAGCAGATGATGGCCAACGCCGGTTACTTTCACAACGACCCGCTGATGCTGCTGGTGCAGCGGAAATGGTACCTGCGGGCCATTGCCAACTCGATTCTCGACCAGGCGATCCACGTCGACGGGATGAGCCGCGAGGAGGCCCTGCGCTTGATGATTGAAGAGACTTTCCAGGAAGAGCGCGAGGCGGCGGGCAAGTGGATTCGCGCGCAGCTCACCAGCACCCAGCTCTCCACCTATTTCGTGGGGGTGCAGGAACATCTCGACCTGCGGCGGGAGGCCGAGGAACGCTGGGGCAAAGAGTTCGCGCCCCGCCGTTACCACGACCAAGTGGTCTCGTTTGGATCTCCCCCGGTCCGGTTTGTCCGGGCACTGATGTTCGACCAGGAGATTCCGCGGATCAGCGCAGCCGAGTGAATTGCGATGGCTGGCCCCTGGCGGTCCCGGGCAGGGCGGCGTGAACGCCGGTTAGACCGTGCGATTTGTCCATCATCTTCCCGGCTCGGTGTCGAAGTCACTCATGACCGTCTGCATCGAACGGGTTGAGCTCTATCCGCTGCTGTATCCGGTGGAGGGACACTTCAAGTTCTTCGAGACCCGTCCCGGTGGTCCGTTGGGCAGAGCCAGCGTGGTGGTGAAGATCACCACATCGGACGGAACCGTTGGTTGGGGTGAAGCGGTCCCCTCACCCCGCTGGAGCTACGAGACACCCGAGACGGTCCTCTCGACTGTGCGGGACTACTTTGCTGCGGAATTGCTGGGTCGGGACCCGCGCGACTGTGCGGCGATTCACCGACAATTCGACCGGGTGATCGCTCCATCGTTCTCGACTGGGCAGCCGATCGCGCGCTCGGGAGTCGATCTGGCGCTGTTTGACCTGGTGGGGAAGCTGTGCCGCCAAACGGCTGCCGAGATGTGGCAACGCGACGATCGCGTGGGGATCGAACTGAGCTGGACCCTCAATCCGCGGAGCCTGCCTGAGTTGGAGGCCGAGCTGGAGGGGGCCCGCCAGCGGGGCTACCGGCACTTCAATCTGAAAGTGGCCCCCGACCTCGACCGCGATCGGGAGCACCTGCGGATCATCCGCCGGGAGTTTCCGCACGCCGTGGTCTGGGTCGATGCCAACGGCGGCTTCACCACCGACCAGGCGAAGCAGGCCGCCCGGGCCTTCGCCGATCTGGGTTTGCTGGCCTTCGAGCAGCCGGTCCCGGCGAACTGCCTGTCGGGACTGCGCCAACTCCAGCAATTGGGCGCACTGCCCATCGTGCTGGACGAGGGGCTGGTCTCGCTCACCGATCTGCGGGAGTTCCATCAGTTGGGATTGCTGGATGGAGCGGCGATCAAGGTGCCCCGCGTGGGTGGGGTGACCGAGGCGCGGCGGCAGATCGAGTATCTGCGGCAGCACGGACTCTTGTTCCTGGCCAGTGGGTTGACCGATCCCGACCTCGCTCTCGCGGCCGCCGTGCCGCTGTTGGCCAGCCACGGCCTGCAGTACCCGGCCGCGCTCAACGGTCCGCAGTATCTGACTGCCAGCGTGTTGCGGGAACCGTGGGTGCCACGCAAGGGCTGGCTCGATGTTCGTCCGGGCTGGGGTTTGGGAGTGGAGGTGGATGAGACTCAGCTTGAAAGGCTGTGGCATCCGCAGCAGGATGGAATGGGGCGGGATTGAAGGAGATCGTTGCGCGGCATGACAGGGGACTGAGCCTGACCTTCCAGAACTGACCAGAAGCAAGGTCTTCTGCGGGGCTGGTGTGTGGATTGTCTGAGACCTGTGGAACTGAACAGGTTGTGGCCCTCACTCGGCATTCGGCAGCATCAGACCACTGGTCCCCTTGCGCTTGCGGGCCTGCTTGGGAGAGAGGGCGGTCCGCCGCGGGGAGATGGTCGGCTGTCGTTGAGCCGAGTCATCCGATGACATTCCGGCGGGGTCTTCCTCGTCTGCGTCAGCTGCCCAGGAGACCGTATTCGGGACTGGCTCAATCTCGGTGATGTCGGTCGATTCCAGCTTGTCGTCGGCGTCGTAGCGGCGGACGACCGTGCGGGTCGCTGGTTTGGGGTCGGACGTGGAGAGTTGCATGATGGTGAGTGTGAATCGCGACAGGCCGTCCATGCCTTCGGGCCCAACCCAGACGTAGGTCTCCCCGCAGTTCCCGACGTAACAGGCCGAGTCGGGCACATCACGCCGACAGCCTATCTGGAACCAGCCGGTGGGAAGCTGGCAGTCGAGCGTCGATCCGTCGGCGGTGAGTTCCTTGACGGTCTGTGAGCAGTCGTCACACGGATCGTCGGGGGACGCACCCGCCCCCAGAATAATCTGGAAGGCAGCGCGGATGCGCCGGATGCGGTCGGTGTCGGTCACCGGCTTCAGATCCCACTGTTCCGTCAGGTTCCGCGAGACATTGGGGCTGAGGAACAGACTGAAGATGGGGAAGCCCCCCAACTGGTCCGCCAGGGTGATGGTGGGGGCATAGGTTCCGGCGGCGGCGGCGGCGTGCTGATCGGCGAGGGTGACGTTTCCCGACTGCAGGACGGCCACCGAGGGGAGCGACGCCGGTTGGGCCGCGAACCGAGCGAGATTGTCGACCACCTGCTGACAGTTCAATTCGGCGAGGGTGCCGCTGGTTTTCAGCGTGTGTTCCCGCAGGGCCGCATGGGTCTGGCACCCCGCGGCGGTCGCGGCGATGAGTCCCACGGTGCAGAAGAACGCCGCCATGCGCACGATGGATTCCTGACACAACGGGGACCAAGGATGCCGGGGTCCACGGACCAGGCGAGGTTCAGCTGCACCAGATCAGTGGGAAGAGCCAGCCAGCCCCTATCTTTCAGCAGAGAAATCGGCGCTATCCATCGGTTTCTTGAAGGGGATTGCGCCGCTAACGCCGTTGGGTAGAGTTTGGGTGATCTGCGTTCTCTGGGGGTTTTGTTGATCTGTTCGGACAGTGGGAAATCGCCTAGGATCAAAAATCCAGAGGGGCGAGCCAGAAGGGACTCGGGGATCTGCTTGAGAGGGAACAGCGTGTTGGTCAGTCGAGTCGCCGGCGTGAAGGGCAGGCTGTGGTGGTGCCTGGTGATCGCTGGATGTTTGTGGGGACTACCGGCCACTCCGGGGCGGGGCCAGACACGTTCCCCCCGCGAGACGGCCCGGACACCCGCCCAGCGCGATGTCGCTCCGCATCGGCGGCAGTATAAAGAATGCCGGGACCGGTTTCTGCAGAGCCTGCAGGGGCTGGAGACCCGCTTTCAGACCGAGGGGCTGGAATCGGGGGTGCAGGCAGTTGAGGAGGCGGCCCGCCCCTTTCAGCCCGATCTGTTGCGGGTGCGGGACTTGCCCCGCGTGGTGCAGGAGACCAACCCAACGGATCTGCCGGAAGCGGTCCGGGGATGGTTACCGTCCCTAAGGCAGGAACGTCGCGAGTATGCGCAGGACCTGTTCAGCCTGTCGCAGAAGGTGCTCGGCGGCGGGCATCTGAGTTTCGCCTTCGACCTGATTCGTGAAGTGGCGCATCATGACCCCGATCATGCCGCCGCACGGAAGGCCTTGGGGTTCGTGCGCAGCGGTGACGAGTGGCTGTCTCCCTTCGAGGCCAAGATGGCTCGGGAGAAGAAGATCTGGAACGAACAGTTCGGCTGGATTCCCGCCGAGCACCTCGAGCGGATGACCCGGGGAGAGCGATTCTACAAGGGGCGCTGGATGCCGGCCGAACGCGAGGCCGAG
>CAIOTJ010000168.1 GCA_903861195.1 uncultured Planctomycetaceae bacterium | reverse complement strand
GGAGGGACGGGTGGTCCCAATCGCTCCCGGCTCACCAGGCCGACCGGGACGATCCGGGCGGTCGGGTCGATCCGGACGCCCGGGCCGGTCTCCCAGCCCGGGCCGCTGGGGCTGTCCTGGCTGGACAATGCCCGGCTGGGTGGGGGTCACGGGAACGGTGGGTGTCACCGGTTGACCGGGAGTGATTCCAGGATTGACGGGCAACCCGCCCGGATTGGGACGGTTGCCGCCACCAATGATGCCGGGCTGACCGGGACGACCGGGTCGGTCCGGGCGATCTCCCAAACCGGGTCGGTTTCCAGGGCCGGGCCGCTGGGGCTGTGCTGGCTGGGCAATGCCCGGTTGGGCCGGAACAACACCCGGGTTCACCGGGTTGATTGGCTGCCCCGGTGCGGGTCGGTTCAGGCCACCCAGGTTGCCTGGACCAGGGCGATTCCCCGGGGGACCTCCCGCAGGACGGCCCAAACCGGCTTGGCCGGCGGGAGCCGCCGGATTGATCGGGTTCTGAGGAACGGGACGGGGCTGAGGCTGCGGTTGGGCAGGTGGAGCCACCGGACGAGCCGGGGGTTGGGGCACAGGCCGAGGTTGTGGCTGCGGAGCCGGTCGCGCAGGGGGCTGCGGGGCCGGGCGGGGCTGTGGTTGCGGCTGTGGCGCGGGCCGTGCAGGGGGTTGTGGAGCCGGCCGGGGTTGAGGCTGCGGCGCCGGCCGTGCGGGTGGCTGCGGAGCGGGGCGCGGTTGCGGCTGGGGTGCGGGTCGTGGTTGACCACCCCCCCCGCCGGGAGCCCCGTCGCGTTCCCGTCGACCGGGACGGTCGCGGGGTCCTTGGGCAACTGCCTCGGGCACCAATGACAACATCGTTCCCAGCAGGCAAACCGCCGCCAGCAACTGTCGTTCGTTCATGTTTATTCTCCGCTGGTCAATCTGCATGTCTTTCACTTTCCCGCGAAGGGAGCTCGGACCCAACGGTTTGGACCGCACTCTGCGCGATTTGAGTTCCGACTGCGAGGCACTGTTTGGCGTGTACGAGTGCTGGGCCGGGATCCCGTCACTTGCCCCGTGTTCCCGTTTCTCTGATGGGAGTGCGACCCACGGCCCCCTCGCAGCCCGCGATCGCCCGCCAACCACACGTCTTGTCTCCAGAGGGAGCGCCATGGTCCCCCATGTCCGGGCCAACGCGCTCAACAGAGACTGGCGACTGATTCTTCCGGGATGTCCTGGAGATGAAGTGGACTCCGGCCCGGACTGGCGTCCCTCAGACTCAGACGGTGCTGACCCACACGGCTCTCAACGGCTCGCGTTCGTGTCCAACGCTGAGTCCCCCGACGGCAGGACTGAGCTGATGGAGGTTGGAGAACGGGTCAGCCCAATCTCCGGACCAAACCGGTAACTGCAAGTGTATCGGACGGTCCACGTCGCGACAAATCCCCCGTGGGGAAGTCCGGTCTGGGGAACACGACGGCGGAACCGTCGTTCTCCGGCAACTCATGTGGCCGTACTCGAGCCGGGTGGCGGGGAAGACCCCGCAGTGGCCTGTCGCAACCGTTCGACCACCCGGGCACTGCGGGGACCGAGACTCTGCACCCGGAACCGGCGGCTCTGGGTACCCGTGGTCTCGATCTCGATTCGCAGGTGGTCGGCGGGCAGCAGGGGGGCCACCCGGTCGGCCCACTCCACGAAACAGACCCCCATGCCCGAGAAGTACTCGTCGATTCCCAGGTCGGCGAATGCCTCGGGCTGAGCCAGCCGGTAGGTGTCGAAATGATACAGCGGCCAGAGCCCTTCGTACTCTTGAACCAGGACGAAGGTGGGGCTGGTGACCTCCCCCGGTTCAATACCCACTCCGCGGGCGACCCCCTTGACCAGTCGGGTCTTGCCCGCACCGAGATTCCCCACGAGGGCCACCACCAGGCCCGGCTCCAGCGCGCGGGCCAACCAGTCGCCGAGACGGTCCGTCTCGGCTTCACTGTGGCTGTCGACGACCAGCGGCGCAGGGAGGGGAGCGGAGGTCACGGGGTGAATGCGAGGGGCCGATGAGACTTTGCCGGGGGTCTTAATGGTAGAGGGAGCCGACCCCCGCGGGCAGCTCGTGAAGTTGCCTAACTTCTTCGGCCGACAGGGCCCGATCGAACAGTGACAGCTCGTCGAATTCTCCCACGTAGGCAATGCCCAGCATGATGGCGGTCTTGTCGGGATCCCAGCTGAGGGTCTGCCTCCCCTTGAGGGTGCCGTGCAGCTGGCCGTCGACGTACATCCGCGCCTCGGCATCGGGTCGCCCGGTGTTGTAGTGCGACCAGGTCGCCACGAGATGTGTCCAGCGGGTCTTCTGGAACGGGGGGTTCTCGTGAACGATCATGGGGCGATCCTTCACGGCGATTTTTTCCCAGGGGGTGTTGGTGGGGTTCCAGACCTTGAAGTTCGAGAACACTCCGAAGCGGAAGTGCCGGGGACGTTCGTCTTTCGAAAAGTCGAAAAAGAACGAGGCGTCATCCCACTTCTTGTCGGTGATCTGAATGGGGTCGGCATAGTCGGGAGGCAGCTCGTCGGGAACCGAGAGCTTGAGCCACAGAGACAGGGTGCCTGACCAGTCATCGGGGCGCCAGTCGATGTTCTTGGCGGCGGGGTAGTAGATCACCAGGGGGGAGGTTTTCTGGAATCGGAGCGAGTCTCCATGCCGGCCGCCGTTGGGAACCAGCACGACTTCGGGTCGGCGTTGGCCCGGTTGGCCGTCGGTTCGCATGAGGGTGGTGGCGGTATGGATTCGCTTGTCGCCGCGAGCGAAACCGGCGTCAAACCCGCCGTCAAAACCGGCGTGCAGCGTGAGCGACTCGCGCAGGGGGGCCGGTTCGGCCGCAAAGGCCATGCCGCCCGTGAGACCAGCGGCCGCCAGACACCAAGACATCAACAGGCCGCGCATGGCCACCTCGCAGTCAAAAGGACGGAAACCAGAAAATGGGAAATGTCGTTTATAGCCCGTGCCCCCCTTGGCGAGAATCGTGTCGGAGAGAGTCCGGGGGAAGAAGATCACAGGGAAGAGGGCACCCGCAGATCCGGTGCGGCAGGGGTGCGCTTCAAACTCTGGCCGGAAAGAACACAACCCCGACAGCGACGGGCGCTGCCGGGGTTGGCGATGGAGATTGGCGCGAGCTTCGGGGATCAAGCCCCGGGCACAGCCTATTCCTTGTCGCGGAACTTCTTGTGGCATTCGTTGCAGGCCTTGTTGGCCGCGTCGAACGCCTTCTTGGCGCCCGCGAGGTCCTTGGCCTTGAAGGCCGTGGCGGCGGCGGTCATTTCCTTTTGGAAATCCTTCGACTGCTGCTGCCAGAGGGGCTTGTCGGCGTCGTTCTTGACTTCGTGGGTGTCTTCGTGGGTCACCAGGGCCAGCACCGCCAGCACGCTGGCGTCACGCGCGGTCTGGGCCAGCTCTTCGTCTTTTTCGGGAAGCTTGCGCACCGCCCGGCGCAGCTTGCCATTGCGGGCGTTGACTTCCTTCATCACCGCCCCCAGCTTGCCCAGCTTGTTCCACTCGGCTTCCGGCTTGGCTCCGGCGGCGGTGCCAGCGGCGGCCGCCTTGACGCCGTCCAGACCCTTCTTGGCGTCTTCAAAGCTCTTGGCATTGCCGATCGCAATCGCGCCGTCACGCACATCGGCGGCAGCGGCCTTCCACGCCGGCTTCTCTTCCGATTCGAGAATGGCCTGCGACAGGGCGGCCAACACCCCGGCGTCCCGCCCCAGGGGGCCCGCCTTGGCTTCCTGATACTTGTCGGCGCTGGACAGGGCTTCTTCCAGGGCCTTGATCTTGGCGTCGGCTTCCAGCACCAGATCGGCACCAGGGGCCACATCCTTGATCTTCACCGGTGCCGCCGCGAAGGAGGCCACCGCAACCACCGAGAGACAGAGACTTAACAGAGAGACGCGCAGCATCAGCAACCTCACAGGAACGAACGGCAGGGTTGGCAAACCGAGTAGCTTGTGCCCCTCTGGCCAACATCGAAAAACCGCCCGGCATATCGGGCTGGGTGGAAAACACTCGTGGGTGGGAACCGGACTCGAAATCCCGTCGTCCGGATGACCTGAAACGGGGTGGCGAGCTCGATCTTGGGGGGAGGGAGCAGACCTCGCCGAGCAAGGCCTTACCTTATTGTGCGAGCCTGTCTGCGCCGTTGTCAACTCTGTTGTAGCATCGTTCGGCGGGTGTTGATCAGCTCTTCTACACATCCGGAAAGGGAAAGGCTGATAGCGGTCAGAAAGGAGCCTGGCAAGCTCGTCATTGCCTGAAGCCGTGGAGATGCTAGAGTCCCTTTTGGCCCCTGTTATCGCAGGTCTGTTGAACCGGTTCCCCACTCTGCTTTGCTGACTTTCCTGCCATGCTCGACACTCCCCCCCCCACTGGTCCGATTTGTGAGCGCATTGTTTTTCGTGGCCGGGTCCAAGGGGTGGGGTTCCGCCAACACACCCGCAGCCTAGCCCAGGGATTTCCCTTGGTTGGCTATGTACGCAACCTGGGAGATGGTTCTGTCGAAGTGGTGGCCAAAGGGCCAGCCTCAGCGATCCATGGGCTGGTGCTCAGGGTTCAATCTGATTTTCGAGACAATGTCACTGGCGTCGAACGTGAACCGGGCCAGCTGCTGGAAGAATTCACCACCTTCGACATCCGGTTTTAATGAACCTGCCGAGGGCCCCGAGTGTACCGGTTGAACCGGCCGGACCAACCTGCTGCCTGGGGGAATTGCTCCCGGCGGACTGGCAGCCTCCAATTGCCCGGGAACTCGGGCCGGGGCGAATCGGGTTCGCAGCTCTGCGCCTGTGACACAAGTGCCGCTGTAACAGCAGGTTTCACCCAGGGATCAGAACTCCAGGCCAGATCGGGGCCAACGCCCCGGCCCCGCCTGGCGTAACGGAGAATACCTCTGCGCTTCTATCTCGTGCCTCTTCTTTCCGTGTGCCCCTGATGATGCCTGCCGTTCACCATCTGTCCCAACTATTGGTTTGGACCCAGGATGCCCAGATTTTGACGGCTCAGGCCCGAGCGAAAGAGTTGCTGGTTGACAACGGATGGATTTTCGGCGGATTTTTCCTGATGGTGGCAGCCTTGGTTGCTGTTTTGTACACCACTCGCACCGGAGTGATTGCACGGGCGGCCGCAAAGGAGGCGATCCGCCAGCCGGTGTTTCCCCTGCTGCTGACCATTTCGCTGGTGATGATGGTCTTCAACACCTTCATCCCGTTTTTCTCGCTGGGAGAAGACGTGAAGATGATGGAGGTCTGCGGGCTGGCAATGCTGCTGATCTGCGGGATGTTCCTCGCGATTTGGACCTCCAGTATGAGCATTGCGGACGAGATCGAAGGCAAGACGGCCATGACCATGCTGTCGAAACCGGTGAATCGGCGGCAATTCATTCTCGGCAAGTTCCTGGGGATCCAAACGGCGGTGCTGCTGATGGCCTTGCCCATCGTGCTGGCCTTTGCCGGATTGACTGTCTACAAGGTCTTCTACGACGCTCGTGAGTCGACCCGGGACGATGTGACGATTGAAAATGCTGTGATCGAGGTACTTCGGTTGATGCCGGCGGTGGTGCTGGTGTTGCTGGAGATCATGGTGATGTCGGCCATCTCGGTGGCCTTGTCGACACGAGTCCCGATGGTCGTCAACTTGGTGACCTGCCTCGCGATCTTCGTGGTGGGTCACCTGACGGAGACCCTGGTGGTGAGCAACATGGGCAAGCTGGAACTCGTGGGGTTCATGGCGCGGCTGGTGGCCATGGTGTTGCCGGCGGTGGGGATGTTTAATGTCGAGGCGAAGCTGATGACCGATGGGTCAGTTCCGCCGGTCTACGTTGGTTGGGCCGCCGTTTACGCCGGGGCCTATATCATGGCGGCGATCCTGTTGGCATTCTGGTTGTTCGAGGACCGCGACCTGGCGTAGTCGGGACTTCGACGGAACAGCGAGGGGTCGGTGAGTACGCACGAACCAAATGGCTTGGAGAGGATTTTCCCGGCTCGTGAGTTGTTCCGAGGGGAGGGGTTGCGGGGCTGGTGCTGGTCAGCCTTGGGCTCTGTGACCCTGTGTGGTCTGTTGCTGGTTCTGGGATTCCTGGCCGACCTGCTGATCATGCGCGGTGAGTTTAGCCCGTCGGTCGCTGAACTCTCCCTGTTGCCATCGTTTCCTTCCGTTGGAGTTCCTCAGGATGCTGTTCCCGGGCAGGTCATCCTCCGCGACACGGGAATCCTACCCACGCTACTGCGTTGGAACCGCGGTCCCTCATTCAGCCTCGGTCAGTGGGTGTATTCGAATGTCACGCCCCTGCGACATAATGCATCGGCGTTGACCTTTCTGGTCGCCTTGGGGACCGGACTGGCATTCGTGTGGAGCCTGTGTGCCTCGCGGGCGCGTCGACACTGGAATCGGGCCGGTCTGGCGGTGGCCGCCAGCCTACGGCGGGAAATTCACCGCCAGGCACAACGTTTGGGACCAGGCGATCTTGATGGCACGGTTGGTGAGCAGTCAATGTCGCTGTTCACCAGCGATGTCGACACGGTGCGGGAAGGGGTGGTGGCGACGCTTGGCCTCCGGGGGCGGGATGTGATCCGGTTGGGCTTGGTGCTGGGCTGCCTGCTGTGGATCGACCCGGTGCTGACCACCGTCTGCGTGGTCCCTTTGCTGGTCTGCTGGTGGCTGGCCCGTGGCCAGATCCAGCGGAGCCACGATCTGGAACGCATGACTCAACTGGCCGGTGAGCGGGATCTGCGAATTTTGGCGGAAGGTCTGTCGAAGACCCGCCTGGTACGGGGCTATGGGCTGGAGAACCTCGAACAGTTGCACTTCCAGAAGTCGCTCGAGCGATACCAGCGGTCGCAAGAGGGAGCTCTGGATCAGAGCGCCTGGTCTCGACGGGGGGTGCGGATTCTGATCGCGCTGTCGGCGGGATTTGTCGCATTGTACCTGGGGGGCCGGGTGCTGCTTCCTCCCCGCGAGACTCCGCTCGGTTGGGCCCTAGTGGTTCTGGCAGGGTTCTGGATCGCCTGGCGCCCCCTACAGGAGTTGGCAGCCCGTCGTACGACTCTTGAACCGGCAGATCGGGCCACGAATCGGATTCAGGCGTTCCTTGCGACCATTCCCGGTGTAGGCCAGGCAGTGGGCGCCCGGTTCGTTCAGCCCTTGCGCCGTCTGCTGACACTCGAACAGGTCACCTACGCTCCCAACCGCTCAGGCCCACCCCTTTTGAAGGAATTGAACCTCAAGATTCCCGCCGGTCGCAAGGTGGCATTGGTGTCGACAGATCGCCGAGAAGCTGAAGCGGTCGCCAGCCTGCTGCCCCGGTTTATCGATCCTCAGGCAGGACGGGTCTTGATCGACGACACCGATATCGCCTGGGGAACCCTCGACTCGGTCAGGGCTGAGTCAATCCTGGTCAGTGGGGAAGATCCTGGCATCTCTGGCAGTATTCGTGAGAACCTGCTGGGGGATTCCCCAGGAGTCACGCTTGAGATCATCACGGCCGCGGCCAAGAAAACCGGAGCCCATGAGTTCATCCAAGGATTGCCCCAGGGTTACGAGACAATCATCGGGGAGCAGGGAGTGATGCTTGATCCCAACCAGAGTTTTCAGCTTGGGCTGGCGCGGGCCCTGGTCCGTAATCCCGCGCTGCTGATCATCGACGAGCCCCAACTGCCTCTCGACGACAACCTGCGCAGCCAATTGGACGAGGCGTATCGGGCGCTCAGCGAGGGACGTACCGTGTTGTTCCTCCCCCGACGTATGTCGACCCTGCGACGGTGCGATGAAATCGCCTTCCTGCACAAGGGGCGCCTGGCCGCGATTGGACCCCGAGACCGGCTCTCTCAGGTGTCGCCCCTCTACCGCCATTGGGAATACCTGCACTTCAACGAATTCCGCCACGAATTCGAGTTGGAAAGCGAATGAACAAGGCGGAGGATCCGCACTCCCTCCCCACCCCACCGACCTCGGTTGGAGCCGCACCACCCGCCGCGACTCCGGCCCCGGTGGGCCCCGGCACGGCGGCCTTGGCGTTGCTGACCTCTGCACTGTGGGGAGGAACCCCCACTGCCATCCGGTTCGCTACCGATTCACTTCCCCCCGTGATGGTTGCCGCCATACGTTTTGGGTTGGCCGCGTTGTTCATGCTGTTCTGGATCCGCTGGGAGGGAGTCGGATTACAGATCCGCCGAGATCAATGGCGGCCCATTCTGGGAGCGTCGTTGCTGCTCTTCGTACAGATCGTGACGTTCAACTGGGGTGTCGCAGGGAGCAACTCGTCGCATGGATCGCTGTTCATCAACACCTTCCTCTTCTGGGTTGGACCAATTGAGCATTTCATCACCCGGACGGACCGCTTGACCCTACGCAAAACGCTGGGGCTGGTACTGGCTGGTCTGGCCAGCCTGGGAGTGCTGGCAGCCGACGGCCGGGGCACTTCCCTGGCCTCTGTCCCCCGCGATGAAGTCACGCTGGCCGGGGACCTCGTGCTGCTGCTCAGTGGACTCCTGCTGGGAATCAAAATTGTCTACACCAAGCTCGCAGTGCGCCGGGTGGAACCGGGAAAGCTAATTTTCTGGCACGATGTTTTTGGCACGGCACTGTTCCTGGTTTATAGCGGGATGTTCGAAACCACCAGCGGGCGCGCGCTGACCGCTCCAGCCATTTGGGGGCTGCTCTACCAGGGAATCCTGGTAGGGGGGTTTTGCTTCGCGATCCAGGCAGTGCAGCTCAAGCACCATTCGGCTTCCCAGATCGCGGTTTTCAGCGCTGCGACCCCGCTGTTTGGGATTGTTTTTGGCTGGTGGCTGCGGGGAGATCCGTTGAGTTGGTGGCTTCTGGCTGCGTCGGCGGGCGTCGGCTGGGGAATCTTGCTGGTCACCCGGGCTGCGACCAAAGCTCGCGCGGCGGGTTGAGCCCGCGCGGGATATCGCCACCGTCACCCTGACTCGTTACCAGGGACCTCGGCACCGTCATCCCCTGGGCAGCCCGCCGCTGTACCACTCTCCCGGTTCAGCCCCCCAGGCGACACTGCAGACGACTGTCCCGGTGCTGACGCCAGCAGCAGTGTGACTCCGCCACCGCATCCCGTGATCAGCTTTCAGCGCCCAGCGGCGAGGGAGTTCTGCCCAAAGGACGTCACGGCGGAAGCCAAAGTTTCGGCCTTTGTGCGAGGTCCGCCAAGCCTGCACTCCCAATTGCTTCCGACGTCACCTTCCCAAGGGAGTCGAGCTTTCCGCGGTGAATCTCGTTGCCTGAGGAGAGTCGTGAAGAGCTGTTTGAGATTCCCAAAGAATACAGCCACCCTGCCTGGGCTGTCGAACCAGGCAGGGTGGCTCATAACGAAAATTGAGCAGAAGAACCCTTGGGCTAGGCTCCTCGAGAAGAGTTGACCTCCTCTCTTCTGGAGTAGGCTGGTCCCGGTCCCAAATCCGCCACAAAATTTTCGGTTTTTCTGATACTCGATTGACATTCTGTACATCAGTGTTATATGTACTCTTGGATATAACCAGCTGAAACTCGTCAAGAACTTTCCCGCGCGGTCAAAACCAAATACGACTGAAAACGTTTTGCAGGGTGGATGTGCGCAATTAAAGAAGTTTGTGAAGTTTCGGCGGGGGTGGGCTGTGGGTCGGACAACTCCCAAACTGGAGGTCGTTGACAACGCCAGTCAACTTTTGTCATCCCGGCCCGAGGAATTCCGCCCTGTGCATCCCCCAGCACACCCTCAGAATTGCTGAAAGGGAAAATCGCAGGCAAAGGCCATACGAATTGAGTCCGCGATTAGACCTTCCCACACTCACAGGCATCGATTGTTGGGGTGGTCAACCGCACCCAAGCTGCGGAGTGATGCGCCCCCCCCCCCGGCCGCAAACAGGCCCAGCAGCCCACCTGGGACACAACGCAGCCCCCTGGGCACTTCCCCTCCTCCCAGGAAGTGAAACGACAGCATTTCCGACCCGGTAAGATTTCATGCGATACATTCGGTCCAGCAGCCTGAACAGCTCCCGTAGCGAATGAATGGGAACACATGCGCACACTTGCGGGCCCCAGTCACCCCCAAATCGCAGCTCTTCTCTGCGAATCCACAGGGCACCAACCATCAAAGAAAAAAACCGCCCTACCAGGGCTGTCGGTCTGGCAGGGCGGCAATAACTAAAAAGCACAACTTCTTGGGCAGAAGTTGTATTTCAGCAACGCCTTAAAGACATCGCTATTCAGAGTTTAACGCAGTGCCCAGAAAAAAACAACGAAAACACTCCATTTTTGTGTAAGGAAACAAGGTGTGTACAAATGAATTTGTCCCGGCGCTCAATCAAGAGTGCTGAATTGCAATTTCTACCGTTGGAAACAGCCGAGATTCAGTAGACTTGGTTCGGTCACGACCTGACACTTCGTTCCCAAATTTTCCCAACAAACTTGTTGTCCGCAGGCCCAGGCTGACGTTTTGATCGCACCATCCGCCGAAGATTTCCAACACGTACCGCGTTCCTTTTGGGGGCCTGTCCTGGCCATGCTCTGATATTGCCTCGCAAGAGGATGGTTTTCACTCGCTGTTCGGCTACGATTTCAGCCTAGAAATTCGCTTTGACGAGGCACGGATCGTGGTGTCTCCACCCCGTCTCCACTCCATTCCACTCAACATGAACATCGCCGCTCTGCGAAAGCTTCGCTGCCGACTGGCCGCCAACCAGGTCACTCATGGATTGTGGGTCACCTTCGATTCGGCCAGTGTCACGGAGATTGCAGTGGGACTGGGACTCGACTTCGTAGTAATCGACACCGAGCATGGGCACCTCGATTGGGGAGATGTGGTCCACCACATCCGGGCTGCCGTCCGCAGCGACACGGTCACCCTTGTCCGCGTTACGGAGTTGAACACCGGGCACATCAAGCGGGCCCTTGACATCGGGGCCGATGGGGTGGTCGTACCCTGGGTCGAAACTCCTGAGCAACTCGCCCACGCGGTCGCCTGTGCCCACTACCCTCCCCGAGGTATCCGTGGGATTGGCGGCGAGCGGGCCACCTGCTGGGGTCGGGCTCTGCCGGAACATGTTCGAGAAGCCGAAGAAAATGTCCTGGTCGTTCCCATCATCGAGACAGTCCAGGCGGGAAGGAACATTGAATCGCTTTGTCAGGTCCCAGGGGTCGAGTTGTTCCAGTTTGGCCCTGCCGATTACTCCTCAACCGCCGGATTCGCCGGCCAATGGGAAGGTCCGGGAGTGGCGTCCGAGTTACTGCGGCTTAAAGACGTGATCCGTCGGCATGGCAAGCAGGTGGGGGTGCTGGGGACCAGCCCCGAGAATCTGCGCGAGCGCGAGGCGCAGGGCTTTCGGTTTTTGGGGCTGGGGATGGACGCCGGTTTGCTCATTCGGGCGGTGAGCGATTCGCTGACCGCGGTGGGCCGACCCCGGCGGTTGCAGACCTCGTTCCTCCCCGGCGAGGGGTGATGCCATGAGTGCGTCTCCGCGAATTACGCGCGACTGGGTGGCCGGGCAGCCCGAGTTATTTGCCGCGCTGTGGCCCGTGCTGCAGGCACGGCTGGCGGCAGTGTCAGGACCGGCCCACAAGTCGACTCCCCTGCCGGAAGGGCTGCGGTGGATCTTCCACGCGGGGAGTTTCCTGCAGGGGCTGGAAAACCTGGGGGTGGCGGGTTGGTTCCAGCAGACGGTGCGGGATGATCCTGCGGGGCAGTCGGTCGAGGCGGCGTACATCGCCCTCAACCGCCTGGGGCTGATGTCGCACGCGCGCATCCTGGCACAGGGGGCGGGGTTGGCGATGGGTTGGGCGGGGGCGGCTGCCGAGAAACTCTGGCGGGGCCTGATGGGTGACGCCGGCCTGCAGGCCCCATCCCGGGGCCGCAAAGGCCCCCCCACCGAGAAGGAACTAGCCGAACTGGCGGCCCTCGATCACCAGTTCCGCTCGCTGGAACAAGACTGGCGCAAGCACATTGAGCGTTTCGTGAAGACGAATCCCCGGCAGTTTGTCGAGGGGTGACTGGCCGGACGGGTGCCTTGAGCAGGCCCCAAGTCACCGTCAGCCGTCAGATTATTCCCACCCCACACCTCCCACGCACCTCCTCCAGAGTCACGTCACTCAACAGTTCGCCGTTGCGGAAGACGGGCTGCAGCTGATCGGTGCGGGGGTCGGAGAAGGGGACTGTTTCGAATCGGCCGCCTGGACCGGGCGACACCCACACCAGCTTGAGCCGCCCTTTCTTCGAAATCTTTCCCGAATCGGTCACTGGCTGCTTGTAGACATCGCGCTCTGCGTTCCCCACCAGAATCGACGAGCACTTGAAGGCGAACCGTTGGGTGTCCCGGTTCAGCTTCTGCAGCAGACCTCCACCCGAGCCGAAGGCCACGTTATCGGCTGACCAGCCCGCCGCCAGCACCACATCCAGGATCTTCTCCAGCATCGCAAAGTCGATGCCATCCCCCTGGATGACCCGCACCTGCGGAGGCAACACCCGGTAGCCCTTGCCATTCGTCGTGCTGCCGAATTTGTCACCCAGGATCTTCAGCACCCGCACCACCGTCGTCGGGGGATCTCCCGAATCGGGACGGATCACCAGGGTTCCATCGCGGGCCAGCACCTCGGCCTTCAGCACCCCTCCCCAGATCTCGGCACAACAGTGGAAGATGTCGTAGCTGTCGCTGACCACCGCCACGAGTCCCGTGGGATATTGCCGCAACATGTTCCGGCAGGCGTCGATCTCTCCCGCGCGGCCCCATGAGGTGATGGTGCTGTGCTCGGCGGCGGGAATCGAGAACCCCGCCATCGGGGCGTGGTAGTAGCGCCGGCCGAATTGCAGCGCGGCCAGCGTGTCGGTCCCCAGGAAGCTGGTGAGATGGGCCAGCCCACCCAGCCCCGCCTGCTCGGGACAGGTCACCCCCCGAAAGCCGAAGTCGTGCAGCTTGAACCCAATCTGCGACACGTCGCCCGAGCGGACCAAGGCGCGGGCAATCACCTGTTTCATCGCCCGGCTTTGGGTCGCCACCGTCGAGGGATACCACGTCTGCACCAGCAGTGTCTCAAGGTAGTTGGTCAGCCAGTAGACCCGATCGTCGGTGTTCTCGACCGTCATGAGGACGTTCGAGGAGTCGACGACGGTCCCTTCGGGCACCGCCCGAATCTCCACCGGCAACCGCCCGCCATGGGCGTGCAGGATGTATTCCCAACCGGAGCGGTTGAAGACTGGCTGGCCGAAGTGTTCCCGACAAAGTTCGTCGGCCTCGTCAATTCCTCCGCGGGTGACCACCGGACCCGACAGGTATTCCTTCAGCCAATACTGCAGCCCGAAGAACACCGTTTGCGGATGCAAACTTCCCGTCCGCGACTCAAAGTACGAATAGACGCGCCGCGAGCCGGGAGGGTACTGCAGGTAATGACTGACCTTGTAACTGTCGGTCAGCAGGCAGATATTCGGTCGGATCATGTTGGCAGAAGTAGTTCGGGGGACGTAAGACCAACCGGAGGAAACGGACCCGTTCAGCGAGACGTCAGAATAGGGAAGCTGGAGAAGAAAACAGAGGGACTTGGCAAACCAGTCAAGCCCCGTGTGAGGCAGGTCAGACTTTCCGGAAGATCCGTTAGACTTTGCGCAGGCTGCTTGCCGATACGAAGAAGTGATCGCTCTGCGGCGACAGATGACCGGTGCGACCAGGGTCGGACCAGGGACCGGACTCAAAACGCAGACCGAATTTCCGGGTGACTTCGATGGCCAACCGCGTGCGCCTGGTGCTGGCGCTGCACAACCACCAACCGATCGGCAACTTCGACGGAGTCTGCGAGGCTGCCTATCAGGACAGCTACCGCCCGTTTCTCGAAGTGCTGGCTGAATTCCCCGAGATTGTTATCTCACTGCACCTCTCGGGCAGCCTGCTTGATTGGCTGGTCGACCACCACACCGAATACATCGACCGCGTCGCCACCCTGGTCGACCGGGGACAGATCGAGATTCTGGGCGGCCCGTATTATGAACCCATTCTCACCGCCATTCCTCGCCGCGACCGGTTGGGTCAGATTGTCGAATACTCGGCCCGCCTCGAGGAACTCTTCTGCCGCCCCGTGCGGGGCATGTGGGTCCCTGAACGGGTGTGGGAGCAGTCTCTGGTCGGCGATGTGACCCAGGCTGGCATTGAGGCCACCATTCTCGATGATCATCACTTCCGCCATGCCGGGCTCGTCGATGACGAACTGCACGGCTATTACCTGACTGAGGACGAAGGCCGGCTACTGCGGGTCTTTCCGGGCAGCGAGCGACTGCGGTACACAATTCCCTTCGCCGATCCCTCCGAAACCATCGACCACCTCCGCCAGATTGGCGAACGCTGTCCCGAGGCGGTGGTCACCTTCGGTGACGACGGCGAGAAATTTGGCACCTGGCCCGGCACCCGCGAACCGGTCTACGCGGGAGGTTGGCTGAGGCGGTTCTTCGAGGCAGTTCGACAGCATGGGGACTGGCTCGTACCCTGTCGACTCTCGGATGTGATGGACCAGGTCCCTCCCGTGGGGAAAATCTACATTCCCGATGGCAGCTATCGCGAGATGACCGAGTGGGCCTTGCCCCTCCCCCGGCAGGAGGAATACCAGCGGCTGACCGACCGGCTGGACGGGAACCCCGAGAGTGCGGTGGCTCGTCGGTTTCTCCATGGCGGGGTCTGGCGCAACTTCCGCGTCAAATATTCCGAGAGCAACGAGATGACGGCGCGCATGCTGCAGGTCTCTGCCCAGTTGGCTGACTTACAGCAGCAGGAACCGAACGACAGCCAGCAAAACGACTTAGATGAGGCACGCCGCGACCTCTACCGCGCGCAGTGCAATTGTACCTACTGGCATGGGGCGTTTGGCGGACTGTACCTGCCCCATTTACGGAATGCAGTGTACCGGCATCTGATTGTCGCCGAAAACCGCCTCGAGCGGGTGGCTGGGCGGGCCCGTACGTGGTGCCAAGTCGACGCTCACGACTACAACCTCGACGGGCGGAAGGAGGTGCGGCTGGCGGGAGACCGCCTCGCAGCCTACTTTTGTCCCTCGCGCGGCGGGCATCTTTACGAACTCGACGTACGCTCGATCGCGCACAATCTGTTGGCGACCCTCAACCGCCGTCCCGAGTTTTATCACCAGGCGATTGTGGAGCTGGCGGCAAAGGAACCGGATGAGATCGCTGGGGCGCACGGCGACGCAGCCGGTGCCCGCAGCATTCATCACCAAGCGACCTGTAAGCAGCCCGATCTACACCGCCGTCTCGTCTACGACCGCTGGCCCCGCAAAGGGAGTGTCGACCACTTCCTGCAGCCAGGATTGACCCTGGATCGGTTTCGGCAGGGAGAGGGCTCCATTGGTGATTTCAATCTGGGGGCCTACGCGGCGACAATTAGGCAGCAGACCGATCGCTGCGAGGTGCGGATGCAGCGTCAGGGCCGGGTGGGGCCCTACACCTGCACCGTGACCAAATCGGTCTGTCTCAAAGCCGGGGCTTCGCGGTTGGAGTTCGACTACTGGCTCGATGAACTGCCACGGGGGGTGCCGTTGCACTTCGGCGTGGAGTTCAACATCGCCGGGCTCGCCGCTGGAGCGTCGGACCGATATTTCTACGACGCCCGGGGAGCGACCCGTGGGTCGCTCGACACCCCGCTCGATCTGCAGAGCCTGCAGCGGGTGGGGGTGGTCGACGAGTGGCTGGGACTGGATGTGGCCCTGGAGTTTTCGCAGCCCGCGGCAGTCTGGGCTCTGCCCATTGAGACGATCAGCCAGAGCGAAGGGGGTTACGAGGCGGTGTTCCAGAGCACAGCTCTCATGCCACATTGGGAGTTCGAGGCCCCCGAGACCGGCTCCGTCCATTTCCGGGTGAGCCTCGTCGTAGACACTTCGGCCGCCCAGGCGCGGAAGTTGCTTGAGATTCCGGCACCGTCTATGGTCGTTACGAGCCATGGGTAAGGGTGGATGGCAGGCTGAGATCAAAGATCTGTCCGCAGATAGCAAATCCTTTTCATGCCATCGCGTTCTCAAATCTGATCCAGAGTCTGGCAGGTGGCGTCCAACCTGGCAAAGACTCCAGGATACTTCAGTTGTTCACCGCGTTGGTGTGCCGCAGACTAATGCTGACAGTTCATGTTTATGCCAAAGGACCTGCTTTACAGACCACAAAAGGCGCTATTTATGTTCTTTAAAATAATCCGCCGGCCAAGGAGACAATACTGCCTCCTCGCCGAAATCTGTCGGTGAAGTGAAGTCCTGCCTGGGCAGGTTACGAGATTGATCATTCAATTCGATTTCCAGGGTTTTCAGCTCCCGAAATCCAAACGCTTTTTTATGATCAGTTTCGCCTGTTTATTGAGTCCCTCCACAACACCCCCGCAAATCGTGCCCCGCGCCACAAACCAGTTGCGGATCAGGGGCTGATGGTGACGCAGCATTCGCGCCACCCGCTTCATCGGTTCTAGCCGTGGCCGTATCGTCTTCCCGGCATCAGTCTTCCAGAAAGCGCATCGCCACCTGCACAGACCGGTTCTCCCCGAACCACTGGAAATCTTCCTACAGCAGGTATGCCCTCACAAATCGCAAGTTCAGCTTCACCAACTCCCGCAGCCGGATCGACCGCGACTGCGGCAGGTTCTCTGTTCGCTTCAGCAGACAACACCGTGTGTGTTTCACACCGGCTCTGATCCCGCTCGTTTCAGCTCTCGCGACTCACTCGCCCGGACTTCATCCACCACCGTGCTGAAATGCGTCATAATGTGAAACCGGTCCAGCACATGCACCGCCTGGACAATTTGTTCATGAATCACCTTCAGTTATGGTTGCCACATCTCGCTGCAGACAAACTGGATGCCCCTCTTGACTTCCTCGGACAACGGCGCGAAGAACCCCCGCAGGCCCGCCTCCGTCCGGTCTTTCCCGATAGACAGTCGAAGCTGGCAACCCTCATTGATCGGGTACACCAGCGTCACATCCCGATGCCCCTCCAGCAGGCGATCTCATCGATTCCAATCAGCGTAATTCCCGTCATTTCCCGATCCAAAATCCCCCTTTCCACCGCCATCCGCACCGGGTGATACATACTCTCCCAGCTCGTCCCGAATACATCCGCCACCACGTGCCACGACAGCCATTGCGGCCACTTCGCGGAGTACCATTGGTACTTTCTCATCTGACGATGCTTCCCGTCAGCCCACGGAAACTGTTCCGCGCGGCTCCCGCAGTTTCGTCAGTGCACCCGCCACATCCAGTACACCAAAAACACCTCAAGCCTCCACTGCGTCAGGTATTCGTACTCCCGCTCCTTCAGTTGGTCATACTCCCGGGCCGCGCCTCCCACACTCTGAGCACACCAGACGACTTCCCCGTCGCAGCTTCATCCGGATTAACAGGCGAGGCTCCGAACCGGTCTCCGCCAGGGGCATCTCCCCGTACACGAACGACTTATGTTTCTCCCGCCGACAGAGGATGGTCGGCATTTGTATCCTGTGGCTCCGTGGGGCGTTGGCCGGTTGTCTTTAGTTCCCAGATGACTCTCCAGTCCACGGGATGCGGTTGCTTCCATCAGTGCCGCCCTCGCCCAATTCTGTCGAGCCCGCGCAGGATCCCCGCTTTACTCTCCACTTTTTACCCACTGATTCGGGTGATGGACCCAAAATTAAAACCACCCCGGCGGTTTTCCTGAGCGGTCGGAGACTAAACACCTGAGGACACAAACCCCACAGTTTCCAGAACTTCCGCAAGGGAGGGTGGAACTCATCGAAAAGCCGCGAGTCGTCGCATGGCATCATTGGCCCCCCCTTTGGCCGTGCGGCGGCTCCGCGGTTTTTTGCCGGTAGCTGAGCGTTGACCTTTATTTATTGCAATTTGGGTTCCCTTTGGCGGTTCGATGAGGTGGACCGATTTGGCGGGAATTGCAATCCTCGCCTGGGTCATTCGGTGGAGTTCCAGCGATCGTCTCTCCGGCGATCGACTAGTGTGTGTCCAATTCAACCCGTCAGTCCATCTTGCTCGTCGGGGTGAGATGGCGGACTTGGTTTTGGCGAAGAGGTCCGTGTTCGCCACGCTCGATTTGGCCGCTGGTCCGGCGACAGGTCGGTAGAACTTGTAACGGTCTGCGGTTGCTTTCTTCACAGGGTTTTCCCCGGGCGGTTCTTGAGCCGTCACGGGATCTGGCCCGCCGCTCGCACAAACTTCCGCGGGAAGACTGGCGGTCTCCCGCCAACCTGGCACAGAATGGCCCTGTCAGCGCCACCCCGTGCCGATCTGGATTTCGCACTCCACCGCCATGTCCCGTTCTCCTTTGGCCCACTCCTTCAAAGCCCCGTGGATTCTGCGGGGAGGACATCGCCAGACCCTCGCGGGGGTCTGGGCCCGGCAGCGATTTCCCCCCGAGACGTCCCGACAGTATCAGGTTCCCCTGACGGATGGGGACGCGTTGGTATTGCACGACGATCTCCCCCCGCAGTGGCAGGCGGGTGAGCGGGTCGCGCTGTTGGTGCATGGCCTCGCGGGAAGTCATGCCAGCCCATACATGCGCCGAATTGCTGCCCGATTGAACACGCGCGGCGTGCGGACCTTCCGCCTCGACCAGCGCACCTGTGGGGCAGGCTTGACCCTGGCCCGGCGGGCCTATCACTGTGGGCGTTCAGATGATATCCGGGCGGCGCTCTGGTGGCTGACCGAGTTCTGCCCAGATTCTCCCATCGCCCTAGTTGGCTTTTCGATGGGAGGAAGTCTTGTACTGAAAATGGCCGGCGAGGCCCCCCATTTGGCCCCACCCCGGCTCGAGTCGGTGTTTGCGGCCTGTCCACCTCTCGAATTGCAGCGCTGTGTTCGGTCTCTCCAGCGGGGACTTCACCGACTCTACGACCAGTACTTTGCCCGTCTGTTGCGCGAGCATGTTGTCCGCTGGCAGGCGGCCAACCCACAGGCCCCGCGGGTCACTTTTCGCCGGCCCCCCCGCTCCATTGAGGAATTCGACGATGTCTTCACCGCGCCGCTGGGGGGGTTCGCCAGTGCCGCCGATTACTACCAGGAATCGAGCCCCCTCCAATTCATTCCCCAGATCCGTGTGCCCACCACCATTCTGGCGGCCCACGATGACCCGATGGTCGATCCCCAACCCCTGCGTCAGGCTGTGTGTCCCGCGGCGGTGACAGCGCATTTGGTTGATGGAGGAGGTCATCTGGGATTTGTTTCCAGGGGTGGAAATGATCCCGACCATTGGTGGCTCGACTGGCGCGTGGTGGACTGGGTGTTGCATACCTGACCGATTGGACCGAGGGATTCTCCGTCGGGGGTTGACCCGCGGGACGGCCACTGAACACGCTGGCACATTTCGGGACAGAACGCGACTGGCGGCCATCCGAAACCCGATTCGGTCGCGCATTTTTCCATGTGTCTTTTTAGAATCGGCCCGCCGCTCAACGCTCTCTCAAGATTCGTCTCCCGGAGACGAATGATCTGGAGGTAACAGATTTCGCTGTTGCCGTCCTCTGCCCTGGTTCCCCGTCATGAACTCGACAAGATCCTGGCTTGCGCTCGTGGCGGCGCTCGGCTCTCCCGTGCTGATCGCCTGTATCTTCCCCCGCCCTGTGCCCCCATCGCTCCCTGCGCCTCAGGTCTTCCGGGCGATGTCGGCTTCGGTCACCGTTCTGCTTGAAGACGATCCACTCCAGCTTGACGATGGGCAGATCTTGGGCGAGCTACGTAATCCGATGGCGTCTGGGAGCGAACAGACACCCAGCGAAGCCACTCCCCCAAAGCGGCGCAAGCCTGACCGCGACCAAACCCGGGCCGATGCCGTATCCGGGCGTGCTGACATCAAGGGTTTGGCTATGGCGGTAATTTCCATCGACCCGGCCCCACTCTCTCCCTCCCCACCATGTCCGAGCCCCATCCCGTCGACCGTCGTCAGTTCCTTGAAGCCGTTGGATGGTCAGCCCTGGCGGCCTGGTCAGCCAATTCATCCCTGATGGCGGAGGCCGCCCCGCTCGCAGGTGCCCTGGCCGAGGGAGCCGAGAATCCTCTGGCTCGCCCCAACATGGTGGGCCCCTACGGTCCCTGGCTGGCTGGGCAGGTCTTGGGTGACCGTCCCGGGTGGCTCTCGTTGCGGACCGGGCAATGGAACGATCTGGCAGTATGGCGCTCGACGGCCCGCCAACGGACCCGCGAATGCCTCGCCCCGGTTGATTTGGGAGGGTCTCCCGAGGTGCGGGTCGACAGTCGCCACGAGCACCGGGGGCTGATCGTCGAGCACCTCTCGTGGCAGCTGCCGGTGGGACCCCGAACCGAAGCGGTGCTGCTGAAGCCGCGGGATGCCCAGGGGCCGCTGCCCGGCCTGTTGGCACTGCACGACCATGGGGGCAACAAGTATCTCGGCTGGCGCAAGATTGCCCGCACCGACGATCAACCCTGGGAGGTGCAGGTCCAGCACCAACAGCAGAGTTACGAGGGGTTGGCGTGGGCCAACGAGGCGGCTCACCGGGGGTATGTGGTGCTGGTGCACGACACCTTTCCCTTCGGCAGCCGTCGGGTGCGGGTGGCCGATGTTCCCCCCCGCCTGCGGGGTGATGGGGTCGACCCTGCCCCCAATGATCTGGAGGGGATCCGCAAGTACAACGCCTTCGCCGCCGCTCACGAACACATCTTCGCCAAGAGCCTGTTGTGTGCCGGGACCACCTGGCCCGGCATGTACCTGGTCGAAGACCAGCGGGCGCTCGACGTGCTCTGCAGCCGCCCCGAGGTCGATGCCCGCCGTGTCGGCTGTGCAGGGCTCTCGGGCGGAGGCCTGCGCACTGTTTACCTGGGGGGCCTCGATGAGCGAATCCGCTGCGCGGTAGCGGTCGGGTTTATGTCGACCTGGCGCGACTTCCTGCTCGACAAGTGCTTTACACACACCTGGATGACCTACATTCCCCTGCTCCCCAGGCAGTTGGAATTCCCCGAGATCCTCGGCCTGCGCGCCCCCCTTCCCACACTGGTCCAGAACTGCAACGAAGACGCCCTGTATACCCTCGAAGAAATGCATCGGGCTGATCGCATGCTGGCCGAGGTGTTTCAACGAGCCGGGGCTCCCGCGATGTACCGCGGCGAGTTTTACTCCGGGGGACACAAGTTTGATCGGGCGATGCAGAGCGCGGCGTTCGATTGGCTGGGGCGGCACCTCGCCTGACAGCCCCAGAGCGGATCGCCGCGCACCGTCGCGGACAAATTTCCCCGATTCCACCAGCGGCCAACGGAGCCTGAGCCTCCGTCGGCCATGTCCTTGGGCCAAGTGGTCCGTACTACGGCAGTTCCTGCAGCCGAATCCGGCGATATTCCATCTGGCCGCGATCTCCTTCCAGACCAATCGGTCCGGTGGCGGGCAGTTTGAGTTCCGCCTCCAGCACTTCCCCGTTGCAGGTGCAGTGGGCGATGTTGTCGCGACAGGTGATGACCAGTTCATTCCAGTCCTGCGGCTTGTATTTTTGCAGCGATTTGTAGGGGCCGGCGAGAGGATAATCCCGGCACTGCAGCTGCGGTTGTCGGACGAAGACCCCGCTGTCGGCATTGGGAGTCGCCCGGAATTCCAGCTTCAGAACGAAGTTTTTGGGAAACTCCCGCGTGGTCCAGAGCTGTTGGATCCTGCGTCCTTCAGGGGGGGTCGCCACAATCAACCGGCCATTCTTCGCGACATACCGTCCGTCATCGCTGGCGGTCTTGCCGTCGAAGTTCCCTTTCGGCGTGAGCGTCTGTCCTTCGCGAAATCCCCAGCCGGTCAGGTCCTTCCCGTTGAACAGGCTGGTGAACCCAGGCTCGGGCTGGAACGCGTCAGGCTCGGTTTCGACCAGACCCAGCGTTGCGAAGATCGGCCGCAGGGCTGCGACCCACTTGGCGTAGCCAGCTTCATTCGGGTGCAGCAGATCCGGGAACTCGGCGGGCTTGGCATCCCCCTGGTCATTCGCGAAGAGCGTCCAGGTGTCAATCAGAGTGACTTGCGGCTCGGTCTTCACCACACCGGCGTAGAGTTCGTTGATCTTGCGGATTTTCTCAGCGGGCCGCTTCATGTTGGCCGACGCGGGAAACACCTGGCAGACCACCACCGGCAGCTTGGGGTCGTGCTGCTTGAGGGCCGCGATGATCAGCTTGAGATTTCCGGCAATCGTTTCGGGTTCGGCCTTTTCTTCGAGATCGTTGGTTCCGGCGAGAATGACGACTGCGCGAGGTTTCAGCACCAGCACATCGTCCTTGAGCCGCAGCAGCATGCCACGGGTGGTGTCACCACTGATGCCCCGGTTGGCGAGCTTGAGTCCGGGAAACGCCTTGCGAAAGTCATCCCCAAACCCTTGGGTAATGGAGTCTCCCAGGAAGACCACCGCCCCCTGCTGGGACTCGCGCTGCTTGACCCATTCAGACCGCCGCGATTTCCACAGGTCGCGGAACCAATCGTAGCGCCGGATGGGCCCGGCTCCTGGCACGCCTTCATCGGTCGCGGGAATCTCCAGGGGAGCCTGGGCGCGCACTGCCGAGGCCGACAACAGGAACAGGGTCACCACGGCCGAGATCAAAACGCGGGCGCACAGCGTTGTCATCAGAGAATCCTGCGGAGGCGAAGCGGGTTCGTTGAACCGTGTTGGTAACCGAACCAGGGGCGGGGACACAAGGGGTCGCCCTCGTGGGGAGATCAAATCCCCGACGCGACGCCTGGGCATCGCCACGGCAACCCTTCGCAGATGATCGACTCAGCCAAACAGCGGCAGCGGCCGCCCCTCCTCCAACAGCCGGAAGGTGCGCCCCTCGCGGTCCTGGTAGGCGAAATCCGGGGGAATTCCCAGGGACTCGAACAGGGTCGCCGCGAGGTCTCCCGGCCGGACGGGGTGCTCTGCCGGATAGGCCGCCACCCGATCCGACGCGCCATAAACTTGTCCCCCGCGAATTCCTCCCCCGGCGAACAGCGCCGGCATCAGGTGGATCCAGTGATCGCGTCCCGGAGGTCCCTTCCCCCCTGTGCGAGGATCCCCAACCTTCGGAGTCCGCCCCATTTCGCCCGCCACGAACACCACCGTCTCCTCCAGCAACCCCCGGTCGTGCAGATCCTGCAGCAGGGCCGAGAGTCCCGCATCGAGCGCGGGCAGCAGCGCGTTCTTCAATTGTCCGAAGTTGTCGGAGTGTGTGTCCCAGCTCAGCCCCGCCCCCACCCGTCGTCCAATCCAGTGCACCGCCACCGAGGGAACTCCCGCTTCCAGCAGTCGGCGGGCCAGCAGCAGGCTCTGCCCATTGATGTCTTCCCCATAACGCAACCGGGTCTCGTCGGGCTCGCGGGTCACGTCAAACGCCCGCTTCACCCCCGGCGATGTGAGCAGTTCAAACGCCCGGCGTTCATGCACACTCCAGGTCGCCAGGCTCGCGGCTTCCCCAGTGGAACGACCACTCCGAATGTCCAGGGCCGACTCTCCAGCGCGTTGCCATTGGTCGAGGGCTGTCAACAGGTTTCGACGGTGGTCGAGGCGGGTACCGGGCAGGTCCGAGGGGAGCACGAAATCCGGAGCGGCCAGATCCCGCGGCTGTTCGATCGCTCCCCGCACCAGCAGCGGCGCATGCCGGGGTCCCAGCCGCCCGCTGAACTGTCCCGGATTGATGTAGTTCGTCACTTCCCCCGACAGGGCGGGCAACTGCACGACTCCTGGCAGGTCGGGGGGGTGGCCGAGCGCGCGGGCCACGGCCGAGTTGAGACAGGGGACATCGTCTTCCCGAGGCTTGCGATTGATCCCTTCAACGAAAAATGAGCGGTCGGGGCGATGGCCGGTCAGCAAGTAGTAGGTGTCGGCATGATGATCGCCAATGCTCTCTTCGCTCATCGTCACCGACCGGACCAGGGCGATGTGCTGGGCCAGGCGGGCCAATCGGGGCAGATGCTCGGTCCACAACATCCCGGGAACCGATGTCTCGATCGGGTTGAATTCACCCCGATACTCGACGGGGGCTTCGGGCTTGAGGTCGAAGGTGTCGGACTGGGCCGGGCCTCCGAACAAAAACAGCATCAGGCAGCGCTTCGCCCGGACGGTGCCGGTTGAGGCGTTCCCACCCGGCTGGCCAAAACCCAGACCGCAGCCAAGGCCCAGCCCGCCCCACGCCAAACCCTGCGCGAATTGACGGCGGGAGGAGAGGAACGGTGAATGCATGGAGGGTTTTCCCAGTGCGTTCGTGACCCGGTGTCTTCAATGTATTGTCTATTGTACAGGTAAGAGTCGCTGGGCTGCAAGCAGAGACCTGCAGTTTCCTTCAGTGGGGAGTCAGTTCTCGCCAATGACTGCAGCCGGGCACCGGGCCTGCCGGGCTGCTCGGGGTCGCGGTCAGGCCACGACCGATCGGTATCCACGCAACAGGGCTGCCACCCGGTCAACCCCTGGCGCGACAGACGCAACTCTCAGTCGCAAGGGGCAGCGGCACCCGCACTGTTCTGCCAGCCGGCCGCTCGGCGCTCCGCCAAACGTTCCTGAAGGATTTCCAGCCCCCCCGCCTCGTCGCAGAACTCCCCCGCCAGCTGCGCGGCATGGCACTCGCGCAGCACCTCGCCAAACCAGACGGCTGGCTTGTGGCCCAGCGCGATCAAGTGTCGGCCCTGCAGCAGCGGTGTCGCTGCATTCGCAGTCGCCGTGTCGGCCTGTTCGCGTGACAACTGCAGGTTGACCCGGGCCACCCAGTCGCTCACAGCCGGGGTGAGCTTCCGCGGCAACGGAGGCCGGCCCGACAGGTCGGCCTCGATCAGTCGCACCAACTGAGTCAGCGATGCCGGTTGCAACCGCCGCAGCATCCGCCGCATCGCCCGGCCCGACATGCCGGTCTGGGCATGCACCAGGTGCTCGCGCACCAACGGCCGCACGGCATCGAGTCGTTCCGGTGGGGCCTGCATCCGGTTCAATAACGTCCCGGTCGGCTCGATCCCCGCCTCTGCATGCCCCGGCGCACGCCACCGCCCGGTCTCCAACCGCGTGGTCGCCGGCTTGCCCAGGTCGTGGCACAACGCGGCCAGCAGCAGTTCCTGTCGGTCGGAAGCGTCCAACCCGTCCCGGTCCGCAATCGCTGCCGCCGCATCACAGACCAGCAGCGTGTGCACCCACACATCCCCCTCCGGATGCCACTCTGGATCCTGCGGCACCCCCACCAACGCCTGCAGCTCGGGCAACAACCGCAGGGCGCCCGTCGCCCGCAGCGCATGCAGCCTCTCCGCCGGCCGGGCCGATTGGCACCAGTCGCGCCAAAACTCCCAATCGTGAACAGAGGCGGGGGACATCAGGGGGTCGGCAAACGGTCGGGACCCGGTGAGGTCGCAGCGGTCCCAGGCAGTGCTGTCTCGGCATCCGTGGTCGGGACGTTGGTTGCCGCAACGCGGGGACCGGCAGAGGGGACTGTGAGTTGGCGATAGCGGTCAATCAGATCGGAGATTTGTCGCAGCGTGTCGGTCGCGGCATCGGGACGGGCCACCACCGCGTCGAGCGAGCCGTAATGTTCTTCCAGGCACTCCAGCAGCAGCCGGCGCACCGCCGGTTCATCCGGTTGATCGGGCAGGGTCGAGCGCTGGGCCAGCGTCTCGAGCTGGCGTTCTTTCTCGGCGGCCCAGCGGCGAATCTCCTCCTCCGAGACATCGCCCCGGCGGATCGCCTTGAGGTGTTCCCGGTCACGCCGCAGGTCAAGGTCGCCGTGCAGCAGCAGTTGTTCGCACTCATACAACAGCCGCACGACGTGGTAGGCGTACTTCACGTCAAACCCAAACTCCTCACGCAACGTGGCCCGTTTTCCCTCGGGCACTTTGGTGCGCAGTTTGTGCAGCTGGCTGTAGGCGTACGACTTGAAGCGGGTCCAGACTCCCTTGTGCAGGAAGAGGTGCCGTCGCTCGCGCACCATTCCGCCGACGCGCGTCAGATGCAGCACGCAGTCCTGGGGAGTGAACAGCGAATCGATCATGTTCGGATTGCATTCCAGGCAGAGTGTGAAGTACCGGGGAATGCTGTAGATCGAGAAGTCGTACTCGCATCCTTTCCCGGCGAGTGCGTCGGGATCGCGCACATGGTGCACCTGGAAGTTCTCGAACCGCGGGCGGGGCGTGCCAAACCCGGCAATCTCCCCCGCCAGATGGGGAAACAGATGGTCCCGGGGAGGAATGGCAAATCCATACACATCCCGATCCGACGTGTCTCCCGATACCCCATAGGCGACCGAGCCCATCAGGGTCTCGTACATCATGTTGGCCGGCAGGAACGACGGCGGACGCAGCAGCCCGCGTTGGGTGAGGGTCTGGACGACGGACGCCATGGGGGGCGGGGGAAGGGTGTCGAGCGGACTCAGAAGGCGTTGATCCGGCAACCCAGCCGGGGAACTCTGTGAAACAGACCGATCTGACCCGCGCAAGGTTCGGCGGCAAACTGGCGGTCCAAGTCAGCCCCGCGTTTCGGCCATCAGCCAAAACTCACTCCGGCGCAGGTCCCCGGTTCGCGAGAACCCCCGGCCGAACCAGCGTTTGCCTCTGGGTGTGGTCCCCTCCCTCAGCGATGAAACACCTCGCGATCACCGGGCGAACCACTGGACCCCCCAGATGTCAGGCCTCGGCCGTCCGGTTCCTGGCAATCCAGTTCGTGAACATCCGCAGCGCCACGATGTAACAACCCAGCAGAACGAGTCGGAACAGAATCGTCCCTGCCAAACCGACGTAGGCCCCGACGCGGGCGGCTTCTCCCTGCGGTCCCTGGAATTGCGCCAACGTGGCATCCAGCGTGTTCAATGTGGTGTAGATGTTGGAGCCCAGAGAAATCAGGCAGCAGACGGCGGCGATCCAGCCTGGAATGGTCGCCCACGGCTTCTTCATCAACATGCCAATACCGGCCGTGAGCCCGCAAACCGCGGTCAGGGCTTCGGCCCCCAACGAGAGAAAGGTCAGCCCCACCACAGACCCCATCTGCGGGTTATTCAGCATCGCCATGATGCCAATCACCGACAGAGCCAGTAAGGGAACCCGCAAGCCGCAGACAATCAGGTCGATGATCGCCATGACCGTCACAAACGTCGGCAAGTTCCCGTTGGAGGCGGATCTGGAGCGGCGGGGCCGACGCGCTGTTTCCGCCGAGTCTTCCGCAAGGAAATCGTCCAAGTCTTCACGATTTTCATTCACCATGACACCAAACTCCACGAGATGCTTTTGGAAGAGAGCATTGACCAACAGTCGGCTTCGTCGCGTCGAATTTTCATTATGGCGAATTCGCAAACCAAAGTCGAAGCAGGCTCAGGCGAGCCATCGAGCGGCACCGATCGGCGGCTCCTCCCCGTCGGGCCGATCCCTCCATATACTCCCGCTTGGGACACCGTTGACTCCCACGTGAACGCCGCTGTCTCTGGACCGCCCGGCTCCGGTCCGATTCCTTTCCAGCCACAGCCGCCTCTTCCCCCGCCTTCATCCCAAGTCTGCCCCCATGACTCTGGACCTGCTTCCCCCGACGCGCACTGGTGCGATCCTTCCTGAGAGCCCCTGCTGGGGTTTGTCGCCTGTGCTGATGCGCACGACCGCCGAGGCCATGGCGCAGACGGACGAATCGCCCGGCTGCAGCCCCTCCGGCGGCTTCACCCGGCGTGACGTCGCGCGGCTCCCCTTGGGCCGTTCGACAAGGCGGCGGGACCGGGCGAAACTTCCTCGCCGTCTGGCTCCGGTTCCAGTTCGGGCGCCGTTGTCCTGCACACCCCGTCCGCCGCGCATCACATGCGGCCAGTCGATCACCTGCTCCATCGCCCACAAACCCTTCCACACTGTCCTTTCGCCAACCACACCCCGAGTGGGCCGCCGGGAGACGGCATGACTCCCTTCGTCTGGTCGCAGCTCCTCGCGGCGGTGGGGGCCGTGTTCGGCATCGTGTCGTTCCAGTTGCGCGAACGCCGGTCGGTGCTGCTTTGTCTCACCGCCCTCTCCTGCTTCAATGCCTCGCACTTTCTCGTGCTGGGCCGCACTACCCCCGCCATCCTGCTGTTGTTGACCGTCACGCAGTTCATCACGGCACTCGTCTCCCGCCACCGCGCCTTCGTGGGGCTCTACCTGGCGGCCGCCGCGGTCGCCATTGGGCTCTCTTACAACGGGCTTCCCAGTTGGCTCGCGTTCGGAGCATTCACCTGTGGCACCATCGGCAGTTTCCAGCACTCCGACCGGGTGCTGCGGCAGTGCTTCTGTGCCGGGAATCTCTTTTGGATCGTCCACAACGTCCTGGTCGGCTCGCCTGTCGCGATCCTGATTGAAACGGCGTTTCTCACCAGCAATCTCGTCGGCTATTGGCGGCTGTACGGGCCACCGTCACAGGCCGCTCCCGGGCAAATCGCCGACCGCAAGGAACGACCTTCGTAAACAACGGTCCCGCCGACTCGCCGCCCGACCCATCCCCGGATCCGAAGAGCCGGCGGAGTCTGGCCGGAGGGCACATCCCCCGCCGGATTCTCGGCTGAAAGCACCGACACACGGGGAGAACGGTCCTTCAGTCACGAGTGACCAAACGGCCCGACTCGCTCTCCAGACGCAACAAGACCTCGACACGCGCAAAACTTGTCGCCACGGAAGCCTCACCCCTTCGCCTCTCTGGGGTCTTCAATCACCAGCTCGCCGTGGCAGCCCTTGCAGGCCACCTTGGCCCCCAGGTACTTCCGCCCCACCCGCAGCCGCTCTTCACAATGCGGGCAATACACGTAGACCTGCGGCAACTCGCCGTTCACCTCCACGTCGGGATTGAACCGGAACGACGACTGGCAGTGCTTGCACGAAACCTTTTTCCCGGCGAATCGCGCATTGATCCGCAACTCACGCTGGCAACTCGAACACGGGATGAAATACCCGCGAATCGGCAGCGTGATGGACGAGGTGATTTCCTGCAGCGGCACAAACGCCGGGATTTCGATGCTGTCCGATTCCAGATCGGTGTTCAGCATCGCCCGACAATTCCGGCAATGGATCATCCGTTCGGGCATGTCTTCCCCACATACGGGGCACGGACCTCCTGGCCACGGGGGCATCGTTCTTCCTCACGCGTTCCAACAAATGTCCATTCACCGACCGCGTCGCAACCAGCCAATCCTGTCCGCGACCCGTTCACACCGCTGTCTGCCAATGCAAGATCGGTGCCGGGGGAACGGCTGTCAAGAAACCCATCCATTCCCGCCTCTCCAATCTGCAACTTCGTTACAGTCCTCCCTTGGTGGCGATTTGTGTAGCCTGTCGATCCGAACCTTGCCTCGCCACGGGCCTCGCCACGGGCCTCGCCAAGAAAACCGAATTTCCCGGCAACCAGTTCGACCCTGCTCCTCCCAAGAGCCAGTGTGGCAAAAAGCCCGACTCAAAACACGACAATCCGGGATCAATGTCCGGGGCAGGGGTTGAGACCTCGTCGCAGAAACAGGGCAGCCCGCCCTTGAGAAGCAGTCTGCCGGAAGAGCACCCCTTGATCGCCCGCGGCCCCCTCTCAATCCCCCTCGAAGGTCGCCTTGTTCCGCAAGAGGTGATGGTAATGCTGGGCGAAGCGATGGGCTTCGTCACGCACGTACTGCAACAGCCGCAGGGCGTACGAATGACGGCTCAGCCGGCGTGGTTCGGACTCCCCGGGCACGTAGATCTCTTCTTCCTGCTTCGCCAGCGAAATCGTCACCGGCGGGGTGATGCCCAGCGCCTCCATGGCCGAGAGGGCCGCATTCAGTTGCCCTTTCCCCCCGTCGATCAACAGCAGGTCGGGAAACGATTCTCCCTCGGCCGAGAGCCGCCCCAGCCGCCGCCCCACCACTTCGCGGATCGAGGCATAATCATCGATCCCCTCGACGGACTTGATGCGGTACCGCTTGTAGCCATGCTTGAACGGCAGCCCGTCGATGAACTGCACCAGGCTGGCGACCGTCTCACCACCCCCCAGATGGGCGATGTCGACCCCCTCGATCCGCCGGGGGGGCCGGTCGAGCTTGAAAATCTTCTGCAGCCCGGCAATCCCCTTCTTCGGATCGATCGGGAAGACCTCGGGCTGCACATGCTCGTCGAGGTTCCCCCGCAGGTTCAGCGCCTCGAGCGCCTTCAACTCGTCCCGAATGCGGGCCGCCTTTTCGAACTTCAACTCGGTGGCCGCCTGCTCCATCTCGGTCTGCATCTGCTGCAGCAGCTTCCCTTTCTGCCCGTCCAGAAACAGCCGCAGGCGGTCGATGTCTTTCCGGTACTCCTCCTTGCTGATCCGCAGGTTGCACGGCGCGGTGCACTGATTGATGCTGGCCAGCAGGCAGGGCCGAAACCACTTCCACCGTTCTTCCTCTTCGCCAATGTCGAGGCTGCAGGTGCGGAACCGGAAGATCTTCTGCAACACGCCAATGGTCGCCCGCAGCTTTTTGGCACTGGTGAAGGGCCCATACAGCCGGGCCCCCTTCGCCCGCGGCTGCCGGGTGAACTCAACCCGCGGAAAATCCTCCCGCGTGGTGATCTCGAGGTAGGGAAAGGTCTTGTCGTCCTTCAGTTCCTGGTTGAACTGCGGCTGCACATCCTTGATCAGCCGGGCTTCCATCAGCAGGGCGTCGACCTCACTGTCGGCCTCGATGAAGTCGATGTCGCGGATCACCTTCACCAGCTCGGCGGTCCGCCGGTCGACCGCCGCCGCCTTGGTGAAGTAGCTCGACGCCCGGTTCCGCAGGTTCACCGCCTTGCCGACGTAGATCACCCGTCCCACGGCATCCTTCATCAGGTACACGCCGGGAGAGGTGGGAAACGTGCGGACTTTCTCGGCTGGTTCCTCCGGTTCAGACATCGCGTTACGCCTGCTCCCAGGGAATGGGGAACTTGTACTTGCGGGCGACCGCGGCCAGCTCGTCGAGATGGGCCCGATGCAGGGGAATACCCTGCTCTTCCCACTCGCGGGCCCGCTGCCACTCCCGGTCGCCGGGAAGCCAGACGTGCGAATGTCCCCGAGCGGGAGGCAGGGCCCGCACCTCGTCGGCCGTGCGGTCGACTTCATTGTAGAACCGCTCGAGCGCGCCAAACCGGGCGATGTCGATCACATAGAAAAAATGCTCGCTTTCGTCCGCCTCGGGATGCGCCTTCTTGTGCAGCGGCAGCTTCCCCCCCACCAGGGCCCCTGCCACCAGGCTCGACTGCCACGCCAGCCCAAACCCCCGCGGACCCGCGGCAGGCAACAGCACCCGGGCGGCCGCCGGGTCCAGGGTCGGCTCTCCCTGGGCGTCGAGGGCCCAGTTCTCGGGCAGGGGCTGTCCATACTGGCCGAGGGCTTCGATCTTGCTCCATGAACTCACGGCACACGACATGTCGAGGCAGAAAGGGGCTCCACTGCGCGACGGCGCGGCCCAGGCGAAGGCATTGTTGGCGACGGCGGCGGTCGTGCTGCCATGGGCGGCCACACTCGCCCGCCCCGTGCTCGTGGCGCAATATCCAATCATCCCCGCTTGTGCCGCCAGCAGCGCATACACCGACGCCGCCCCAAAGTGATGGCTGTTTCGGACAGCCACCGTCCCGGTCCCCACCTCGCGGGCCAGCTCGATCGCCAACTGCATCGCCCGGGTTCCCGCAACATGCCCCATCTGCCGGGCCCCGTCGAGCACCGCCAGGGCCGGTGTCTTCACCACCGTCAGAATCTGCCCCCGGGGATCGATGTCCCCCACGTCCATCGCCCGCACGTAGCGGGGGGTCCCCCGGCTGCCGTGCGACCGCAACCCCCGCAGGTCGGCCTCGACCTGGCGCTGTGCGGCCATCTCGGCCTCCACCTTGAACATCCCCATCCGCGTGTAAATCTTGATCAGCAGCTCGCGCAGGGCGGCCGCCGAAACGCGGTGCTCCTGGGCAGGATCGGACGGAAGATCGGCAGACTGAGGCATGGTCGGCAGACACCAGGAAATTGACCGGGGAACAAATCAACAGGTCCACTCACAGCGGGGCTGGCAGCGTGCCGTGCCGGGATGAATCCAGAGCGGCCAGTTCCGCACGTTGCCCTGCACCACAATCCGCCCACTTCCCCTCTGACGCCGGTCCGTTGAGGGGCAAGTCGATGGGCGGCGATGCTCCCCCATCCGAAGAGGGGATGTGACTGACCGCAGCGGCGGGGAACGAATGACCAGGCCACCATCCCGACCCGCGAACCCAGTGCCATTATCCCCCCCCACCCGGGCAACACAAGCGGGGCGAACAACTTGGACCGGACCTCCCGCCCCGCAAACCCCCCGCCACTCCCCGGGAGAGCAGGACCGGGAGAGCAGGACCAATCCAGGAATCAGCGGGTTCCTCGACGCCTCCTTCCGCCGGTTCGGCAACCACCCCAGCCCAGGTCATCGGAACCAGGCCCGCCATCGTACCAGTCCATCGTACCAGTCGTGCCGGGGGTACCAATCGGGAGAGGCCGCCCACCCCCGGCCCCGGCTGACTTGTCCCCCGGCCCTTGACGTTGCCGACGGTGCGGTTACATTGTTTCTTCTGGCTCGCAAGAGCCGATCAGTGCGGACGATTAGCTCAGTTGGTTAGAGCGCCACGTTGACATCGTGGAGGTCACTGGTTCGAGTCCAGTATCGTCCACCTCCAACCCCGCCGGGCCGAGTGCCCGAGCGGGGTTTTTTGTTGGTAACGTGAGGGCGATTCTCCATCAGCCCCCTCCGTAGCGTGGGTTTCAACCCACGGCAAATCGGCATCCCCATCCAAATTCCCCCTCCCCGGCGGCGGGCGCTTACGAACTTTGGTTTGATAAAGCGGCGGATGAACCCATAAACGGATTCCGATGAATATTCGTGGCGACAAACTTCCAGTTTGTCGAAGCCATTGACTCCTCCCTCGAAATCGACGTTTGGTTTCATAAAGCGGAGTACGAACCCATAAACAAACTCCATTCCATTTCCGTGGCGACGAGCTTCCAGCTTGTCGAGTCCCCTGGGGCCTGGGCATACCCCGCACGACGTTTGGTTTCATAAAGCGGAGCATGTGTCACTCCCTCCTGGCCTGGTTAAATCTCGACCACCAGCGCTGTCTCGTCATCCCGAACAAGATTTCAATCTTGTTCTACGTACGGATAAACCACCGCTTCTTCATCCTCCACCCAGTCCCCGTTCAGCCAGC
>CAIOTJ010000167.1 GCA_903861195.1 uncultured Planctomycetaceae bacterium | reverse complement strand
GGCAGCGGGCACACCCGAGGGTCAGCCCCAGGAAGGCGGTCCCGGTCGTGTTGACGATGTCGGCCAGTTCGTCCTGCCGCTGCATCAGCGTGAGGTTGACGTCGGGGCTCTTCACCAGGTCGTAGGCGCCGGCCACCAGAAAGCCCGTCCCGGCATCGGCCCGCAACGCGTCCCCCGCCACCTGCTCACGGATGAACTGATCGTACGGCTTGTCTTTGTTGAAGGCTTCGATGACGTAGTCGCGATACGGCCAGGCATTGGGCCGGACGCGGTTGGTCTCAAACCCATTCGACTCGGCAAATCGGGCGATATCCAGCCAGTGCCGGCCCCAGCGCTCGCCATACCGCGGACTGGCCAGAACCCGGTCGACCAGGCGCTCGTAGGCCCCGGGAGCCGAGTCTGTCACGAACTCCCGCACCTCGGCTGGTGTGGGAGGCAGCCCATGCATCACGAGGTACAGGCGGCGGATCTGGGTGACGCGGTCGGCTTCCGCCGAGACGCCCAGGCTCGCCAGGTCCTGCCGGACCCGCTGCGCCTCGAGCAATTCATCGATCGACGCGGCAGCAGCGGGCAGTTGGGGACGCTGCACCGGCCGGAAGCTCCAGGGAATCTCTTTGCGGGGGGGCGCCTCGTCGGAGGGGCCTGGGGCTCCCTGGTCAATCCAGTCGCGCAGCAGTTGGATCGCTTCAGCCGACAACGGCTCCCCCTCGGGGGGCATCGCGATCTCGGGATCGGCCTGGGTGACTGCCTGGATCAGCAGGCTCTCGGTCGCTTTCCCCGCGACCACCGCCGGCCCGCGCGAGCCCCCCTTCAACAGGGCGGCCCGGGAATCGAGACGCAGATCGCCCCGCTGCCGTTTGGCACCATGACAGCCGACGCAATGCTGCTGCAGCAGCGGCTTCACGTCGCGGGTGTAGTCGACCTCGGCCGCCGCCAGAGGCCGTTCGACGCCCACGGTCAGTCCGCAGGCCATCAGCCAAGTCCCGATCAAAGGCAGCAGCCACTGCCCCTCGCGACACCCGTGTTTTGCAACTCGACTCACCATGGAGAGCGCATCCGGCAAATCTGTGTCCCCGCCGTGCAGACCCAGCCTGCACCGAGCCTACAGTATACCCCAAACGCCCCCCTGCCGCAGTGGCCGGACGGCGGGCCGAAGCGCGGTGGCCCGACCCCGGTGGCCAGACGGGATGGTCAACCCGGCAGCCCGCCGGAAATCGACCCCGGACGACCCGCCGACGCTGCCGCGTCAGCCGTGACGCCGGCTCAACTATTGCAGAACTGCAGGGCGGTGGCGGCGTAGAGTTGGGCGACCCGGACCATGTCGTCGATCGACACCCACTCTTCCAGCGTGTGGGCTCCTCCGGAATTCGGGCCGTGGGTGATTCCGGGAATATCGGCCAGCGACCAGAACGCGTTGCAGTCGTCGCAGAACGGCTTCGGTCCCTGCGGCAGGGTCTGCCCCGTGGTGGCGGTGTAGTTGTCTTCGAAGATCTTCACGAAGCGATGGTTGGTGTCGAGCCGGAAGCCATCCCGCACCAGTTGCCAGCGAATGTCGATGGTCGTCTTCGTCCGGTCGGCCACCTGCTGGACCAGCTTGCGGAATTCCTCTTCGACCAGGTACCGGCTTTCCCCCGGCAACCACCGGCGGGTCCCTTCCAGCACCAGCTCTTGCGGGAACTGGTTGAAGATCACCCCCGAGTGCACCTGCCCGACGAAGACCGTCTCGGGGCCGGCCACCGGGTCGGTCTTGCTGGCGAGGTGCGTGCCGTATTGCCGCAGGCGGGCGATCATCTCGGCCCCCGCTTCAATCACGCTGGGCTCGTTGGCGGGACGCAACACCTCGTGGACTGGCGCTCCCGGGCGGCGGATGGTCAGTTTCCAGATCGCCAGGCCCCGGCCGGCGGTGGGAATGCAACTGTTGAGGTACTCGGGAATGAGTACGGCATCGCCGCAGTAGCCCTGGCGAATGAGCCCTTCCAGTTGCGTTCCATCTCCCCAGGGGGCCTCGTGCAAATCGTGGGCGGTCAACAGGATCGACCCCTTGGTCAGGGCACCACTGTCGCGGACCACCCGCAACGCTTCGAGTGCCGCGACGGTTCCCCCCTTCATATCGCAACTGCCGGTCCCTGTGATGCGGTCCCCCTCGTGCTGCGGCGGAACAAACGGCAGATGGACCGTGTCGAGATGGCCGTTGAACTGAATGGTGGGACCGGGCTTCCCGGACGAATAGCGCACGGCCACCGCGGGTGCCGCCGCGTAGCCCCCCTCGGGGCGTTCGACCGTGAAGCCTTCGCGGGCCAGAATCTCGGCCAGTCGGTCGAGCGCCGGCTTCGCCTCCCCCGTCCGGCTGTAGAGCGAACAGAGATCCATGGTGTCGCGCACCAGACGGTCGCGGGAAACCAATGAGCGCAGATGTTCGAGCTGGGGGGTGGGGAGTGCGGGCATGACAGAGGACCGACAGGGGGGAACAGAGCGGGTGAGCGGGCCGAGGCCGAGCGATGCCGGATGGAGTGGCGCGCCCGACACGAGACTCGCGCGTCGTGCGGCACCCCACCATCGCTGGAGGGGACGGTATCTTCCCCGAGTGCGCCGGGGCAACTGTTGGCGGGAAAATCGCCAGCCATGGGGGATCGCGACGCGGACCGTTCGGGAAGCCCCAACCGGGCGACTGCTGCGGCAGGCTCACGCCACGGGTGTCCAATCCCCTGTCCGAACAATGGCACTGGGGGGGGGGGTTCCACCCCGTGCCAGCGGGGCACTCGGAACGGTTCGTCGAGGCGGAACCATACAGACTGTGAGGCCCCCCACAGGGCGATCCCTGCGGTCGGATCACATCGACCTGCGGTCGGTCAACGCGGCGACCGTCGTTCAGCAGTCGAGCGTCTGCTGCAGCTCCCACGCCGAGACATGCCGGTTGTAATCGCGCCACTCGGCCTGCTTCAGTTTGAGGTAGCCCGCAGTGAACCCGGCCCCCAGGGCCTCGGTCAACACCGGGTTGCGTTCGAGATGCCGCAGTGCGTCGAGCAATGTCTCGGGCAGTTTGCGCAGGGAGTCGGCCTGGTGGGCGTCGGTGTAGACGTTGAAGTCGCGCAGGGCCCCCGCCTCGCGTCGCTGGGCAATTCCCTCCAGGCCTGCCGCGAGAATCGCGGCGGCCGAGAGATACGGATTCGCCGCTCCATCGACCAGCCGCAATTCGATGCGGCCCCCTTCGGGAATGCGCACCATGTGCGTCCGGTTGTTCCCCGAAAAACTGATCCGGTTGGGGGACCAGGTCGATCCCGACGTGGTGCTTGGGGCATGCAGACGACGGTACGAGTTGACCGTGGGATTCACAAAGGCACACAGCGCCTCGGCCGAATGCAGCACCCCGCCGAGGAACTGGTAGGCGAGCGGAGAGAGCCCCGAGGGCCCCGCGGCGTCGGCGAACAGGTTGCAACTGCCGTCGGCCTTCCACAGGGAAATGTGGGTATGGCAGCCGTTGCCCGTCAGGTTGGTGAACGGCTTGGGCATGAAGGTGGCCCGGAACCCCTGTTCCTCGGCCAGCGTGCGCACCAGGTACTTGAAGAACATCTGCCGGTCGGCGGTGATGACCGCGTCGGCGTATTTCCAGTTGATCTCGTACTGGCCGTTGGCGTCTTCGTGGTCGTTCTGATACGGCTCCCAGCCCAGTTGCAGCAGGCTGTCGCAGATGCGTGAGATAAGGTCATAACGCCGGGTGAGGGCCTGTTGGTCGTAGCAGGGCTTGGATTGCCGGTCCCACGGATCACTCACCGCCTGACCATCGGGCGTCAGCAAAAAGAACTCGCACTCCACCCCGGTCCGCAGTTGATAACCCTGCCCGGCCGCCCGGGCCACCTGCTCGCGCAGCACATTCCGCGGTGCCTGGGCGAGCGGCTCTCCATTCATCCAGAGGTCGGAAGCCAGCCAGCCCACCTCGGGCTTCCAGGGAAGCTGGACCAGGCTCTGCGGGTCGGGACGGGCGAAGATATCGGCATCGGCCGGGGTCAAATCGAGCCAGGTGGCGAACCCGGCGAAGGGAGCCCCTACCTCGGCCGTTTCGTCAATCACGCTCGCCGGCACCAACTTCGCGCGGGACACCCCCAGCATGTCGGCAAAGGAGACCAGGAAGTAGCGGATGCCCAGTTCTTTGGCACGCTGCGACAACATCATGCTCGGAACGCTCCCCTCGTGATTGAAAACCCTGCAGTTCGGCGGCCTGCGGATCCCCCACACGACCGGTCAGATTGCAGTTTGACCCCGAATCGAACCG
>CAIOTJ010000166.1 GCA_903861195.1 uncultured Planctomycetaceae bacterium | reverse complement strand
TTATTGCCTTCCTTGGTCATCGCCTTGTACTGGGGGCTGTGGAAGGGGATGTTGACTCCGTAGTCTTTGGCGAGCGCCCAGCGGGCGAGGCGCCGGCCGACGTCGAACTTGTTCTTGGGGTGAATGTCTTTTCCTTCGCCGATGTCGATGATGACCGCTTCGCCGGTCTTGGGGAGCTTCGACATGGTCATGGTCTGGGCTTCGCGCAGCTCGGCCCAGTCGCTTTCGCCGGGGCCGGCGGGCTCATTGGTGAAGTCGGCCAACTGGACCCAGTAGAAGGGGAAATCTCCCTGGCCCCATTCGTCGCGCCAGTTCTTGATCATGAGGGGGAACAGGTCGCGGTACTGATAGGCCCGGCTGGCGTTCGATTCTCCCTGGTACCAGATGGCTCCACGGATGCCGTAACCCAGGTGCGACTTCAGCACGCCGTTGTAGATGTTGCCCGGGCGGGAATTGCCCCCCATGGGGCCCCCCAGACCGGCCAACTGCTTCTTCTGGTCTTCGTTGAGGTCATTGCCCTTGGCCTTGAGGTCGGCGAAGGTCTGCTCCATACCATCCCAGCGGTCCATCATGGGCTTGAACCGTTGGTCGGAGGCGAGCGTACCGCGGTTGATCCAGGCCTCGCAGGCCGAGCCACCCCAGGCGTTGTTGATCATTCCCACCGGCACATCGAGGGTCTGGTGCAACTGGCGGGCGAAGAAATAGCCGACGGCCGACCAGTTGCCGATGGTCTCGGGAGTGCAGACCTGCCACTGGCGGTCGGGGTGGCTCCAGATGGCTTCCTGGGTGCCAATCTGGGGGAAGTTGATCATGCGGATCTTGGGGAACTTGGCCGACAGCCGTTCCAGATCGGGGTCATTCGAGGCATTGATCGACCACTGCATGTTGGACTGCCCCGAGCAGATCCAGACCTCACCCACCAGCACGTCATCGAACTTGAGGTTGTTGACGGCCAGGGTGTGGGGCCCGCCGACGGGCAGCGGGTCGAGCATCACCGACCAGGAGCCATCGGCGGCGGCGGTCGCCTCGTGGGTCTGGCTGCCGATGGAGACCTTGACCTTCTCTCCCGCGTCGGCCTTCCCCCACACCTTGTTCTTCTGCCCCTGCTGCAGAACCATGTGGTTGCCGAAGATGTTGGGCAATTTGACTTCGGCCCAGGCGGCGGTCGGCAGGGAGGCCAGCCATCCCCCGACGAGCAAGGCCGGGGTGATGAGAACACGCCAGTTCGAGCGACTCATAAAGCAGACTCCTGTGTAAGGACGAGGGAAGCGAGTCATCGCGAAAACAGGTCGCGGGGGAACCCCCGGCACGACGACCGGACGAGCCCCCCGGCGGCCGGTCGTGCGGAGTATATCGATTGCGACTTCGCGGGAGCAGTTTCCCCGGGGGGGGCTGAATCCAAAACGGGCAGAAACCGGCTGTTGGCCCCACGCCTCCCCGGACACGAAGTGAAATCAGGACAATTTCTGGGGCGGGCCATGAGCCGTGGAGCGCAAGGGCCCCGTTGCTCCCCGCCCGATCCGTGCCTTCAGCGGCTGGTTTCGACACACTACTGGCAGTCTGGGAAATACAACAGTTCTGCACAACCTGCGCGGTCTACATCAAGCGGTCCGGACCAGCCGTGTGGGTGGGCGGGGTGAAAGTTCGCCTGGAGGTTGAAATTCATGAGTGGAAGCGCTTTTTTTAAGCCTGTTTCCGGCAGGATTGCCCCTCGCGGATGACTCTGGTGAAAGTATCCAGGCGGAGTTTGCCGATGATTCCCAATGATGTGACTTTCCGCATTGTGCGGATGGTGCCGAAGTGTCCCGATTCACGCTGGGTACCCTTTTGACTCCTGCAGCACACACGAACCTGTTCAGGGTGTGGTTCACTCCGGTGGCCTGCCTGATCACAGGAGCTCTGTTGACGGCGACGGTGGCGGGCTGTGCCACGGCGGAGCGCCGGCTGGGCTACCTGGGTGAACCGCAGGACCCCGAAGAGGGGGACCGCACCACGCAACTGGCCATCGAAGAGGCGGATGCCGACTACGAGCCCGACCCGGTGGCCATCAGCAGCCAGAATCCGCGCACATCGGGAGACCGATCGCACGATGGGGTGTGGGATCTGACCCTGGCCGAAGTGCTGCGGATGACGCTGGAAAACAACAAGATCGCCCGGACTCGCAACGAGTTTCTTTCGCCCGGCAACCCCACGCTGGCGAATGGCGAGGCGGTGACCTCGGTGTATGACCCGGCCATCCGTGAGACGGGGGTGTTGTTCGGCAGCCGCGGGGTGGAGGCGGCGTTGTCTTCGTTCGACCCGGTGTTCAACTCGAGCCTGGGGGTGGGGAACAGCGAGACGATCCAGAACAACCTGCTGCAGTCGGGGGGGATTGATCCGGGGGGAACGCTGTTCCAGCAGCAGGGGCAGTTCAGCGCGGGGTTGACCAAAAACTTCGCATATGGGGCCCAGGCAGCGGTCACCCAGAACTGGAACTACAACCAGACGAACCAGGAGTTCCAACTGTTCAAGTCGCTGTACACCGGCAACTTGCAGTTCAGCTATCAGCAACCGTTGTGGGCCGGAGCGGGGACGGAGTTCACCCGTATCGCCGGTCCGGTCAACCCCAACGTGCAGGCGATCGCCGGGGTGAACCAGGGGGTGGCCATCGCCCGGATCAACACCGACATCTCGCTGGTCGACTTCGAGCAGCAGGTGCGGAACATGGTGTTCGATGCCGAGACGCTGTACTGGGACCTGTACCAGGCGTACCGGAACTACGACAGTCTGGTGGAGGCCCGCGAGTCGGCCCTGAAGACCTGGCGGACCGTGCAGGCGAAGTCGCGGACCGGGCTGGTGGGGGGCGGGCGGGCCGAGGAAGCCCAGGCGCGGGAGCAATACTTTGAAGCCCGAGCGCGGGCCGAGACGGCCCTGGGAGGCCCCGGTTCGCGTGGGGGTGACCAGGGAATCTACGGGATCGAGCTGCAATTGCGGCGGATCTGCGGGCTGCCGGCGAACGACGGGCGGATCATTCGGCCGGTCGACGAGCCAGGCTTGTCGCGGCTGGATCCCGACTGGCACAGCTCACTGGCGACGGCATTCGCCAAGCGTCCCGAACTGCGGAAGCAGCGGTGGCTGGTGAAGAGCTACGAGCTGCAGTTGCGGGCCGCCCGCAGCCTGGCGAATCCCCAGTTGAATCTGGCGTCGTTCTATCAGTTGAACGGGTTCGGCAACAACCTGTTTGGACAGAACGATTCGCTGGGAAACCCGGGCTCCGATCTGCAGAGCGCCTATCGCACCCAGTTCCAGGGTGACCAGACCGCCTGGCAGGTGGGGATGCAGTTCTCGGTCCCGCTGGGGCTGCGAAGCGCGTTGTCGCAGGTTCGACACCAGGAGCTGCGGCTGGCGAAAGCCCAGACGGTGATGGCCGCCCAGGAGCAGGAAATCAGCCTCGAATTGGCCGGGACCTTCCAGGCGGTCGACTACTGGTACCAGAACGCCGAGACGAACTACAACCGCCGTGAGGCGGCTTTGGACAACCTCGAGGCGGTGCAGGCCGACTACGACCTCGACCGCAAGTCGCTCGACCTGCTGCTGCAGGCGCAGAACCGGCTGGCGATTGCCGAAGTGTCTTACTACCGCAGTGTGACGGAACTGAACAAGTCTCTGTGCGAACTGCAGTACCGGCAGGGGAGTCTGCTGGAGTACAACAACATTTACCTGGCCGAGGGTCCTTGGGCTCCCGAGGCCCAGCGTGACCTGATGCGGCGTTCGATCGCCCGGGCCTACGCGTTTGAGGCCCCGCGGATGGATCCGGTGACCACTGAACCCGAGCCGTACGCCCGTCCGCTGGGTTCTGGCCCCGGGATGGGGATCGAGGTGCATCCGCTGCCCCCGACGGGGACCCTGGGCGACTGGCGTTCCCAACCGGGAATGAGTCCGGAAGTTCCACCGGAGGTCCCCCCGGCCGACACTCTGCCCCCCGCGGATGAGCCTCCCGAGTCTCTGGAGCTACCCGCGGAGCCGGTGACGGCGGGAACCGAGTGAGCTTTCCTGCAGGGGAAGGCGACTGGGGAAACGCTGCCGGGGGGCCCCCGGCGAAGCGGACGAGAACCGGGAAATTCCCGGTCGGACATTGGCGGATTTGGTGTGCGTGCGTCACAATTCTGAAGACAACCCAACGCGGCCCCACCCCGGGCCAGTTCGCTCCGGGGGGGCCGAGGAGTCGAGTGCCATGAGCAACCGCTGGACTTTGCTGACCCTGGGGGCGGCCCTGCTGCTGACCACGGCGATCGTTCCTGCGCTGAACCACCGCCTGCAGGCAGCCGTCAACCGTCGCCGGGCGACAGTCGCTCAGGTTCCGGGGAAAGTCTCGGTTCCCAACTGCTCGGTGAAGCTGATTCACGAAGTGATCCTTTCGGCCGAACGACCGGGCATTCTGGGAAGCCTCGATGTGGTCGAGGGAGACCAGGTGGCCGAGGGGCGGCTGCTGGCGAAGATCAAGGACGAAGTTCCCCTGGCCACCCTGGCGATCGCGGCGAAAGAGGCCGAATCGGACGTCGATATCCGCTTCTCGGAAAAGGCGTACGATGTGGCCCGGGTCGAGTGGGAAAAGGCCGAGGAGGCCAATCGCCGCCAGAAGAACACGGTTCCCGAGGTGGAAGTGCGGCGGGCCAAGCTCGCCTCGGACAAAGCCCAGCTGGAGATTGAGAAAGCCCGGCACATGCACGAGGTGAATGGGCTGAAGAAACAGGAAGCCGAGGTGCAGGTGAAGACCTGCCGGATCGAGGCCCCGTTTGACGGGTTTGTGACCAAGGTCTATCTGTCTCGCGGTGCCCCGGTGCGACAGGGGGATCCGGTGGTCGAGTTGCTTGACATTTCACGCCTGAAGATCGAAGGATTTGTACCTTTGGCCCAGGCGATTCAACTGAAGCCGGGGCTGCCCGTAAGGGTCGAGGTGTCGGTGAAGCTGGATGGGGCCGACCGGAATCTGCTGGGCGAACTGGAGGGAACGCTGAAGTTCGTGGACCGGCGGGTGAACACGGCGGACAACAAGGTGCGGGTCTGGGCGGAGGTTCGCAATCCGCCGGACTGGCTGCGGGCGGGGCTGCAGGCGGAGATGCAGATCCCGGTTGCCGAACCGGAAAAGGGAGCTGAATGAGCATTGGTGGCGGACTGCTGCCCTCACTGAGACGACCCGTTCCGCTGGTGCGGCGGGCTGATCTCGTTACGCAGCGAGTGGAGTGCCAGGGAGGGGAGTATTTCGTCATCAAGGATCCGGTGGCGTTGAAGTATTACCGGCTGGATCCGGAACACCACCATGTGTTGGGGCTGCTCGATGGGAACCGCAGCCTTGAGGAGGTGCGTGAAGATCTGCAGGTGGTGTTTCCCTATGCCCGCCCCACCTTGAGCGAGTTGCAGTCGGTGGTGGTGGACCTGCATACCAAGGGGTTGTTGGCCAGCAACCGGCCGGGGCAGGGAGATGTCTTCATCAAGCGCCGCTGGAAGGTGGCGAAGCAGAAGATGCTGGGGGTGGTCTCGAACATCCTCAGCCTGCGGTTCCCCGGCTGGGATCCCGAGCGCACGCTCAAGCTGCTGCTGCCGGTGGTGGGGTGGCTGTTCCAACCCACGGCGGTCTTCATCCAGGTGGTGTTGATCGCCGCCTCGTGGCTGCTTTTGTCGATCCAGTTCGACCACTTCCGCCGGTTGCTGCCCGAGTTCCAGCAGTTCTTCGGCTGGCCGAACCTGCTGTGGCTGTATTTCACGCTGGCCTTCACGAAGATTCTGCACGAACTGGGGCACGGGGTCAGCTGCCGGTATTTTGGCGGGGAATGCCACGAGATCGGGGTGATCTTCCTGGTCTTCAGCCCCACCCTGTATTGCGAGGTGAGCGACTCGTGGATGCTGCCCAACAAGTGGCACCGCATCGCGATTGGGGCGGCGGGCATGTGGGTCGAGTCGGTGCTGGCTTCGCTGGCGCTGTTCGCGTGGTGGTTCTCTGCCCCCGGAATGTTCCACCACCTCTGCCTCAACGTATTTTTCGTCTCGACCATCACCACAGTCATCTTCAATCTGAACCCGTTGATGCGGTATGACGGCTATTACATGCTGAGCGATTTTCTGGAGATTCCCAACATGTCGGAGAAGGCCAACACCCTGCTCCGCAACACGTTCTCGCGGGTCTGCCTGGGAATCGAGACGCGGGAGGACCCGTTCATGCCCCAACGGGGCCGGCACTGGTTCGTGCTGTACGCGGTCGCCAGCGCCCTGTACCGCTGGGTGGTGTTGTTCGGCATCACGATCTTCCTCTACACGGTGCTCAAGCCGTATGAACTGCAGAGCATCGGCATTGCCCTGGCGTGGTTTTCCATGGCGGGGATCGTTGGCAACCTGGTCTTCAACCTGTATCGAGTCATGAGCGCCCCCCGCAGTGAACCGCTGAGTCGTCCCCGCATCCTGGCCACGCTGCTGGGGCTGGCGGCCGTGGTCGCCGGCCTGTTGGCGATCCCCCTGCCGTGGCATGTGGAGGCTCCGTTCTACGTCGAACCGCACGATGTGGCCTACGTGCAGAACTCGGTCCCCGGCCTGATCGAGACGATTCACGTCAAGCCGGGGGACCACGTTCAGCAGGGAGCCCCTCTGGTGGACCTGGCCGACCCCGACAAGCAACTGAAGCTGCAGGAACTCGAGACGCAACTGACGGTGCAGCGGTTGGAGTTGGAGAAATACCAGGCGCAGCCCAACCCGGCGGCCGCCCAGGTGGCGGGCGAGCAGATTGTGTCGCTGGAGCGCCAAATCGAAGATTTCACGCGGCAGTTGGCGATGCTGAAGCTGACCGCCCCCATCGGTGGCGAGGTGGTGGCGATGCCCCGGGTCGAAGAGCCTCCCGCGGGTGTCGAGCAGATTGAACTGCACGGCTGGTTTGGCAGTCCCCTCGACCAGGGGAACGTCGGGGCGCTGCTGGAACCTCGAACGAATGTCTTGTGCCTCGCTCCCGACGACCGGTTCCAGGTGATCCTGCTGGTTGATCAGTTGGACCGGGGCGACATGCAGGTGGGAGAGGAGGTCGAAATTCGCTTCGAGCAGGTTCCAGGAGAGACCTGGACCGGGAAAGTCGTGAAGATCGCCCCCCGTCATGCCGAGTTCGCCCCTCCCTCGCTGACCAACAAAACCGGGGGGAACCTGGCCACCGTGAGTGACCGCCAGGGTCGCGAACGGCTGACGAGCAGCGCCTACGAGGCGGTGGTGGAACTCGACACCGACACGGCCCGTCTCCGCTCGGGACTGCGGGGCAACTCACGGTTCTACGTAGGACATCGCTCCACCTGGCAGTGGATCTGGCGCTGGTTGCGGTTGACCTTCCATTTCCGCATGTAGTTGCGGAGAGTGGCCCATCCCGTTCTTTCAACCATCGATTCCCTCTTCAATCGCAAGTGGCAGCCATGTCGACAGGTTCCGGCAATCCTCCCGAGATCCCCGCGGCCAGTCAGGCCGTGCTGAATGAAATCGCCGAACTGGCGCTGCAACCCCAGACCATCGAAGCGTTTTTCTCGGCTCTGTTGCCGCGGGCGGTGGCGGCCACCGGCACGGCGGCCGGCGGGCTGTGGATGATTGACTCGCAGCGCCGTCTGGTGCTGACCCGCGAGCAGTCGCTGGTGCAGACCGGCTTCATGAACGATCCCATGTTGAAGGCCGCCTTTGAGCAGCCGTTCTCGAATGCGATCGAGAAGGGGTGCGCTCTGGCCTTCGCGACCCGCGAAGAAAAGCTCGACGGCCCCGGACGGATGTTCTCGATGCTGCTGGGGGGGGTCTGGGCCAACCAGCGTCCCCAGGGGTTGGTCCAGCTGCTGGAGGAGGAACCGGCCGATCCCGCCCAGCAAGGCTGGCGTCTCGCCGCGCTCGAGCAGGTCTGCCAGAGTCTGTCGACCTTCCTGTCGCGGCTCCCGTCCTTCCCCGCCGGAGAGGTCTCTGGTCGCCCCAGCCCCATCGGGCGCTCCGCGACACCCACCGCCCCGTCAGTTCCCTCACACCCCGAGTTGGCACCGCTCGTTCGACCCAAACCCGCGGCCGTTCCGACCGGGGCCGGGCCCCAGGTTCAACCGGCCACGCCCTCTTCGCCCCCTCCCGGCCCCAGCCTGAGCGTGGGTGGGCAGCCGGTTCCCCTCGAAGTGTTGCCTGCGGGGGTTACGATCGGGGGTGCAGTGACCGCGAACAAGGTCGTTGAATTGTCGCTCGATGACGTGCTGGCGATGCACAACCACCTGCGGGTCAAGGATGTGGCCCAGGTGGCCGCCAATGATGGACGCCGGTGGCTGGGAGTCGACCGGGTGTCGATCGCGGAACGGGTCGGGAACCGATTGCAGCTGCTGTCGATCTCGGGCTCGCAATCGGTCAACCCGCGTTCCAACGTCGTGCAGCTCTTGACCAGCCTGTCGGACAAGGTGGTGCGGTCGGGAGAGCGTCTCACGTTCGATGGAGAATCGCGCACGCTGCCCCCCTTGATCGAACAACCCCTGGCCGACTACCTGCACGAAAGCCGCACGCGGGCCGTGGTGATCTCACCGCTGTTCGACCCGGTGGCGATGAAGAAGTTCACCGAGGCGGGAATTCGGGGCGAAAAAGAGCCAGTCCCCCGCCCCAAGCCTCTGGGAGCGCTGGTGGTCGAGCAGATTTCCGACAACCCCCTTCCACGGGATCTCGACGACCGGCTCGACCGACTGACCGCCCATACTGCCCTCGCGATGCGGAACGCCCAGGAGCATGAGCGGATCTTCCTGATGCCTCTGTGGCGTTTCCTGGGTGGCTATGCGTCGTGGTTCCGGGGCCGCCGTCTTGCCCAGTGGGCGCTGGGCATCGTCACGGCCGCCGCTGTCGCCGCCGCGCTGACCTATGTGAAGTGGGACTATCGCGCCGAGGGGAAGGGCCGGCTGATGCCCATCGTGCGTCAGGAGGTCTTCGCTCCCTGGGATGGCGATGTGCTGGAGGTGAAGGTCGCCACCGGGGTGCCGGTGAAGGCGGGGGACACCCTGCTGGTGCTCAAGAACGACGAGCTGCAGGCGCGGCTGTTGGCGCAACAGAACGCGCTCGCCGAAAAGGAGACCCAGGTCGCCTCGGTGCGGGCGCAGCTGAGTGAATCCAACACCGGCATGACCCGTCAGCAGATCAACGAACTGCAGTTCAAAGAGCAGCAGTTGCTGGCCGAGATCAAGGGGGTCGAATTGCAGGTGAACACTCTCGACAAACAGAAGGACGCGCTGACGGTCAAGGCGCAGATCGACGGCGTCGTGGCGACCTTCCGTGTGGAGGAACTGCTGCGGCTGCGCCCCGTGCGGCGGGGCGAACTGCTGTTGGAGGTGATGGATCCCACCAAGGACTGGCGGCTGGAACTGGATGTCGCCGAGAACCGGCTGGGCCACATGCTGGAAGCCCAGGCGCAATCGGGCAATCAGCAACTCCCCCTGACCTACATCCTCGCCACCGCCACCGAGAAGACCTGGCAGGGAAACCTCGAAACCATCGGCAGCCGGGCCATGGTGTCTGAGAAGGAAGGAGCCGTGGTCCCCGTCTTCGCCACTCCCACCGCCCCCCTGCCCGACGATCCGCAGATCGGTGCCGAGGTGATCGCCAAGATCAACTGCGGCAAAAAAGCGCTGGGCTATGTGCTGTTTGGGGACGTGATCGAGTTCTTCCGGAAGAAGCTCTGGTTCTGAAAGGGATGGCCCTTTCGGAAGGTGGCAGGAGTCCCAGGGGGTGACCTGGGAAGCGGGAAGACCACCTCCTTCCCGGTCCCGCCACACCTGTCCGGCTTGTGACCGTTGGGCTCACCGGTGGTTGGACGCGTCCCGCGACTTGTTTCTCGGGAAAGGCACCGCTCGCCGGTTCGCAGTCCCGGGGGACGGTTATCGACATCGACCCCCTGAGCGGTCCGTCATCCAACAAGCCCAGGAACTGCCAGCGCCGGTCTCGCCCCGACTCAGCGCGGGGCGTCAGCCGCGACGGGCAGAACCTGCAGACGCCCCGCCTGACCACTGGCCTGGTACCACGCCTGCACTCGAGCGGACAGTTTCTCGGGCGCTCCCACCAGCGTCAGCCGGCGGGGTGACAACAGCCCCAGCGCCTCGGGAATGTCGAGAACTTTCAAAACGCCCAACACCGCCGGGCCCGTGCGGTGACTGGTCGGCGGTTCGATCAGCTTCACGTCGGCAATGCAGGTGTCGAACAGGGCGGCATAGGCCCCGAGCACTCCCGCCTCGCCCCGACCGATCACCCCGACGAGCCGTTCTCCCGACTCGTTCTCGTGCAGCCACCGCGCGACCGCCTGGATGTCCCCTACCCGCAGCATGTCGAGGGTGCGACCGAGCAGCACCGGGGAACGCTCGAAATAGTTCGGCGGATTCTTTTTCTCGTAACCGGCGAAGGTCCCCCACCCGCGGGGAGTGATCGCGATCGTCGTCGCTTCGGCGGGAATCTGCCCCTTCACCCAGGCGGGAAATTCTCCTTCCGGATCATCGGGGCCCAGAATGACCACCCAGATGCGGTCGGGCTGATCTCCCGGGGCATCCACCTTCCGGGGTTCGCCCCGGTTCATTCGCCCCAACACCACCGTATCGGCGTCGGTCTGCAGCAAGACCTGCCCTTTGCTGCGCTGCTCGCGCAGTGTGGCGGCGGGAATTTCGTCGGCCCAGTCCCGAAAGACACGCTCCCGCAGGGCCGCCAGCAGACGGTTCGAGGCTTCGTCATATTCCGCCGCCGTGGCGGGGGGAGCCGGCGCCGCGACGGGAACGAAACTCTCGTCGATCGTGCCGTTGCGACTGTCGGCGGGGAGATCGCGATCCTCGGGGAAGACCCGCAGGTCCTTACCCGGAATCGGTTCCAGCACCGGTTCCTGAACCGCCGCGTTGTCGTTCTTCAGATGCCTGTTCAGCCAGCGATACGCCATCAACCGCAGTTCGAGATGGTCTTCGTGGCCTCCCGGGGTCACCCCAATGTCGAACAGATCACCCGGTTTTTTCTGGTACAGGTTGTAGAGCCGCTCGAGTCGTCCGCGAATCCGTTCATTGGCGGGCATGGGGAAGATCGTGTCATGCCCCGAGTTTTCAAACAGCATGGGACGCGGGGCGACCAGGGCGGCGATGGTGGTCCATTCCCAGCGGTAGTTGTTGTAGAGAAACATGCAGTCGCAATGACCATTGACGACCTGGTCGGTCACGTAGCTTTGCAGATCGCTCATGCCGCTCACGGGGACGCTGCATTTCACCCGTTCATCGGCGGCGGCAATCCAGAACGTGGCCGCCCCCCCGCCACTGATGCCGGTGACGCCAATGCGTTCGGGGTCGACCTCGGCCCGCGAGACCAGGTAGTCGATGGCCCGCACTCCGTTCCAGCATTCGACTCCGGCGGGGGTGTAGCCGGCCGAATGCCACCACCAGCGGTTGTGCTGGTAGGTTCCGTGATGAAGCCCCGCCACCTCTCCCAGCTGCAGGGTGTCGATGATGAGGCAGACATAACCGTGGGTGGCGAACCACATGCCATGATGCTGGAAAGCGGTCTTGTTGCCGTCACGCCCGCGTCCCGAATGCCCGCAGACATACAGGACCGCCGGCAGTTTGCCTGCGGGCAGCGGGTCGGGGAGATACAGGTTTCCCGTCACGTACAGCCCGGGCTTCGACTGGAAGTGCACGTTCTGAACCGAGAAGCCGTCCCGCAGGAGGGTTTTGGTCACCGTGGGCTGCAGTGGGGTGCGTTCGGGCAGCGGCCACAGGCCCAACATGTCGAGGTACTGTTCGCGGAGGGGGGCACGGAGGCTGTCCCACTCGTCGGCGGTCAGGGCCCAGGCCGATTCGCCCAGCCCCACTTCGCGCGTCTCGTTGGACAACCAACGCCGCAGCGCCGGGTCGCCACCTGGTCCCTCTTGTCCGCGAGCCAGAGCCGTCAGCCCCAACACCGCCATCATCCCCCAGCCAAGGCACACGCCGCGCATCGCGCACTCCCGTGAATGGATTCTTCCCCGGCAAACCGCCTGATGCGGTGGGGCGGGGGAATTCTCGCGGAGTTCTCCGGCCGACACAACCCGCCACGTCCCCGGCCCAGGTCCCGGCCGCGATGCGGACCAACCGCGTCGCGTCCCGAAACTTGCCCGGTGGGCTGGGGCGGGCCTATGATCGCGCCGAGGGGGCGTCAGGGGAAATCCAGCAGGACCACCAGGGAGTGATGTGATGAGCAGTGCAGGCCCAATGAGCCGTCGTTCGGTGTTGCAGACCGGAGTCGCCGCACTGGCGGCGGGAACCCTGTCCGAGAGGGGAATCTCCCCGGTCCTGGCCGCTGGTCCCGATTTGGCGAAACATCCCTGGATCGACGCCCATTCGCACGTCTGGTCTCCCGAGACCGACCGCTGGCCACTCGAGAAAGGCCAAACCAAAGCCGATCTCAAGCCCGCGAGCTTCACCCCCGAGGAACTGCTGGCCCAGGCGCATCCCGTGCAGGTGGGGCGCGTCGTGCTGATCCAGCACCACATCTACCACGGCTGGAACAACACCTATCTCACCGACTGCGCCGCCGCGCATCCCGGGGCGTTCGCAGTCGTGGGGATGCTCGACGATCAGCAACCGGGGGTCCGCGAGAAGATGGACAGTCTGCTGAAGAAGCGGGTCACCGGGTTCCGCATCACTCCCTTTATCTACAAAGAGAAGTGGCTGTCGAGCGAAGGGATGCAGCAGATGTGGAAGCACGGGGCCGAGACGGGCCAGGCGATGTGCTGCCTGCTGAATCCCGAAGATCTCGAGGGCGTCGCCGCGATGTGCCAGAAGTATCCCCAGACGCGGGTGGTGATCGATCACTTCGCGCGGATTGGCGCCACGGGTGAGGTGCGTGACGCCGACGTGCAGAAGCTGTGCGATCTGGCCAGGCACAAGCAAACACACGTGAAAATCTCGGCCTATTACGCCCTGGGGAAGAAACAGCCGCCGTACCTGGACCTGGTCCCCATGATCCGCCGCGTGTTCGACGCCTATGGTCCGGAACGGACCATGTGGGCCAGCGACGCTCCGTACCAGATCGACGGGAACAACACCTACCTGGCCTCCATCGACCTGGTAAAGAACAAGCTCGACTTCACCTCCGCGGGAGATCGCAACTGGCTGCTCCGCGGGACGGCCGAGAAGGTGTTCTTCTTCTGAAAACGGTCTGGTCCCCAGAGGGTTGCCGGTCGACGAGGCGGCGCAGGCCCGGTCCAGCGCCGTGTTTCGGCAGCCGGCCCGCGCCGCGGCAAGCCAGTCCCCGCGTGAATCTGCCGTGCGAGTCCCCTGCGGCGACGTGCGACCGGGGGAACCACGGCAATGTAGGCCCCCCTCTTCGGTCTCTCAGCGGGGAGTGAAGTCACACTCCGGAGTGAGGCTGAGACAGAAGCGGGCAATGAGCTTGGCGGCGTTTTCGAGGTCCGTCAGCGAAACCACCTCCACCGGGCTGTGCATGTAGCGGTTGGGAATCGCGACGATTCCGGTCGCCACACCTCCCCGCGTCAGTTGCAGGGCATTGGCGTCATTGCTGGCCGCCCGGGGCAAGGCCGCCAGCTGGACCGGAATCTCGTTCTGCTGCGCGAGCGAGACCAGCCGCGCATGCACCTCGGGATTGGCATTGGGCCCCCGGGGAAGCACCGGGCCATCTCCCAGGTCGACTTCGCCGTACTGCTTCAAATCGAGCGTGGGGCAATCGGTGGCGTGCGTCACATCCACGGCGATCCCCAGGTGGGGGTCAATTGCGAAGGCACTGGTCTGGGCTCCCCGAAGGCCGATTTCCTCCTGCACAGTGGAGACCGCGTAGACCGCCGCCTGGGGAGCCGCGGCGGCCACCTGCCGCAACGCCTCGAAGACCACCCAGGCCCCAACTTTGTTGTCCATGCCGGGGGCTGCGGCCAGGTTGTTCTGGAGGGGCCGGAATCCCAATTCGAAGGTCACCGGGTCGCCCACCGCGACCAGTTGGCGGGCCTGCTCGCGATCTTTTACCCCCAGGTCGATCCAGAGGTCCTTCATCTCGGGGACCTTCTTGCGGTCTTCAGGGCTGAGCAGGTGAATCGCTTTCCGGGCAATGACGCCGGGAACGGGACCCGATCGTCCCCAGACCACCATGTTCTGACCGATCAGCATCTGGATGTCCCAGCCGCCGATGCCATCGACCCAGACGAAGCCCCGGTCGTCGATGTACTTCACCTGCAGACCAATCTGGTCGCAATGCCCCGCCAGGACGATGCGGGGTGAGCCCTGGGGATTCACACAAGCCGCGACATTGCCATGCCAATCGGTCGTCACCGTCTCGGCGAACTGACCGGCATACCGCCGCACCACCGCCTGCACCGGCTGCTCGTACCCCGACGGGCTGGGAGCAGTCAGAAGATCCTTGAGAAACTGAAGTGCACTGTCGTCCATGGAAACCCTTTGGAGTGAGTCGAGTGGTTCGATTGTAGCCTCCCCGGGCGGGACACGTCACATCTTCGCCGCCGCCGGGCGGCATCAGACCGGCCAATGACAATCCAGACAACATGGGCAATCCGGGAAGACAGCTCGGGATGTACGGCAGCGACTGATCCGTTTCGCGACGGTGCGGCAGTTTGCTTTCAAGCAGGGACCCACCCCAAGTCACCTCGACAGAAATCCGCTTCGGACCTGAACCAGAAGCCTGGCGACCACCGCGTTCCAACTGGATGGATTCACTCAGCGCGCAAAGATCCGAATCAAATACCGCAGGGGGGGCCCAGTCTCCGGCGTCCCTGATAACCAGAAGTCCACTCCAGGGCCCGTCCCACGCCAGACAATGATGGACTGGAGTCTCCCAGGGAACTGCGAGGACGCGGGGTTGTCTCGCGAACACTCACGGAGAAGACACTGCCATCTTGATACTGAGCCGAAGCGCTGGTGAGCGGATTGTCATCGACGGGGATATTGGCGTGGTGATTCTGGCCATGGACGGCAACCGGGCCCGCGTGGGAATTGGAGCACCCCGGCAGTGCCAGATCGCGGGGATTGCGACCCGCGTTTCCCCCAGGCCCACGGCCTCCCGTGGTGACCCAGCCCCCGGTCGTCGGCCAGCCTTCACAGCGCATTTTTCAAGAGCACCTTGTCTAACAGCAACACTCCAACAATAATTCCCAGATACTTCTCGCGAGGTGGCGGCGCTGGAGAATCGTCTCCAGCGCCGCTGTTGTAACGGCGGCCTGGCCGCCTTGGGGCCAAGCTGTCGCATCATTTGCTACGGCTTTGTGATCGTTCCATCACGACGACGCAGCGTTCCCCACCGCATGTCGAAAGGGGGATCGTCCTGCACAGGAAACCTGCCCGCCAGCTCGGGATTGAAATCGATGCCAAATCCCGGCTTGTCCGTGGCGTAGTAATAACCCCCCTTCAGTTGTGGACAGCCCGGGAAGACGTCCTCCTCGGCCTGGTTGAACAGCCGGGCTTCCTGGATGCCGAAGTTGGGAGTCGCCAGGTCGAGGTGCACGTTGCAGGCATGCCCAACGGGGGAGACGTCTCCCGGCCCGTGCCAGGCGGTGCGGACGGCGAAGAACTCGCACAAGGCCGCCACCTTGCGGGCCATGGTCAACCCTCCCACCTGGGAGACATGGATGCGGATGAAGTCGATCAGCCGGCCCGAAACCAGGTCGACCCATTCGTTCGGATTGTTGAATAACTCGCCCATCGCCAGCGGCGTGCTGGTCTGGGGCCGCAGCGTCTTGAAATAACCGACATCCTCGGGAGAAAACGGATCCTCCATGAAGAACGGGCGATAGCTCTCGACATCCTTGCAGAGCTGGATCGCCAAGATCGGCGGGACCCGCTCGTGAATGTCGTGCAGCAACTCGACGTCATCCCCCACCGCCTTGCGGATGTGTTCGAATAGCCGGGGAACCAGCCGCACATACGGGGCCGGCTCCCAGGTGTCGACCCGCCGATTCAGGGGCACATCCGACTGCGCCGGGGCCCCTCCAGTCGCTCCGCCCCCCCGCGCCCCCGCTCCGTAGGTCGACAGTCCCGGCACCTCGCTTTGAATACGGATATGGCGGTAACCCTCGGCCTGATACTTGCGCACCTGTTCCTCGACCTCTTCGAAGGTCTTGCCGGCGGCATGGCGGTAGGTGTCGACCGCCTCGCGGCATTTGCCCCCCAGCAGTTGATAGACCGGCAGATTGGCCCGCTTCCCGAGAATGTCCCACAGGGCCATGTCGACTCCCGAAAGGGCATTCCCCAGCACCGGACCGTTCCGCCAGTACGAACTGACGAAGACCGACTGCCAGGTGTCTTCGATGCGGGTCACATCCTTGCCAATCAGGAACGGCTTGAGAAAGGTGTTGACCGCCGTCTCGACCGCCCGCGCACGCTGGGTGAACGTCGCGCAACCCAACCCATACAGCCCGGGTTCATTCGTCAGCACCTTCACGACCACCAACCGGATGTTGGCCGGGGCGGTCAGAAAACACTGCACATCGGTGACGCGCAGGGGAGGTGTTCCCCGCGCGGCCTGTTCGGCAATGGTCTCGGGACGGGGGTCGGCGGCCAGCAGTGACGAGGCCAGACCCGAAACCACCGCGGCCCCCCCACCGGCGGCCGATGCAATCCACTGACGACGATCCATGAGCGACTCCTCCAGAGCGTGAGACGGGAAATTCCGCACTCGCCGGATCGTACCGCAGCCCGTGCCGACGAGCCACAGGCTGGCGGCAGACCGATCCGCAGGCCAACCTGGCGGTCAGCAGCCAGCCCACGCCCGCGTTAACGGGCGCCTTTCATCCCCCGCGCGATGGCTTGCGAGGTTTTTTCTTGTGGGAATCTCCCTGCAACCTCAGGGGACCAGCCATGGTCTTGGCCAGGGCGTTGGCCAGTTTGCGGCCAGTGACGGGCAACGGGGTCTCGGCCAGCGCGTCGAGCGACACCCACTGGAAAGGACGTTCCTCTTCGCTGGCCGTTCCCCGCCGCCATTCGCAATGCACCCCCCGCAGACAGATGCGGTACCGCGTGACGCCATGAGTCAATCTCAGGAAATCGGCATGTCCCTCGGTCTCGATGCCGAAGCGCCTGCGGAGGTAGGCGGGCAGACCCTCATCGGCCGCTTCGCGCTCATCGAAACGGAGGAAGTCCCACAGACCCGCCCACCGCTCACCGGGCAAACGCTGCATCAGCAGGTACTGCGGTCCCTGCTGCACCACCACGGCCACCTCGGCCAACTCGGTCAGTTCTGGACGTCGGGCAGCAGGTGGAATCTCGGCCTGCCGCCCCATTCGCCGGGCCTCGCACACGGCCGCCAATGGACACTCTTCGCAGCGGGGAGACTGGGGCGTACAAAGGGTGGCCCCCAATTCCATCAGCGCCTGATTGACCTCACCCGGGTTCTGTCCCGCGGGCCAGAGCGCGGCAAACTCCCACAACCGCTTCTGGCCGGCGGCGGAGCGAGGGTCTTCCTCGAGTCCCAGCAGCCGGCTGTACAGCCGCAAGGTGTTGGCCTCGACAATGGGGGCCGGTTTATTGTGAGCGAACGAGACAATCGCCCCGGCGGTGTAGCGGCCAATTCCCGGAAGCGTCTGCAATTCCTCAACTGTCTCGGGGAATGCACGCCGATGCTCGGCCACAATCACCTGGGCCGCCCGTCGCAGATTACGGGCGCGACTGTAATAGCCCAACCCCTCCCATAGCTTGAGGACTTCCCCTTCTTCGGCGGCGGCCAGGGCGTCGACGGTGGGAAACCGCTCGAGAAAGCGGTGAAAGTACGGCACCACGGCCGCCACGGTTGTCTGCTGCAGCATGATTTCGCTGATCCACACCCGATAGGGATCATGCGACTGACGCCACGGCAGCGGGCGGGAAACCTGGCGATACCAAGACCGTAATTCCCGCCGGGCCTGCGGCAACCGGCTGCTGGGAAACTCACTCATGGAAATCCCCCCAACCGCAGCCCCCCGGGTTCCCTCCCGGTGGTGGCTCGGTGTCGGTGCGCCCCTCCTGGGTCCTCCGACAGGCGATTATTCCACCTGGGCCGAGAGCCCCAGTTGCTTCTGTGTCGACTGGGGATCCACCTGCAAGGGAATTTTCCAGGCGAGGGTTTTCAATTTGCACAGGCCACCGGTCCCGGCGCGGCAATAGCCAAACGTCACCTGCAGTTTCAGGTCGCCCTGCCGGGCCCCCGAAATGAGGGGAATCTTCAGACGGATCGTCTCTTGGCCCTCGACCAACTCGGCCTCCTGCTTCCCCTCCAGCGCGTCAGCGGCCACCAACTTCACCCCTTCGGCCGTCTGCACACGAAAGCTGGGAGGCAACTGGGGATTCAGCTTGTAGTCTTCGGGCAGTTCCACGTTGAGTTCGACACTCAACGAATCGGTGGCGGCGATCCGCTGGACGGCCAACTCGGTGGGGGTCACATCGGGCACGGGAGTCGCTTTTCGAGGGGGGTTGGGGGGAGTCAGGCCGGCGATTTCCAGAACCCCGGCGGCCCCGGTGGCCAGGTCGATCCGCTTGATCTGGTGATTGTTGGTGTCGGCCACGTACAGGGCCCCGTTGGCGATGGCCAGCCCCGCCGGCTCGGAGAACTGCAGGGGCTTCACCCCCATGCCAGACTTTCCATCCCCATACACGGTGCGAACCTCACCGGTTTGGGGATGCACCGTCTTCACCTTGTGATTGTAACTGTCCGCCACGTAGAGCTGTCCGTCGTGCCACGCAATTCCCAGCGGATGCTGGAAGCGGGCCTCTTCTCCGGTGCCGTCCTTGTCGCCAAACTCGAACAGGCTGCGGCCCCCCGGGAGATCGGAGGTTCCCGCGATCGTCGTCACTTTCCCCTCCCCCGACAGGGGGACTTTGCGAATGGCCGAACCTTCGCTGTCGACCACGTAGAGAGACTCCCCATCACTGGCGAGCCCCGAGGGCTGGGCGAAGGCCGACACCCGCTGAACCTCGTTGGCATCGAAATCGACTCCAGGCTCACCCGAGATCCGCAAGCTGCCGTTGAGAATGTCTTCGCGGCCGGATCCAGCATACGGTTGCACATCGCCCGACTTGAGGTCATAGGTCCAGATCTGATGCGGACCGGCCATGGCAATGAACAGACGGCCCGAATGCAGCGACAGATCCCACGGGCTGTTGAGCGCCAACTTCAAACCCGGACCACCGCGGAACCGTTCCTGTCCCTGGACTCCGGTCCCTGCCACGGTCGTCACCTGACGGGACTTCAGATCGACCCGTCGCAGCAGGTGATTCTCGGTGTCAGCCACGAACAACCGGTCACCGTCGAGGGCCATTCCCTGGGGGTGATCGAACGTCGCGGTCTGGAAGTCTCCATCCTCTCTTCCCATTGCCCCGGAACCGATCGTGGCCTGCAGCTTGCCATCCAGGCCAGCGACGACAATCCGGTTGTGATTGCTGTCCGAGATGAACAGCCGGCCCCCCTGGGCATCGGCCAACAGTTTTCCCGGGAACCGCAGGGGACCGCTGGCCGCCCGCGACCGCTCGAGCGCGAAGTTGACCGGTGTCTCATCCAGCGTCCCCTTCGCACGATGGTGGGCAATCAGCTTGGCAATGACATTGTCGAGCAGTTCCCGCTGCCCTTCTCCCGAGACATAGCCGCAGTACATTCCCTCCGGATCGATCAACACCAGTGTCGGCCAGCTGCGCACTCCGAACCGACGCCAGATGGTCATCTCATTGTCGTTGACCACTGGATGCTCGATCTCGTACCGCACAATCGCGCGGCGGATATTCTCGGTTTCCTTCTCATTATCGAACTTGGCCGAGTGGACCCCGATGACAACCAGTTCCTTGCCGTACTTCTGCTCGAGAAACTTCAGGTCGGGCAAGACATGAATGCAATTGATGCAGCAGAAGGTCCAGAAATCGATCAGCACCACCTTGCCGCGCAGATCCTTGAGGCTGATCTCCCCTCCGCAATTGAGCCAGCCAGCCCCTCCCTCCAGCTCGGGAGCCTTGAAGCGGTTGGGGAACGGGTTCTCGGGAATCTGATTCGCGGGATCTTTGTCATCCGTGTCTTGTGCCGCCTTGTCTGCCGGCGGGGCGTCGGTGTCGTCCTGGGCCGAGGCCACGGTCCCAACGGCTCCCACGATCCACAGGGCGGCGGTCAGGCAGGCCATCCACAACAACCGACTCGACTGGGCAGTGCGGGGGGCAACCATGCGGGAACTCCGTCTCGAAGGGGGGGATCCAGGAACAGGAAAGGGACTGCAGTATCGGCGAGAATAACAGACCCCCGACACAGTCGAAAGCAGTCGGAGGGTGCGGGAGACAGAGAGTCAGTCGACCGGGGCCGCTCAGCGGGGGGCACCAATCAGCACCGCATCGCACCAGTCGGCATGATCCAGCACATTGGCTTCGGGACCGAAGTCGACCAACAACGTCAGGCGGCGCGCTCCCTTCAGAGACACCCGCGGAACCGGCCGGGGTTCATCGCGGCCCCGCACCACGCCACTGCTCCAGACAGGCTGGTCGTCGACGAGCACGGCGAACTCCACCGCCCCCCGTCCCCGCGCGCTGTCGTCGATTCCCACGGTCGCCACAAACGCCTCGGCCCGCCCGGGAAGGTCATAGGTCAGGCGCTGGCGACTATGCACCCCCAGACCGGTCGCATGGCAGTTCCCGCGCAATTGAAACGGTTGTCCCAGACAGTTGCGGTCCCGCCGCCAAGGCCAGTCCTCGGCCAGGAATGGGGTGAATTCCGACTCCACCGGCTCGAGTTCCGACAAAGGCTGGCAGCCTTGCCCCAGAAACTGCACCGACACGACAGCCGCACAGGGAAACTCAAACGGGGTCGCGCACAAGGCCTCGCAGCCCAACAGCTCACCGTCGATCAGCCGCAGTCCGCCAACATGCAGCCGGCTGCCATCGGTCAGCGTGATCAGTCCCCCCGCTCCTTCCAGCCGGGGCAAGTCCTGCAATTCCGGATTGAAAATCACCGCCAGCACGCCCCGCCGGCCCAGGGTACCGGGGGCATTCTCCCCTTCCAGCCGCAGCTCGCGGTCCGAAACCCCCTTCAACTCTCCACGAAGGGTGTCCCCATTCTGCAGGACCAGTTCGTCCGCCCCGGGGACGGCCTGCTCCACACGACGCCACAGATCCCGCAGCAATTCCCCCTCGGTCGGCTGCCGAAAGACCACCGCCCGGACGGCTTCGAGGGGAATGGCGAATTCCCGCAGACCGGTCAGCCGGTCCCAACGGAGCGCCAACTCCTCTTCGTCCGCCCGCACCACGTCCGCCGCCAACAGGTCGCCATTCGCCAGGATCACCAGGGGTGATTCGCGACTCAATCGGGCCCGCCGCCCCTCGAATTCCCACCGCACCACGTCGGCCAGCGGAAAATTCCGGGCGGCTTCTCCCTGCCAGGTCAGACCTTCCTCGGTCAACTTTTCGAGGCGTCCCGCCAGTGATTCTCCCCCCCGCGTCAGCAACTGACCCGTCCGCAGGACGCCCCCCACCTGCCCGCAGGCCAGCCCGGTCCAGGCACCGAATACGAACCACAGCGCCAGTCCCAGGCCGACGGTTCGCCCAGCCGGGCCGCCAGCGGGCTGGAATCGTCCTCCACCTGTCAGGAAGCACGTCACGGCGGTCACCGCTGGAAGATGGGCAGGCAATTGTTTGACAACTGCAGCACGATGCAGCACATGGCGGTCGCATATTCCGGGCAGACCGTGCTGTCGGACCAGTTCCCCGCCGCCTGCTGTTGCGAAACAAGGTCGTCACGCACCCGCGGAAACCAACGCCGCCAATACTCACCGCCGGCGTACCACATCGCCTGGGCGGCGTAATACTGACCGTAGTAGTAAAAGCCTTCCTGCCGGAACTGCACGGGTTGAAATGCCTGTTCCTGCAAATACCGCAACCCCCGCTCGATCTGCGGGTCTTCATAGACGCCGGCACTGTAGAGGACCACCACACCCGCCGCTGAGCGGGGCATCAGACTTCCCATGCCCATCCCTCCTCCCGAGAGCATGTAGGCAAATCCCCCATCGGGATTCTGACAGCGTCGGATGTATTCCACGCAGGCGTCGACCGTCGATTTGGGAACGGCGATGCCGGCATTCCGGGCGGCCCGCAACGCCATCATCTGGCAGACGGTGGCGGAGACGTCGGCCTCGCGGCGGACTGGAAAATACCGCCAGCCCCCCTCTTTGTTCTGGGAAGCGATGATGGTTTTGACCGCCAGCTTGAGCTTGTCGCGAATCCGTTCGTCGTTGGTCATGCCGTAGACCTCCGCGAGAAACAAAGTCGCAAACCCATGACCATACATCGGGTTCATGTTCCGATGCTCGGAGGCCGAGATCAACCCGGTCGCTGTGACATTGTCGAGAACATACGAAACAGCCCGCTCGAGCGACTCGCCGTAAGGCCCCCGTCCGGGGGAACTGCCCGAGGCCAACATCGCCATTCCCGCCAGCGCGGTCACAGCCACGTGCCCCTCGTAACTCGTTCCCGATCCAAAAGATCCATTGGGACGCTGCGACCTCACCAGATATTGCAGCCCCCGCTCAATCGCCTGTTCGGCCCGCGGAGTGATCAGTTCCTGAGCGCTGGTTTCCACTGTGCGCGGCATGCTCTGCGGGGGAGCGGCAACCGCCTGGCATGCGAACCCCCCCCAGACCGCTGCCCAACACAGACCCCACACCCCCACCCGGCCGATCGACCTGTTCACGATCACCTGCAACTTTTCTGGTGACAACTTTTCTGGTGACAACTTTTCTGGTGACAGTCACTCTGTCTGACCTGGCACCGGGACCAAATCGCGGCACTGAACGCACACCCAAAGAATAGCACTGCGTCATCAGGACGAAAACCACCCCTTGCCCAACTTCCAGATGGCCAGAACCTGCAGGCCTGGAGCGACGATCCCCAGTTGGCTGCTCCCCACATCCGGTCAGCGCGAGGGCGAATCGGGTGCGGTGGAAGGGCCCTTGGGCTCGGAGTTAAACCGGTTCATGGCCGCGGCGACTCCCTCCGCCAACCAGCAATCGCAGCAATCGGCCGCCAACAGAATTGCCTGATCGACCAGTGGCAGTTCCGATTTGTGAAACCGATCCAACACATAATCGGCCGCGTTGCGGTCGCCGGGCGGCCGTCCCACGCCAATCCGCAAGCGGGGAAACTCCTCGGTGCCGAAGTGCTGGATGATGTTCTGAATCCCCTTCTGCCCCCCCGAGGATCCTCCGGGACGCAGCCGCAGTCGTCCCACCGGGAGATTCAGATCGTCGCAAATCACCAGGAAGTCCGCCGGCTGCAAATGATAAAAGTCCCGCACCTGGCGAACCGACTGCCCGCTGGCGTTCATAAAAGTCTGGGGAGCCAGCAGCACCACCTTCTGCGATCCGACCTGTACCTCGGCCAGCAACCCCTCGAATTTCTCCTTGGGCCGCGGCACCTTCCAGCGACGATTCAATTCGGCCAGCAGATCAAACCCGACATTGTGCCGGGTCCCGTCATACTTCTTTCCCGGATTTCCCAGGCCTACGATCACCTTCATGACGTCGCGACCTCGTTTGAACAGTCGGAAACGCAGCGCCTGAGCCCGCACCAATCGAGCGAAAGACAAGCCAGAACAGTCCCCGGTTGGGGCTCAACTTCCTCCAGACCCGACGTTCAACCCAGGCATTCACCGTGACTCAGGGGGGGCCCCACAGGGTCGTCCCTCCTTGTCCGCGGTTGCCGCTCACCGGTCACAAATCACCTGGAGAACGCCAAACAACAGCAGCCGGGACGCACAAGGCAACCCGGCTGCTGAGAAATCGATGGCGAGTCGAGCGGCCCCCGGTTGGGAGACGACAGGCCGCCGAGGGCTCCCCGGAGAGCGCCCGCCTACTTCTTCTTGCTGTCGCCAGCGGCCTCTTCGGCCCCTTCCTTCGCAGGCTTCTTGATCAACTCGGGCTGGGCCGGCCCCTCGGTCGGGGTCAGCACCGGTTGGGCTCCCTTGGCCAGAATCTGCACGACCACGTCTTCGGCATGGCTCAGGCAGCGGCAGTTGGGAGGCATCTCGAGTTCGCGGACGTGAATCGACTGCCCGACTTCCAGGCTGCCAATTTTGACCGGAATACTGTCGGGAATCTGAATGGCGAGGCACTCGATGAGGACGGTCCGCATCTCGTGGTCCAAAATCCCGCCGCCCATTGCCCCCGGAGCCGTTCCCTTCAGCTCGACCTTCACTTCGACCGTGAGCTTCTCATTCGGGTCGACCCGCAGCAGGTCAACATGCATCAGATGCTTGCCGAACGTGTCCCACTGAATCTCGCGGATAATCGTCGTTTCGTGCTGACCTTCCAGATCAACCTCGAGCACCCGATGCCCCTCTTTCAGCTGTTGCAAAAGATCGGCGGCGGTCATCATGACCGGCACGGTTTCCTGCTTATGGCCATAGATATTTCCGGGGACAATCGCCTGCTCACGCAGCCGCATGCAGGCCCGGGTTCCCCGTTCAGCGCGCCGCTTGACGGCGATTTTTCCCATCACAGACATCGTTACTTTCCTCGGTTTCCCTTCGTGACTCTGCTGGTGACTCGACTCTTGTCTCGACAGTGCCTCTGCGTCCTCCGCGCCGGGCCGTCCCGACGAAAAAACGCCGCACAAACCGGCCACGGAACCTACAGTGGCCCGATGGGTGGAAGCCCGAACCTGTCTGTCTGGCCCCACTTGGTCCCGGACCGGAGGTCGCCCGGGAAAGTCGAAACCGAGATGGTACTACTCCGCGGCAGCCTCTGCAAGATTCCCGCATTTGCTCCTGCAGTCACTACTGTTCGCAAAACCACATGTGCCTCAAGGGGCACGCCCAGACTCAACGCCGGGGCCCCACTTCACACGTCGTTCCGTCGCCGACGGGCCAACCGGTTTCGAAACTCTCCCCACGGCAGGGCATTCATCACATCTCCAGACTCCAGACCGCCCCGCCGTGCCTGGTACACGCCATATTTCAACACTTCGAATCCCTGCACACTGTGCGAGTCGGAATTGATGACGATGGGAATTCCCAGATCTTTCGCCTGGGCCACGGTGATGTCATCGGCATCCAGACGGGCGGGGTGGGCGTTGATTTCCAACCACTTTCCATGTTGGCTCATCCCCCGCAACACGGTCCCCAGGTCCATCGCCGCAGGCGGCCGCTTGCCAATCAGGCGCCCGGTCAGGTGCCCGATCGCATCCACATGCGGGTTCTCGATGGCTGTCATCAAGCGTCGGGTAATCTGCTCGGCCGGCTGCTTCAAACCGTAGTGCAATACGGCCAACACCCAGTCGGCCTCGGCCAACACCTCGTCATCCAGATCGAGTGTGGCGTCTTCCAGAATGTCGCATTCAATGCCCTTGAGCACGTGAATGCGTGGATAATCGGCCCGGATCGCTTCGATTTCCGCCCAGTGCTTGCGGAGGTGCTTCGCATCCAGCCCATTGGCCATCGAGACCCGTTGCGAATGGTCGGTGATGGCGATGTAGGTCAGGCCCCGCGTCTGGGCCGCCTCGATCATCTCGCGAATGGTCGCGGCACCATCGGTGGCGGTCGTGTGCATGTGCAGGTCCCCCTGCAAATCGCCCGGTTCGATCAGGGTGGGCAGCGTTCCGGCGACCGCCCAGTCGAACTCCCGCCGAGATTCCCTCAATTCCGGTGGTATCCACGGCAGTTCCACCGCCTGGTAGACCTCGTTCTCGGTCGCCCCCCCAACCTGCGTCTCGCCCCGGAAGAGACCGTATTCATTCAGCTTCAGACCCCGCTCGATGGCCCGCTGCCGGACCCTGATGTTGTGGTCTTTTGAACCGGTGAAATACTGCAAAGCCGCCCCATACGACTCTTCGGGCACCACCCGCAGGTCCATTTCCAGGCCCAGCTTCAGCCGTACCCGTTGCTTGGTCTCCCCTTGCTGCAGCACCTTGTCCACCGCGGGATGCGCGGCCAACGCCTGCATCACCGCCTCCGAATTCCGGGCGATCGCCAGCAAATCGAGATCCCCCAGGGTCTCGCGCCGCCGCCGAAAACTTCCCGCCGCCTCAACCCGCACCACGCCGGGTACGCCGCGCAGGTGCGTGAGCAGCTCCTCGGCCAGCGGCTCCACCTCGGCCAGGTACAACCGCTGGCCAGCCTGCGCGAGGTGGGCCAAACCCTCGAGGATGACCTGGGCGGTTTTGGCACCAAATCCCTTGAGCTTGGCCACGGCCCCCGATTCACACTGGGCCTTCAACTCCGCCAGGGAGGTGATCTGCAATTGCTGAAACAACGCCGCCGCCTTCTTCGGTCCCAGGCCCGGAACCTTCAGCATCTCGACCACTCCCGCCGGAACTGCGGCCCGCAGTTCCTCGAGTTGCGGCAGGGTCCTCGTGCTGACGATGGTCGCAATCTTCTCGGCCAGGTCTTTGCCAATTCCGGGCAAATCGTCGAGGGACCGGTTCGGATCCGCGAGAATCTCGGCCGCCGACTCGGGCAAATCCCCCAGTGTACGGGCCGCATTCCGGTACGCCCGCACGCGAAAGGGATTGGCGTTTTGAATCTCCAGCAGATCGGCCAGTTCCTCGAAGAGGCGGGTGATCTCGATGTTCTGCATGGCCAATCCAAGGAAGGCAGACAAGGCGGAAAAGTGCGGGGTTCGCCCCGACCCCTGGTTGGTCCCGGCAGAAAACACCAACGGCCCCTCCCGAAGGAAGGGCCGTTCGATTCCCACCGAATTCCAAGTCGCAATCGGCCACTGCGGCCGCCCGCGGGAATGCGGAACACTACGGGTTACGGGCGACTGTCGCCGGAGAGGTCTCGCTGTTCCAGGGCCGACGGGAGTACTCGGCATTCCGGACCAGTTGCCCACCCCGCGCGGGCTTACGGGTCACTGTGCGGGAACGAGCCGGGGCGTCACCACTCGCGACCACATGATCCAATCGGGACGCCTGCGGCAACGAAAGCCCCCCTTGGCTGGGTTGCGAAATCCCCGGCTCGGTGGTCGCGGGCTCGGTGGTCGCGGGCTCGGTGGTCGCGGGCTCGGTGGTGGCGGGACCATGGGAAGGGATCGGGGTGACCGATTCCGCGGGTGTCGGTACGGTCGAACCACGGGAACCCCGCGGCTCAATTCGGATGCGGGGCTCGGACTCCAGGACCGGTTCGGGGCGGGGAGCGGGCGACTCGGGACGGAAGGTCGAGCGTGCAGAGTCCTCCGAATCAGCCGGAATTCCTCCCCGCGAAGGATTGGCGGGAGCTTCAGAGGCCGTGCCAGCCGGCCCGGCTCCCCCCCGAATTGCATCCGTCTCCCCCGAACTCTCAGGGGCTGCTCCTCCGCCCAGAGGAGATTCATCGGGAGCGTAGGTCTTCTTCTTCCACCGGTCTTTCGGCTCGACTGGGGTCGGAGACTTGCCGTTCTCAATCTGCGCGGGAGCCGGCTGGCATTCTCCCATGCTCGGTTCCGCGTATGTGGTCGTGCAGGAGGAGCACGAATCGGACACAGGCACCCCACAACTGCTGCAGCCGCCGTCGGAAATCATCGGCGACTCATAGATCACCGGAGGTCCGAACGCGGCTCGCCTTGGGGTGATCAGCCGCCCAGCGAAGGTCGATCCCCCCCCGCCACATCCCCCACCGCAGCCAAACCAGCACGCCCACGCCGAACCAGGCAGCTGGCTCAAGACCAGAGCCAGGCACGACGCCGACACCGTCCACAACACTCGTCTGTGTTTCCGACTCATCGGAGGCAACTCTCGCACGTCAGGGACCACTGTTCAGAGATCCCATCCGTTGTAAAACTGCCATCGGACGGCTGTCAACCGCCTCTCCTCCCAAGACCTCGGGAAATCGGCCTGTCTTGAGGGCCATGACAGTTGTACCAATCAGGCAGAACAGGCACTCTCTGCCGTCAGTGCCCTGTCAATGCTCACCCTGGGACCGGGTCGGCGTCTGTGAATACCAACTCTCCTCCGAGATTTTCCACGGCGCACTCCATCCCCCCGGGAGTTCTCCGGGCGTTTGAAATCGGGCCCCCTGCGACCTGGGAAGCGGTCGGACGGCCCGGGTTCAGCGGAGCGCGGGTTTACCGGGTGACGGGCCAGCATCCGCCCTGGTGTCTGAAGGCCTTGCCTGTGGCCGATGTCGACCTGTGCCGCCAGAAAGGCCTCCAGCGGCTGTTGCGGCATCTGGCCACGGGGGGCCTGAACTTCGTCGCCTCTCCCCGCTCCACAGCGGGCGGCGAGCCGTGGATCATCGAGCACATCTGGCTCTGGCAGTGTGAGCCCTGGCTGCCAGGGGACGCCGATCTTTCAGCCCGCACGGAGCGCCAGCGGCTGCAGGCGGCCGGCCGGGCCCTCGCAATCTGGCACGAACGGGCCCGGCATTTCCAGCCTGAGCCTTCCGAGGCGGTCTGGTTTCGCAGCCATCCCGCAGAGCCTTCGCCAGCGGCTCGCGAACGGGCCGCCTTGCTCCGGCAGAGTCTGGCGACCGATTTCCACGCATTCCGCCCCCTGGCGCTCGACCTGCTTCCCAGCAAACTGCATCCCGCCGTGGAGATTGTCCTGGGGGAAATGCTGCGATGTGGGGCGGAGGTGGCCCGAGAACTCGAACGGTGGCCAGCGCGTCCCCTCCCCATTCAGCCCTGCCTGAGAGATCTCTGGCGAGAGCATGTGCTGTTTGACGGAGATGAAGTCTCGGGAATCATCGATCCCCAAGCCGCCCGCTGCGATTCCCCGGCCGTGGATCTCGCCCGGCTGCTGGGAAGTCTGTGCGGTTCCCGGCGAGAGGCCTGGACCACTGCCCTGGACGCCTATCGTGAGGTCCGACCGCTGGCCCCCGTCGAGGAAGCGCTTCTTCCCGTGCTCGATCGAAGTGGATGTTTGCTGGCGGGCCTGCACTGGATCAAACGTCTGCTGTACCGCGGAGAAATGGTGGATTCACAGGTGGCGGCGGGATGCGACCGTCTCTGGCATTTCGCCGAGCGGCTCGCGGCCGCACCGGATGGGACCGGCCCCCTGCCCCTCTGGCGGTGACCCTGGCCACCCCCGCAAACGGCTACAGCCGGTCGAAACTTCCCGGGGGAAATTTCGACCGGCTGCGGTTGGACGCCGCCGTCGGGAAACCGCTGTTTCCCGATTCGGTTGAGCGAAGTGCTACTGCAAGTCGCGCAGCAGCTCTTCGACGGTTTTGGCCCGGCCCTGAGGGGCTTCGGAAGCCGCCGGGGCCACGGGGGCCGACCGGGCTGCGGCGGGACGGGTCTGCGAGGCCTGCTGGATCCTGGGAGTCCGCTGGATTCGCCGGGCCTCGTCAGCCGCGGGCGGTGTGATTGCATCGGCCGGGTCAATCGACGGGGGAGTGACCGCCGGCGTCTCTTCCACCGGAGAGGTGGGAGCCGCAGGGACATAGGGGGTCGCCGCGGGAGCCGGAGGCAATCCGCCTGGCTCGATCGCATTCGAGCGGCCCGACTTCGAGGGCCGGGTGGTGAACCGCTCTTGCGGGCACATCCAGCACTCTTCCAGCCGCCGCCAGCAAGTGGGGTACACCCCATAGCAGGGAGCGCAGTAGGGGCGCTGGGCGGGATAGTACGTGGCCCCACATCCCTTGCGGCACTGGCGGGTCTTCCACGGGTTGGGGTTGTGGTCACAATCCCCGCAGAATTCCAGTTCGGTCTCCACTCCGGCATCTTGGCGATAGGGAGACTGCCCCCGCACCGTTTTCGATTCGGTGGTGTTGCCCAGCACCCGGTCGAGCAGACCAGCCTGGGCCATGGTCGCCCAGCCGGCAACCAACAGCCACCCCAACAGGGCCGAGCGGCCCAGAGACATCAGACGAGTCACGTGATCCCCTCCTTGGGATGAATCTCGAACAGGCAGACCGTCGCGGCAGTGTCAGCCAGATTCGGTGGATGAATGGTTGATGAATCGTGTCTCAGCTTCGACCGGGTCACAGACCCGGCCAGCCGAGCCCTTCACAGGAGCATGCTCAGGGGTAGTAGGTCCCGGTGCTGAAAAACCCCACGGCATGCCCGGTGGGTGTCAGCCCCGAACGGATCGGCTGAAAGGCATCCCCGCTCAGGTAGTTCCCCTGCGCTGCCGAGCCGGCATTGATTTCCTGTTGCATCATGCCCAGTTGCCGGCCGAAGTTCTGCCCTTGTCGGCCAATTTCCTCGAAGGGCTGGGTTCGCAGCAGGTACTGGCCGGAGAAGTTGTTCGTTGCCCCTGGCAGCATGTTCAGCGCCGGGTTCAGAACCGGCGTCGTGTTGAGTGCTGGCGAGTTGCCGTACTGCCGACTGCGGTTGGCGGTGTAGTTGGTGGAACGTCGGCTGCCAGTCAGTGTGGGCCCCCCCAAACGATTTCCCAAATTGGTTCCCAGGTTGCTGCCGGGCGACATGCCCGCATTGCCAAACCCCCGATTCGTATTTCGAGCGGTCAACGGAGAGCGATACGGAGTTCCCGCCGAATTGCCAAACTGAGACGTCGCCTGGGCCAGCACCTCGCCCGTCAGCAGGCTGCCAGCAACCAGAGCCAACAACCCCTTCAGAAAACGCTTGCGGTTGTACACGGTGGATGGTCTTTCTTGATCGCGTGTCGAAAACAGGGTTTCCGAGAGAATGTTACGCTGCACACTCAGGCGGGACCAGACTACGGAGTTCGAGAGAAATTCGGCCAACCGGGCGACGGCTGGAAGTAATCCAACCGCCGCCACGTTTCCCGGCTATCTGGCTCCCCTCGGGTCTTAGAAGAAACCACCACCACCACCACCCACACCACCACCACCCGCATTGCTTCCCTGTTGCAGGGTCCGGACAGTTCCGTTCCCCAGCAGAATGAACCCGAAGATTCGCGAGAATGGCTGAGTGACCTTCGCGATGAAGTTGTCAGACGCCACCCAACAATCGGCCTTGATGTAGATCCGGTCTCCTGGCATCAGCTGATAGTTCGTGGTCGTGACTCCGTCCTGGGTGATGGCCCGCCAATCGACCGGCATCACCTGGGCGACTTCCGTGCCGTTCGGGGCGGGCCTGGCGATCCACATTTGCTTCGAAGAGACCGGCGACAGCCCATTGATATTCGCCAGTGCGTCGAGAACCGTCTCTCCCCCGGTGAATGGCAGTGTGACCACCTGTTCACCCACACCACCACCGTCAGTGATGAGATAGATCTTCTTGCTGTTGTAAGACAGCACGTCGACCGACACCTCGGCGTCATGCACGCTTTCTCCCAGGTGTTGCTCGACCGACTGCTTGACTTCATCCAGCGTCATCCCGGCCACATAGACGCTGCCGTAGATCCCCAGCGAGACAGTGCCGTCGGGCCGAATCAGGTGCTCGCCCGCCACGATCTGCCGGGCGCCGACATCGGCCAGGCTCATCGAGACAATCGGCTTTTGATATCCCCCATAGACCCGGCCCTCCTCACCCTGATGCTCGGTCCGGAGATAGGTGACCAGCGTTTGTTCCGCCTGGGAGGCTGTCTGCCCCTCGATGCGGACCGAGCCGTACCAGGGCCCCAGGTCGACCGTTCCGTCGGCCTGCACCAGGTACTCTCCATTGATGGTCTTGAGGGCCTTTTGCACCTCTTCGTCATCGGCGTCGTAGGGCTCCAGGTTGGCGGCCCGGATCACCACATAATCACCCGCCCGGATGCCATCCGTCGCCGGACGGATGCTCCGGACCAGCTCGATCAGCAGAATGTCCGGGGGGGCCACCCGATACACCGGAATGCTGGCCATCGACAGTTCCCGGGGAATATCGCTCAGACTGGACTCCTCCACAGCGTCAATCAGTGACGTCTTGTGGCAACCAGAGCCCAGGGACCCGGCAAGGCACATGGCGGCCAAGCACAGGCTATGAATCGCCTGATGTCGCGCTGCATTCAGTTTCACGGTGGTCTCCCAGAGTGAAGGGGGGCTGGAAATCTTCCAACCCACCTGATGTGAAGGCGGAGTCGCCCGCATACCAGTCAAGATCGTCATCATCGATCTGCCTACTTCAACCATTTTCGCCCGTGCTTTGAGCAAAACACCTGCCGTCGGCAGAATCGTTCCGCACCTCAAAACCGGTTCCAACGCCCTAGAAAGCACCATCATTCGGTCACTGTTCAAGTGAGCCGACAGTCACCTCCGATTCCGGCTATCCGACGCCTTGTGCAGTCTCCGTCCGAAACCATGAGGTGCATTGCAACTCATTTCCAAAAAAACACTTACGATCCATCGCCAGCAACCATGCACCCGCCCCGAAGGGGCTCGTTTGCCATGACATCCCACCGGCGAAATCGACTCGTGAATACGAGCGGGACATGTGTCTATTTGAACACATCCCAGTGACAGCGGGCAGAAACTTTCGACCGTATCCACCAATTTGCGGGAGGGCCTGCCGTCATGCGGTCCCCGGGCCAAAGGCCGACGTTTCGGAGGGAATCGTCCCCGGTGCTCCGCACCTACCCCAAGATCTGCGATCAGTGACACCTTCGAATTCCGGTTCTTGAGTTCCCGTGTTCCTGGGGACCTGGATCGAAAACCCAATCACGCCGCAGGGGCAACGCGCGGCGGCTCTGGTTCCGGGAGGCGGCCTTGGGGGGTTCGATAAGGAATTCCTGGCCCGGTTTCGGCATAATGACGGCTCGTTCACCGCGGTTGGCCGTCCGCCCCAGGAAATGCCGAGATGCGACTTCGGATCAGTACTGCGATGCTGCTCTTCCTGGCCTGGTGTGCGATCGGGTGGGGAGCAGAGCCCGAGATGCCCGATTTCCAGCGTGACATCCGCCCGCTGTTCAAACAGCACTGCGTGAAATGTCATGGGCCGCTCAAACCGGCGGGGCGGCTGGATCTGAGTCGACCCGCCCCCCTGGCGCGCGGGGGTGCCAGTGGCCCGGCGATCGTCCCAGGTGAACCGGCCGCCAGTCTGCTGTGGCAGCGGGTCGAACGGGATGAGATGCCCGAACAAGAGCCCTTGTCCCCCACCGACAAGTCGCTGCTGCAACGATGGATCGCCGCCGGTGCCCCGGGACTCCCCGAGGCGAACAAGGAGGGTGCCGACGAAGAGCTGCACTGGGCCTTTCGAAAGCTCCGCCGTCCGGCCCTCCCGGCGGTGCAGCACCCCGCCCTGGTGCGGACCCCGCTCGATGCCCACGTCGAGGCGCAACTGGAGGGGGTTGGGCTGACCCTGGGGCCGGAGGCTCCGCGGGAAACGCAGATTCGCCGGGTCGCCCTGGACCTGGTGGGGGAACCTCCCACCCCCGAGGAAGTCGAACTGTTCCTGCACGATTCCGAACCGCTCGCCTACGAACGGATGGTTGAACGCTACCTGGCCTCTGCCCGGTTCGGTGAACGGTGGGGGAAACACTGGTTGGACGCGGCTGGCTACGCCGACTCGAACGGTTACTTCAGTGCCGACACCGAACGACCGCACGCCTGGCGGTACCGCGATTACGTCATCCGTGCGCTCAATGCCGACAAGCCGTTCGACCGCTTTCTGCGCGAGCAGCTCTGCGGGGACGAACTAACGCAATTTCGCCCCGGACACCCAGTCACCCCCGAGCAGATCGACCTGCTGGAGGCGACCCACTTCCTGCGGAATGGGCAGGATGGCTCGGACATTGGCGTCCAGGAGCCGGAGGCGTTCGAGATCGACCGCCGGGCCGCCCTCGAAGCGGTGGTCCAGGTGACCGCCACGTCGCTCTTGGGCCTGTCGGTCCACTGCGCCCGCTGCCATGATCACAAGTTCGACCCGATCACCCAGCGGGAATACTACCAACTGCAGGCGATTCTGTTTCCCGCCTTCAATCCGCAAGACTGGATCAATCCCAAGGACCGGGTGATTTACGCCTACCTTCCGGGAGAGAAGGAACAGTGGGAACAGCGCGAACGGGACCTTCAGGATCAACTCGCCCTCCTGAAAGCCGACTACTCGGCCTGGCTGACGGCGCATCGCGAACCGTCGGAAGTCCTGTTGGAAGAGGGCTTTTCTGACGGGTGGTCCACCCGTTGGTCCGCCACCGCACCGGGGGATGACCAGCCGAGTGCCGCGATCGCGCTGGAGCAATCCAATCCTCCGGCCGCGCGCGTTCAAGAGGGTGCGTTGCAGATCATCGCCGGCCCTGGGGAGGCTTGGCTCGCCACCCCCCGCGCTTTCGACTGGACCCCCGACGAACCGGGGGGCTGGATCCAGGCGACCTTCGACCTGGTCGACAACAAGGTCCAGGGGAGCCCGGCTGAACGTCTGGGCTACAGCATCGCCGCGCACGACTTCAATGACTCGGGCGCGCTGGAAGGGGGCAACCTGCTCATCGACGGCAACCCCTCCACCGCCACCACGGTTTACCGCGACTATCCCGGTTCCGACCAAAAGGCGATTGGACCGATTGGGGCGCAGGGGTACGAGCGGGGGCGTAATTACGGGGTGCGGATCACCCATCTGGAAGAGGGAAAGTATCGCCTGGACCAGATCGTCGATGGCCTGTCGGACGGAGCCTCCCTGACCCTCGCCGCCGCCGATCTGCCCAACGGTGGGTTCGCGTTCTTCTACTGCCAGGGGCGCAGCTTCGTGGTCGACAATCTGCGCATCGAGCGGAGTCTGCCGGCGACGGAGGCCCCCGTCGATGTCGCCGCGATCCGCAAGGCGATCGAAGAACGGCGTGTGCAGTACGACCAACAGCGGAAGCACCTGGAGTCGCAGCGGTCCCCCGAACCTGGCCGGGCCATTGCCTGGGTCAGCGACAAGTCGGGCCAGCCTCCAGTGGTCCCCTTCCTCACCCGAGGTCAGTACCACCTGCGGGAGGGAGATGTCCCCCCCAACGCCCTTTCGATTCTCAGCCCTCCCGGGGAGGAATTTGTCCCCCCGCCCCCGGCTGCCGATGCGGTCACCACTGGTCGCCGATCGGCTTTCGCCGACTGGTTGCTGCGTGTCAACGGGCGTCCCGCGGCACTGCTGGCCCGGGTGCATGTCAACCGGGTCTGGCGGCAGTACCTGGGCCGGGGGATTGTGCCCACCACCGACAATCTCGGTCTCAGCGGAGCTCCCCCCACGCACCCCGAATTGCTCGAAGAACTCGCCGCCGGATTTGTCGCTCAAGGCTGGAGCCAGAAAGAACTTCACCGGCGCATCGTGAATTCCGCCGTCTATCGCCAGTCGTCGGCCCCGCGTGAGGAAGGACTGTCCCGGGACCGGGACAACCGCCTGTGGTGGCGTTGGCCCGTGCGGCGACTGGAGGCCGAGGTGATCCGCGATGCGATGCTGATGGTGGCTGGGCAGCTTGACCGCACTTCGCAAGGTCCCGCGGTCCCCACCCGCCAGACCGCCATTGGCGAGGTGATTGTGGAGGAGCAGACCCCGGGGGCGTGGCGCCGCAGTGTCTATCTGCAGCAACGTCGGTCGCAGACCCTAAGCTTCATGAAGGTGTTCGACGCCCCCGCGGTCGCGACCATCTGTACCACCCGTCCTTCGTCCACGGTCCCCTTGCAATCGTTGGCGCTGCTCAATTCCGACTTCGCCCTGGCTCGCGCGGAAGTCTTCGCCCGGAGGCTGCTGGCGGAAACCGATGGTTCGACCGCCGCCCTGGTGGGCCGTGCCTGGCGGCTGGCGCTGGGGAGAGAGCCGACGGCGACCGAAGCGGCCCTCGCGGCCGAATTTGTGGAATCGCAACGTGCTCAATACACCAGCCCGGACATCGTTGCCGAGGCCCAGCGGTGGGCGGCCACCGATTTCTGCCAGATGCTGCTGGCCAGCAGCCCGTTCCTTTACGTCGAATGACAGCCATGGTCACCAGCTTGCCGCGTCGTGCGTTTTTGGGGCGAACCGCCGGGGGGATCCTCGGATCGATGGCCTTTCAGTGGCTTCAGGCCCAGGAACGGGGGGACCTGCGGGTGGCCCATCATCCGGCGCGGGCCGAGCGGGTGGTGGTGCTGTTCCAGAACGGCGGGCCGAGCCAGATGGACCTGTTCGACCCCAAGCCCGAACTGACGAAACGGAGCGGCCAACCGTATCCCGGAGGGGTGAAAGTCGAGACTCTGTCGCCGGCAGGTTCGGGGAATCTGTTGGGCTCACCATTCGAGTTCCGACCGGCCGGTCAGTCGGGGATGCTGCTGTCCGAGCTGATTCCGCACATCGCCTCGATCGCCGATGACATCACCCTGGTCCGCTCGATGACCACGGAATCGGTCTGTCACGAGACCGCCCTGCGGATTGCCCACAGCGGACACCCCCTCGCTACCGACAAACCCAGCTTCGGCGCGTGGCTGACCTATGGATTGGGGTCACTCAATGACAACCTGCCGGCGTTCGTGGTGTTGCCCGACCCCGGGGGGCTGCCGATCAATGGGACATTGAACTGGTCAGCCGGTTGGCTGCCGGCCCAGCACCAGGGGACCGCCTTCAACGCCGGTGACCTCACCACCGCTCCCGTCCTCAATCTGAGGACTCCGGGTCGGGTCCCGGCTCCCGCCCGACGACGGCAGCTCGATTTTCTCAAGCAGCTCAACGCCGAGCAGCAGCGGCGGTTCCCCGAGAACACCGATCTGGAGGCCCGGCTGTACGATTTTGAGACGGCGGCCCGGATGCAAATGGCGGTCCCCACGGCGGTCGATCTGACGGCGGAAACCGAGGCGACCCGAAAGCTGTATGGAATGGACCAACCCGCCACGGCACCGTACGGCACCCGTTGTCTGTTGGCGCGGCGGCTGCTGGAACAAGGGGTGCGGTTCGTGGGGGTCTACCTCAAGGGACAGCCCTGGGACACGCATTCCGACAACGCCAATGCCACCAAGGGAGTCGCCGCCCAACTCGACCAACCCTCGGCCGCCCTGGTGAAGGATCTCAAGCAACGGGGGCTGCTCGATTCCACCTTGGTGGTCTGGATGGGAGAGTTTGGCCGAACTCCGGTCTCGCAGGGAGCCAATGGCCGGGACCATAGCCGGCGGGGTTTTTCGCTGTGGCTGGCCGGCGGAGGGGTCAAAGGGGGCTTCGCGCACGGCCAAACCGATGAATTCGGGTATGAATCCGTAGAACAGGTGGTCAGCATGCATGATATGCACGCCACCATGCTGCATTGTCTGGGGCTCGATCATCGTCGATTGAGTTTTGAGCATGATGGGCGGAAGGAAACCCTGACCGACTCTGACCTGACCCGGGCCACGGTGGTGCGGGAGCTGCTTGCTTAGCGGTCCCCCCAAACCCGGCGGTCAGTACCACGGGGATCTGTGGAGTTCTGAGGTCAGCTGACCATACAATCGATCAGCGGGCCCAATCACGACCCACACACCAGTACACATTCATTTCCCCCTGCTCGTGGTTGCATCGCTGGGGGATGCCCGGTAGGATTTCCCGCTTCGCAACGGGGGCTCAGGAGACTCGAGCCCCCCTCTGTTCGCATTCACAGTGGCCGCGAGGGTTGGACCTTGGTTCCGTCGCCTCCCGGCAGGAGTTCGTGGCGTGGCAATCGACAAGAGCCTGAAGAGGAAGGGACGACTCGTCCGCTCGCGCAATGTGTTGAAGCGTGAGGAACGGGTCAATCAGATGAAGTCCCAGGAAACCTGGAAAGACGGGCAATCGGTCATTGGTCTGCCCAAGACCCGGGTGATCAAGATCGCGGCCAAGAAGAAGGTGAAGAAGAAGGAAGAGGGAGATGCCGGTGGCAAGGCGGCCAAGGGCAAGGCGGCCAAGAAGTAGTTCGTCGTCCTGCTGGCGCTGGTCATCAGACATTCGCCTCGGGAAAAGTTCCTCAATTCAAGCGGTTGAAGCAGCGCGCCGGCTGGAACAGCGCCTGTGACCTCCGACTGACCCCCACGGGTCCTGGCCGCTGGCGGGAAATGAGCCGACATTCGGCCATCCCGGTGGCCGAAAAGGATCGACACGCTGCATGCAAAAACAAGGCCAGTCGCGTCTTCGCGGCTGGCCTTGTTCCATTGGTCGAGTGGAGATTGCCTCGGGGTGGCCTTGAAAGCCGTCTGATCAGGCCGAAATTGGCCTTTGGTCGCACGGCTGCCCCTTCAGGGGCTCCCCTGCGGAGTGAACCCCGGAGTCAGACGGGCCCTGACGTCACCTGTCACGGAGTCAGACGGTACGGGGCACGAGGTACCGGGATCATTTCGCCTGCGACCTCCCCCAAGCCAGAGACCTCAGGGGGTGCGAGCCGGAATGCCATAGAGGTGCGAGTCGCTGCGGACCAGCAACGTCCCCGCGACGACCGCGGGACTCGCCATCAGTTGCCCTTCGAGGTGATTGGTCCGCCGCAGTTTCCATTCCGGTTTGGCTTCGACCCACGACACATCGCCCGACCGACTGAGGAACAGAATCCGCCCCCCCACAGCCAACGGCGAGGCGCTGTAATTTCCAGCCAGTCGTTCGCGGTAATGCACCGACCCCGTCTCGACATCGAGGCAAGAGACCACCCCCTGGTCCGAGACCATGAACAGCAGATCGCCCACCACCACCGGCGACGACATGGGCGGAACCTGCTTGTTGACCCGCCACTTCACGTGGGTGTCGGTCACATCGCCCTCTCCATCGACCCGGATTGCGACCAATTCATGGTTCATGTAGCCCGTGCAGACAAACACCAGGCCGTGGGCGAACACCGGCCGGGGTGAATTCGAAAACCCATCCCCGTGACGGACCTGCCAGAGCGTCTTCCCCGTCTCTGGATCGTAGGCCACCACCCACTGGGCGCCGGGAATGATTACCTGCCGCCGGGTTCCATCGTGAATGACCAGCGGAGTACTGAAGGCCTTGTGGAAGTCTCCATTCTCCCCCGAGAGCCGGGGCCGGGGAACCCGCCACAGCTCTTTGCCCGTCGCAACATCGAGGGCCGCCACAAACTGCTGGTCAGTCCCATCGCAGGGAATGATCAGGCGGTTGTCGACCACCACGGGGGTGCTGCCCGGGCCCACACTGTGCTCGACCGGCAGACGGGCCTTCCAGAGCACTTTTCCAGTGGCGAGCTCGACCGCAGCCGTCCCCAGATTGCCGAAGTGACACAACAAACGTCCTTCTGCGATCACCGGCGTTGGGGAGGCATAGCTGTTGAGCGAATGAATCGGCTCGGGATTCTTGATGGTGAACAGCTCGACGTTGCGGATGACCCGCTGCGTCGCGAGGTCCACGGCGATCGCCCGCAGGCTGACCGATTCGAGGATTTCCATCTGACCGGCCATCGGGTTTCCCTTGAGCCGCTCGGCTTTGACTTCGGCGGCCCGATCGGGATCGACCTCGGTTGGCACCGCGGTCGTCAGCCAGCAGATTCCCCGGGACACCACCGGCGACGACCAGCCTTTCCCCGGGATGGCGATTTTGAACCGCAGGTTGCTCTCTTCGCCGAATTCATCCGGCAGATTCAAATCGGCCACCACACCCTGCCCCTCCGGCCCACGAAATTGAGGCCACTCCTGGGCATTTGCGGGAACGGGACCCATTCGTCCCAGGGCCCAGACCAGAACCAGGAGCGCGGCAGCTGGCAGTCGAAGTGACAAACAGGTTGTGGTCATGTGGAGCGGGGAGGTCAGGGAAAGGAGACGAAATTGCATTCAGGGTCGCGTTTCAGCGGCAGAGCTGGGTCCGCGGTGCCGGCAACCGGATGGTTCCTGCCGGGGCGTATTCTTCCCGGCCGCCGCGTCATCCGCCAGTCACCCCCAGCATCTGGCAGCCCTCCCGCCGGGTATCCGGACCATTCCCCGACACGGTGGGGTCGGTTCCCTCTGAGAGACCAGCCTCGGCCAACGCCTCACCCAAACCAATCCGACTGCGGAACAGAGTCGCTGCGGCACCGGTCTCAAAGTCGTTTTCGGGGGGATGCTTGGGAGCCTGGGGGCCGGCGGCCCCCGTTGCTGATCGGACTCCTACTGATCGGACTCCGGTCGACTGGCCGCAATCTGATTCAGGCGACGGATGATCAGATAGAATGGCCAGAGATAGATGATGTCGGCGAAGAAGAAGACCAGGAAGAACTGGGGAGGGAGCTTCCCGAGAATGATGTAGCCGAGCCCCAGGCAAGAGCCGAGGAACTTGCTCCACCATCCGAGGGCCAACATCTGTCGATTGCGGACGGGGTGGCGGGCGACCAGGTAGTAGGCGACCCCGAACAGCGCCACCAGCAAGCCGACCAGTTGGATGGGAAACTGGATCTCGGGTTTGGGCATCCCGATCACCTTATAGGTCTCGTGGTAGAGGATCAGCATGTGGAGCCCGGCACAGATGTTGAATCCGGCAGCAAAGCGCAGCAAACCCTTCATCCAGGGAAGCAGGGTGGGGGATCGCGAGGGGCCAGGGGGGGGCGAAGTCATTTCTGACAGACGACTCCAGTCCAAAAGGGGGGCACGAGGTCTCCGACGGGGACCGGAGATAGACGGACTCACTACTATGGCAGAAGCGGAAGGTGAAGTCTGCCTCAACCCGTGGCCAAAAACCTGCGGCTGAGCGGGCTCTGGTCGGGCGGGAGCCCGCTTGGGAGTGTGGCCAAGGGCTGCTCGAGGGGCCTGAAAAGGTTTCCCTAAGGTCTCATGTTTGCATGAGTTAGGCCCAATTCCCACATCCGATAACCGGCTGGGGCTCACTTGAATCCCCCGGGAGCATGTGTCAAGATCGCTCCGCTTCGGGGTGCGTGACTCCGGGGTCCGTGAGGAGCAGCGCGGTGCCGCGGGTCGGCATCGGCAGTCCACTGTCTGAAGTCGAGAATGCTGGGATGAGCAGCGTGCTGGCAGCCGCGTCGATCGCCGAGCTATTGGCGCAGTACATTGACTCCACCTGGGCATATGCACTCGCGGCGTTGATTCACGCCGCCCTGGTGCTGGGCTTTTTTGGTGTTGCCCCGCTGGTCTACATCTGGCTGGAACGCAAGGTGGCGGGACGCATCCAGGACCGCCTGGGGCCGACCCGTGTCGGCGGCAAATTCGGCTGGCTGCAGACCCTGGCCGACGGCATCAAGCTGATTCAGAAAGAAGATCTGTGTCCCGAGGCGGCCGACCGGATGCTGTTCCGAGTTTCTCCGTACCTCGTGTTTGTGTCATCATTCGCGGCCTTTCTGGTACTGCCCTGGGCGGACGGGTGGATTGCCCAGGATCTGGATATCGGCATCTTTTTCATTTTGGCGATCATGTCGCTGGAAGTGATGGGTGTGATTCTGGCGGGCTACTCCAGCGGCTCGAAGTGGTCACTGTTCGGCGGCATGCGTGAAGCCGCTCAGGTGGTGAGCTACGAGATCCCGATGGCAATCTGCGCTCTGGTGCCGGTGACGGCCCTGGGGACGCTGAGCATGGCTGAGATCAGCCGGATGCAGGGGGGCACGTTTCTGAATTGGATGGTGCTGCACGACCCCTTCTGTTTCATCGCTTTTTTCGTCTACTTCACCGTGGCGACGGCGAGTGTGAAGCGGGCTCCGTTCGACCTGGCAGAGGCGGAGAGCGAACTTGTTGCTGGTTTCCACACCGAGTACTCGGGCATCCGCTGGTCATACTTCTTCATGGCCGAGTATGCGAGCATGTTCGCGGTGAGCGGCATTGCGACCGCGCTGTTCCTCGGGGGCTGGCATTCGGGAATCGGTCTGGAAAAGGCTGTTCTGGAACCGTTGCGTGCTCGGGGAGGGGCGGGTTTCCTGATGTCCAACATCATCGCCGCCTCGATCTTCATCACGAAGGGGTGTCTGCTGGTGTTCGTGCAGATGTGGGTGCGATGGACGCTGCCCCGGTTGAGAATCGACCAAGTGATGACCACCTGCTTGAAGTATCTCCTTCCCATCAGCTGTTTCCTCTTCCTGGGGATCACGGTCTGGCCGTTGCTGATCCATCAATTCACAGGCCGCACCACGCTGCTCGACTCGGTCAACGTGCTGGGTTCCGAACTGGGAGTTCCCATGGCCAATCAGGCGTTCCGTCCCGAACTGGTCCCCGCGGCCAATGGGGAATCGGCGGAGGCAGCTGAAAAGGGAGCGGAAGCCAAAGCGGAAATCCAACCCGACGCAGAGCAGGCGGGTCAAAATCGTGATGCGGTGCAGGAAGGTCAGGTGCAGTCATGAGTTGGCTTTCCGCACCCATTGACGCGGTGGCTTGGTTGTTTCAGGGCGGGGCGGTTTACGTCTTCGCTCTGATGGCTGTCGCCTGTGCCGTGGCGGTCGTGGTAAGTCAAAACGTCGTCCGGATGGCGTTCTGGCTGATTTTGTCTCTGGCAGCGACTGCCGGCCTGTTTTTCTCGTTGAATGCCGACTTCGTAGGGGCGGCCCAGTTGCTGATCTATGTTGGAGGCACCCTGGTGCTGCTGATCTTCGGCGTGATGTTGACCGCCAGCGGCCCGTTTCTGCAAATCAAGTCGCGTCCCGGCGAGATGGTTCTGGGAGGTGTGGTGGGACTGGTTCTGCTGGGACTGATCTTGTCTTCGGCGATTTCGGTCGACTGGGCCAATCGTGGGCCCCGCTCGGCTGCTGAGACAGTCGGGGTCGGGTTCAACACTCCCTCCAGCGGCAACACGACCCGCGAACTGGGGCTCAAGTTTCTGGGGGCCAATCCCAAAGATCTGGGTTCATCGCGCAGCACGCTGAGTCCGGGATTTCTACTGCCGTTTGAAATCGTCTCGGTGCACCTCTTGGTGGTGTTGATTGGGGCCGCCTATCTGGCCCGCACCAAGCGGCGGAGGGACACGGCCAATTCCGAGGCTTCGAATTTGTCCGCGTCTTAGGTTGTCGAGTGTTGAGTGCGGAACGTTTCCCCCCCCTTTTGTCGCTGTGTTGCTGATCTGAGATGCCCCCAAGCGAACAAGCTGCGATGCTGGCACCGGCTGCCGACCTGAACATGTACTTGTTCGTCGCCGCCGTCCTGTTTGTCTGCGGCGTGGTCTGCATGGCCACGAAGCGGAACGCGATTGGGATTCTGATGGGGGTGGAACTGGTCTTGAATGGGGCCAACCTGAACTTTGTGGCCTTCGCCCGACACACCCCGCTGGGGATGGACGGGCAGGTGTTTTCGCTGTTTGTGATCGTTCTCGCGGCAGCGGAAGCGGCGATCGCCCTCGCGATCGCCCTCAACTTCTACAACAACCACCTGACGATCGATGTCGACCGGGCCGATGAGCTGAAGGGCTGATCCCGGCCGAGTGTCTCCCGCGTACTGTCGACCTGACTGCCTGACCACACACCACCCGCCGTCTTCCGCGCCGTTGCCTGCCGGCCGACTGCGGTTGCCGCCTTCCGACCTCTGCCATGCCTGGCCCATCTTCACTTGGAACAACGCTCAGCAGCCTGCTGATGATCGCCTGGCTGCTGCCCCTGTGCGGGTTCGCGATTGAAATCTTTGCCGGCTTCTGGGGAACCCGGAAGAGCAAGACGGCCGCGTACATCGCTGTGGGGTGCATCGGAACGGCGTTTGTGTGCAGTCTTTCGGCGCT
>CAIOTJ010000165.1 GCA_903861195.1 uncultured Planctomycetaceae bacterium | reverse complement strand
TCGGTCCGGGCTCGGCGGCGGGCGTAAGAGACAGACCGGGGCCCAGCAGGCTGGTCAACACAATCGTGCCGCGAATCGCAAGTACCCTGAAAGAGCGGGATGCAGAGGCAGGCATGGGAGCGAACCGGGTGGGGCGGAGGATCGATTGGGCGAGAGCGGCCCCGATTGTAATCAGGGACGAGAGCCCCAGTCAGCCCTGACACAGACTACGCCGACACAGTCCGCCCCGACACAGTCCGCCTCGACACAGTCTGCTTTCAAACAGTCTTCTTTGACACCACCGCCGCCGACCGGCGGGCTGGTTCGTGCAGGAGTGCGAATACAGCGAACTGGCTTTGCGCTGGCGGGGCGCGTTTTTCATCAATCGGGCCGTGGAGGGCGTCCGTCATTTCCGTGCGGCACGGCCCGCCTGTCAACCGCCGAACAGCCGTTTCCAGCCAGCACTCTTGCGGGGGCGGGGAGCCTCGCGCGTGGTGCCGCTTTCCAACGGAGTGCGGATGGGGGCGGCACCGCGAGGATCGCTGGGAGGGGCACTTGGGACCGGCGTGCTCTTTGCGGGTGTCTCGTGAGCCGTCCTTTGCACCTGGCTGTCGCGGGCACCTGCGGGGCCCTGCAGCTTGTTGTTCCCGACAGGAATGACGGGCCCCGCCGACTGCTGCGACTGCCGCGCCCCGGCGAACGGGTTGTCGTCCAGCCTCCCCCGGCCAGACTGTGGGTCGGGAATGGGGGGGAGTGGCGGTTGGCCGTTGGAATCTCGCCGCAGCTCGGGCAGACCAGGCAATTCGGGCAGGGGGGTGTCGCTGTTGTCCAAAGAGGGAAGTCCCGTGGGGGAAGTTCCATCCGGGGGCGTGGCGGCGTCGATGTCGCGGTAGGGCAATTCGGGCAGCGGGTCGCGGTCGATGGGGGACCGGGGCTTCTCGAGTTCGAACGATTCGTCGGCGGGGCGCTGCGCGTCGGGATAGCGGCGATTTTCGTAGTTGGGGCGCAGCGAGAGGGGATAGCAACGATCGCTTCCCAACCGGCCCCACGGACCGCGCGAGCCGAACTGCTCTTCGTAGAAATAGACGCCGTGCGTTTCGAGAATGGTGCCGGTCTGTCGTTCGAGAGTCGCCAGTTGGGTGTTGTAGAGCGTCAGCGAGTTGGCCTCGCTGCTGATGGTGTTTCCCCAGTCGGTGATCGCCTGCAGCACGTTCAGGTAGATGGTCCGACCGTTTTCGAACAGGGCGGTCTGGTACTGCAGATTCACCCGGGCCGCCTTGCGGGCTTCGGTGTAGGCGAGGAATTGCTCGTAGGTCTGGTCGATGAGCCGGGTGGTGGTCGCCAGTTGATGGACGGCGGCATGGCGCCCCTGCCGCAGGTTCGCCTGGTCGCGGGCCAGAGCCAGTTCGGTCTGCCGCATCTGGGCGCGCGACTGCCGCAGTCCCAACGGCACCGAGAGGTTCACCCCCAGCGACCAGTCGTTGAATTCATTGAGCGGTGTGTCGAGAAAGCTGCCGTTCGGCTGCACGCCGTACTGACCCTTCCAGCGGTACAGGGCCAGGGCGTCGACGCGGGGTTGGGCCGTGTTGCGGGCCAGCGCCAGCGACTGCTGGTCGGACTGGAGCGCGAGTTGCAGGTCGATGAGATCGGGGCGATATTCGGCCGCCAGGTCGCACAAGGCGTCCCAGTCCGAAACGTAACGGTCCCGGCGGGGATCGGTCACCGGGATCAGTTCGGTTCCGTCGGACGGGGGGAGGCCCAGCAGGTTGCGCAGCGCGGCTTCTCTCTGGATCACATTCGCCTCGGCGGTCACCAGTGCCGCGCGAAAGTTCGCGAGGGCCGAGCGGGCCTGCGCGACCTGGGCAATGTCGTTGATGTTCCCCCGAAACCGCGCCTCACCCACCCGCAGCGCCTCTTCGGCCTGCTCCACCTGCCGGCGGCGAACCCAGACATCCACCCGGGCCACCACGAGGTTCCAGTAGCCATCGACCACACTGCGGACCTGTTCCTGCACCGTGTCTTTGAGCTGGTAGAAACTGCGCTCGGTGCCGATGCGGGCGATGACGATGGGGGCGAGGTTGGCGGTGGTGCCTGCTCCCTGCAGCAGCGGCTGGCGATACGACAATTCAGCGGCGGGCTGGGCCGCGTTGTTGAGAGGCACGAGGGTGTTGCGGAACCAGGTGGGACTGGTCGAGACTCCCAGCGAGGCGGTGCCGCCCAGGGCGTTGGTCTTGTCGATGCCGGTGCGGAAGTCGTAATTGCCGGTTCCGCTGCCGACAATCAGGGCGTGCCCGGGATTGAGCGGGTCGAAGAACGACTGCCCCGTTTCGAAACGGTTCCAACTGTTGGTGATTCCCAGCGTCGGATCGAACCGGGCGTTCTGCACGTCGATCGCCGTATTGGCGATGGCGGGGTCGTAAATGGTCCGGCCGCTGGCGACCGCGGTGTTCCCGGCGAGAATGCGGATCACATCGTCGTTGGCGAGGGCGATGCGAATGGCTTCATCGAGCGAGAGCAGCCAGGGCTGGTCGGCGGCTTTCCAATAGACCGAACGGGGATGCAGAGGGGACCCGAGCGGTTCGGAGGGAAGTTCCTCGGCAGGCCGCGCCTCGACCACCCGCTGTTCCGGGAACAGAGTGGGCAGGGGGCCATCGGCCCACAGTTCGGCGGCGCCAAGGCTGGCCCCGAAACCAATCAGGCTCGTGAGACAGGCGTTCAGAAGTGGGTTGCGAGGGAAGACAGCCATGATCTTCCCTATCGGCCGGTTGGGGGGAGCGTACTCAATTTTTCTGTTCTGCCGGTCGTTCGGATTCCACCAAATCTCGGGGTGACGCAATTTGGGGGACCTGTTAGGATCCCCACACTGCGTGGTTCGCCACGCCCCGTTGTGCCCCCTGTTTCCCCTGATTCACGGACTCGCATGGAGACCAAGCTGGAGGTTGAGATTCTGACTCAACCCGATGACTTCACCTGCGGGCCCACCTGCCTGCACGCCCTGTACCAGTATTTTGGGGACGAAATTCCCCTGGAACAGGTGATCAGTGAGGTTCAGTTTCTGGAGGGGGGCGGAACGCTGGATGTGCTGCTGGCGAATCATGCCCTCAAGCGGGGCTATTCGGCCAAGATCTTCACCTACAACATTCAGTTGTTCGACCCGACGTGGTTCGGCGAGGCGGTGGTCGATCTGCCCGGCAAACTGCGGGCCCAGCGCGAGGCGAAGACCGACGCCAAACTGCACACCGCCACCGACGCCTATCTCGAATTCATCGAGCTGGGGGGGCAGCTGCGGTACGAAGAGCTGAATTCGGCCCTGATCCGCAAGTACCTGCAGCGCGAGATTCCCATTCTCACCGGGCTCTCGGCCACCTACCTCTACTCGATTCCCCGGGAATACGGCGACGACTGCCACGACGACGACATCCGCGGCCGCCCCAGCGGCCATTTCGTCGTGCTCTGTGGCTACGACACCGACAGCCGCGATGTGCTGCTGGCCGACCCGATCCGC
>CAIOTJ010000164.1 GCA_903861195.1 uncultured Planctomycetaceae bacterium | reverse complement strand
TGCCGGAGGTCGAGGTGGGAGTGAGGGTGGTGATCAGTCCCGTGAGCAACTGCCGCTGTTCTAGGGCCTGGGCTGGACAGGGTGTTGCCGCACGACTTCGGCGGCGACGGTGCCCGGCGCGGGAAATGAACTTGTTCCACCAGTCCTGAAGCGATAACGACGCCATGGAGGGCCTCGATGGGTGACACTTAGCAGACAGGATTCGGGTTTGGGGCGACATCCGCAGCCCACGGGAATTCAAACGTGAACGAGACGAAATGCTGGCAACCGAGACGCCGAATCCAGAGGGTCCGCCGCAATACGGCCCCAAGTCGTCTCGCTGGCCGCGATGGCGGAGGCAACTTGAGTCAACTCATTCTTCAGAGGTTTCACTGCGAACAATTCCTCCCCGCCACAGTCCCTTCGATTGAGACACACACCAGCACAGGTCCCGGCCAAAACAGCCGGGGCCAAAGTGAACAGTCCAATTCCCAACACCAATCACCCATCACAGCAGGACCAGGCAATTGCCCACGCCGAAAGCGAGGCTAATCCCCAGAATCCTGAAGGTCTGAATCTCACCAAGCCGACCATGCTTCTAGAGAAACAAATTGACGGCTAGACAATCTATTGCCGAGTGGAAGTGCAACTTAGGGAAAATGAAAGATTTCTGGAAAACTCCCAAATAAGCAAGCCGATCGCTGCTGACCGTTTGAATGCAAACTAATTCACACCCACGAGTCCAACCGCTCACATCAAAAGGAACGAATTCAAACATCGACCTCCGCTCCGCGAACCGGCACTTCAGATCCAAACGGCGACTGGTTGGCCTGATGCTTTGAATCTGATCACGAACAACCTCATTGAACTCTGGCACAGAAAAATCTCCAGCGCGGCCAAATTCGCTGTCACCTCTCGGCCCGGAGTGACTTGCGATTGCCAATGGTTTTGACCGACAGGTTGGAAACCTGTCGTACGAACGCACGCCCCCCCGCGGCAATCCCCCACTGCCCCCACTCTCCCAGCATGGCATCCTCACCGATTCTGGCATAAAATCTCGTTGATGCGGCGGGCGGGAGGCGCTTGGCCGCGGCTTCGAAAGGATCGGCGTCATGCGGAACTCGCGGATGGGTGACGGACTTCGGCAAACCGGCTGGAAAACAGCTCTGCTCGTCGTTGTGGCGGTTGCGGCGGTGCGGGCCGATGATGAGGTCGACTACACCCAGGACATCAAGCCGATCCTCTCCCGCCGCTGTGCCACCTGCCACGGAGCGGTCAAACAGAACAATCGCCTGCGGCTCGATACTGCCGAACTGGCGAAACAAGGGGGCGATGCGGGGCCGGCCGTGGTGCCGGGGGATCTGGAGGGAAGCCTGCTGCTCGATGCCGTGCAGGGGACCAACGGCGTCCGACGGATGCCCCCGGAAGGAGAACCGCTCACGGCCGAGCAAATCGAGTTGCTCAAGAAGTGGATCGCCGGGGGAGCCAAAGCCCCGGTCGAGGCGGTGCCGCAAGATCCGTCGAAGCACTGGGCCTATCAACTCCCCCGCAAGGCCCCCCTGCCCCAGGTCGCGAATGCCGACTGGTCGCGCAATCCCATCGACACCTTCGTCGCCGCCACCCATGCCGCGCGGGGTGTGACCGCCAGTCTCCCGGCCGCCAAAAACGTGCTGTTGCGCCGCGTCTATCTCGACCTGGTGGGAGTCCCCCCGACCCGCGAAGAACTGCAGACGTTTCTGGAAGACACGTCGGACGACGCCTACGAGAAGGTGGTCGACCGGCTGCTGCAGAGTCCGCAGTATGGCGAACGCTGGGGCCGGCACTGGATGGATGTCTGGCGGTACAGCGACTGGGATGGCTTCGGAGCCGAGGTCCGCGAGAGCAAGCCGCACATCTGGCGGTGGCGCGACTGGATTGTCGAATCGCTGAACGCCGATCGGGGCTACGACCGCCTGCTGCAGGAGATGCTGGCGGGGGATGAACTGGCTCCCGATGATCCCGCGACGCTGCGGGCCACGGGCTTCCTGGTGCGGAACTGGTTTTCGTTCAACCGGAATGTCTGGCTGGACGCCACAATCGAACACACCGCCAAGGCGTTTTTGGGGACCACCCTCAACTGCGCCCGCTGCCACGATCACATGTACGACCCGATCACGCAGCCCGAGTACTACCAGTTCCGGGCGTTCTTCGAGACGCACGACGTGCGCACCGACCGAGTTCCCGGCCAGCCCGATGCCAGCAAAGACGGCCTCGTGCGGGTCTACGACGCCCACCTGGCGAGTCCCACGTACCTCTTCCATCGCGGGAATGAAAAGCAGCCCCAAAGCGACACTCCCCTCGCGGCGACGATTCCTGCCGTCTTCCAGAAGAGCGACCTGAAGATCGAGCCGGTGGCTCTGCCGCCGCAGGCCCACTACCCCGGCTTCCGCGACTTCCAGCAGGCCGAGACTCTGGCGAGTGCCCAGGCACAGTTCGACGCGGCACTCGCCAAGCGGGCCGAGTCCGAGACCCGGCTCACGCAGGCGAAGAAGGCCTTGGCCGACTTCCAGGCGAGCCCGGCCGCCCCTCCCACCGCGGCCCCCGAAGTGGTCTTCGAAGACAACTTCGCCGAGAAGAAGGCCGACGCTTGGCAAGTCGAGACGGGAGACTGGGCGTGGGCCGATGGAAAACTGCGGCAAAGCCTGGTCCAGAACGCCTGGACCGGCCTGCTGCACACGCCGCCGCAGCCGACCGATCTGCAGATCAAAGCCCGGTTCAAATCGACGGGTGGAGTGCAGTACAAATCGGTCGGGGTCTGTTTCGACCATGTCGATGCGGCCAACTTCGTGGGGGTTTACCTGAGTGTCTCGGGCAAGGTGCAGTTGTTCCACCGCGAGGCGGGGCAAGACAAGTACCCCGAGGCGGGCATGGCCCAGCTCAAAGTCGAACAAGGGCGCGACTACACGCTGCAGGTCGCCGTCGTCGGCCGGCTGGTGAATGTCTGGGTCGACGACGCCCTGCTGATCGCCTACCAGTTGCCGAAGGATCGTCCCACCCAGGGGAAGATCGGCCTGTGGACCTTTGACGCCTCGGCCGAGTTCAGCCAGATCAGCCTCGCCCGCCTGCCCGCCGGGATGGCTCTGGTGGCCAAGGTGGGTGATGCTCCGCAGGCCGTGAACGAGGCCCAACTGCAGGCGACGGTGTCCATCGCCGAGAAGCAGGCGGTCGCCGCCGAGAAAGCGGTCGCCACCGCCGTTGCGAACCGGGTCTGGACGCAGGCCCGGTTGCAGGCCGACAAGGCCGAACTGGCGACCCCCCCCTCTCCCCTCGCCAAAGAGCTGGCCCAGACCGCCGCGTTGGCCGAGAAAGACCACGCCCTGCGGCTGGCCGAACAGCAGTTGGCCGAGGCGGAGTGGAAACTGGCCGAAGCCCGCCGCACCCCGGCGAACGCCCCCCCCATCATGGTCGCCGAGCAGTCGCTGGCCGCGGCTGTGAAGGCCCGCGATCAGGCCCTCGAAGCCGTCCGGCAACCGGGCGAGACTTACACGAAGTTTGGGCCGGTCTATCCCGCGACCAGCTCGGGACGCCGGCTCGCCCTGGCCGGCTGGATCACCAGTTCCACCAATCCCCTCACCGCCCGGGTGGCGATCAATCACATCTGGCTGCGGCATCTGGGCTCGCCGCTGGTGCCGACGGTGTTTGACTTCGGCCTGAACGGCAAGCCGGCAACACACCCCGAGCTGCTCGACTGGCTGGCGGTGGAACTGCAGGAGCAGGGGTGGCGGATGAAGCCGATCCACCGGCTGATTGTGACCAGCCAGACCTACCGGCAGAGTTCGTCGCTGCGGACCTCCGATGACGCGAGCCGGAAGTCGGACCCCGAGAACGCCCTGCTGTGGCGCTACAACGCCCGCCGGCTGGAAGCCGAGGCGGTGCGCGACGCGGTGCTGATGGTTTCGGGCAGCCTGGACCCCAAACAGGGGGGCCCCGAAATCGACCAGGGGGAAGGGCTGACCAACGCCCGCCGCAGCCTGTACTTCCGGAACAGCAAAGAGAAGAAGATGACGTTCCTCGACGCGTTCGACCGGCCGAACGTGGTCGACTGCTACAAACGGTCGGAGAGCATCGTCCCGCAACAGGCGCTGGCCCAGGCGAACAGCCCGCTGACCCTGGCCGAGGCCCGCAAGCTGGCCGGACGGCTGTCGGAACAAGTTGGTGCCGAGAACGAAGAGCCGCGGGTGCAAGCGTTCGTGAACACCGCGTTCACCCAGATTCTGTCGCGTCCTCCGACGGCCGGGGAATTGGCCGAATGCACCAGCTTTGTCGCGGCTCAGACAGCCCGTTACAGCCAGCCCGAGGGACTGACGAAGTTCTCCACGGGAGGGGCGGCCCACGTTCCTCCTTCGCAGTCGCCGCACCAGAGGGCCCGCGAAAATCTGATCCACGTCTTGTTCAACCACAACGATTTCGTCACGCTGCGGTAGCCGGTTCAACCCCGCGATCGCTCCCCCCCACTCCCCGCCAGATCCCGCAGGAAGTTCGAAAGATGTCCCGTTCGATTCCGCCGCATGCGTCGTTCCGTTCCCCCCGCCGGGCGTTTCTGGCGGATGTGGGGATGGGCTTCACGGGTCTGGCGCTGGGCTCGCTGCTGTCGCGGGACGGCATCACCCGGCCTGCCGTCGCGAATGAGTTGGCCGAGGTGGGGGGAGCCCCGGTGCGGACCCCCAAGGCGAAGAGCGTGATCTGGATCTTTCTGGTGGGAGGGATGAGCCAGATGGAATCGTTCGATCCGAAGCCCGAGTTGAACAAATGGGCCGGGAAGACGTTTGAAGAGAGCCCCTACAAGCACACGCTCGATTCGCCGTATCTCAAGAAGAACCTGCGTGAGCTGGTCGAGGGGCTGCACAAAGTGCATCCCAAGCTGTACGAGCTGCAGGTGGGCTACAAGAAATACGGCCAGAGTGGGCTGGAGATCGCCGACTGGTGGGCCCAGACCGCCCAGCATGCCGACGATCTGGCCATTGTCCGCTCGATGTGGACCACCGACAACAACCACGGAGCCCAACTGCAGTTCCACACCGGACGGCACGTGCTGGAAGGGCAGTTCCCCACGCTTGGCTCGTGGGTCCACTACGGGTTGGGGACGCTGAACGAAAACCTGCCGCAGTTCGTGGTGATGGGGACCCCAATCGCCGACTGCTGCGGCGGGATCGGCGCCCATGGGGCGAATTATCTCGGTCCGGAACATGCCGGGGTGCAGTTGAATGTCGACCCGGCCAACCCCCTCCCCTTCACCTCGCCGGGGACCGACGTCTACCACGAGGAACAGGCGGAGGAGTTCGCCCTGCTGGGCCGGCTGAACCGGCTTTCGGCGGTCGAGTATCCCGACGATCAGTCGCTGGCCGCCCGGATCAAGTCGTACGAACTGGCGTTCCGGATGCAGGCGGCCGTCCCCGATGTCGTGGCCTTCCACCAGGAAACCCAGGCGACACAGGAACGCTACGGGCTCAACAACGCCACGACCAAGACGTTTGGCGAACAGTGTCTCGCCGCCCGCCGGCTGGTGGAGCGGGGGACGCGGTTCGTGCAAATTTTCCACGGCTCGAACGGCGGAGCCGGGGAATGGGATGCCCACGGGGGCCTCAAGGCGGGGCACAGCAAGCTCTGCGCCCAGATCGACCAGCCGATCGCCGGCCTGATCGCCGACCTGAAAGCCCGGGGCCTGTTGGACGAAACACTGGTGGTGATTGGGACCGAGTTTGGCCGCACCCCCGGGGCCCAGGGCTCGGATGGGCGCGACCATCATCCGTACGGCTTTTCGGTCGTGCTGGCGGGGGGTGGCATCAAGGGGGGCATCGCCCAGGGGGCCACCGACGAGGTTGGCTTCCACGCGGTCGAAGACCGGCACTACGTCACCGACATCCATGCGACCGTGCTGCATCAACTGGGGCTCGATCCGCGTCGGATGGAGATTCCGGGCCGGAAACGGCTCGACATCGACTTCGGCAAGCCCATCGAGGCGATCCTCGCCTGACGCGTGGCCGCGATCGGATCATGGTGAGCGTGTCTTCCCCCTGTTTGAGAGTCTGCGCATGTCGCTTCGCCTGTCGCGCCGTCAGTGGCTGGTCTCGGGAATGCTGGCCGGGGTGTGCGGCGGGGGTTCCGCTGGCTTTTCCCGCATTCTGGCGCAGTCAGAAAATGCGGTCGATGTGGCCTGGCTGGCCGATGTGCAGCGGCCTCCCCAACAGCCGCTGAAGGATCCCCCCCAACTTTCCGATCTGCTGCATCCCCCGGGACAGCCCGCTGTGGCGACCCTCGACGACTGGCGGCGCGAGCGCAGCCGTCTGCGGGGGGAATGGCTCGAGTTCCTGGGACCGATGCCCGCGAAACGCCCGCCGGTCAAAGTGACCACTGTCAGCGAGGATCATGCCGAAGGGGTCACCCGTCGGCTGGTGCGGTATGAAGGGGAGCCAGGGATCACCGTCGAGGGTTACCTGCTGATCCCCGACCGCGATTTCCCCGGAGCCGACGAACAGGGCCGGCGGGCGGGACTGGTCGCTCTGCACCCGACGACCAACAACACCATCCACGAGATTGCCGGCGTTCGTGGTCCCGAGGAACACCACGTGGGGCTGAAGTTGGCCCGGCGGGGGTTTGCGGTCTTTTGCCCACTCTGTTTCTTGTGGCACGACTGCGTCGACATTCCCGACGCGGTCCGCAAGTTCCGCGCCCGGCGTCCCGAGACCAAGGGGATGGCCAAAATGCTCTACGACGCCCAGCGCGGCGTGGATGTGCTGGAATCGCTGACAGACCTCGTCGACCCGGCCCGCCTGGGTGCGGTGGGACATTCGCTGGGGGCCAAGGAAACCCTTTACCTGCAGGCGTTTGACGACCGGATCCAGGCGGGGGTCTTCAGCGAGGGAGGGATCGGCTTTCCCTCAACCAACTGGAACGCTCCCTGGTATCTCGGGCCCGCCATTCAGGCCGACAACTTCCCGCTCAACCATCACCAGTTGCTGGCCCTGATTGCCCCGCGGCCCTTCCTCGTGCTGGGGGGCGAGACAGGTCCGGGAGCCGCCGATGGGGACCGCTCGTGGCCCTATCTCGAAGCGGCCCTGCCGGTCTGGAAGCTGTTCGACCGCCCCTCTCGCCTGGGGTTGCTGAACCACGGCGAGGGACACCGCATCTCCCCCGCCTCGTTCGACAAGCTGGCGGAATGGCTGACGACGTACCTGGCGTGCGGCGGGTGCTGAGTGATCTGTTGAGAGGCCTGTTTTCCGCCATGCTGGCGAGCACGACAGGCCTCCAGGCATGAGGGGAGGAATGTCATGCACCGGTTTTCCTGGATCGCAACTCTCGGCCTCATCGTGCTGAACTGGGGCCCTGCGGACCCAGCGACGGCCGCAGACAGCCCCCCCAACATCGTCTTCATCCTGGCCGATGACCTCGGCTATGGCGATGTGCAGTGCCTGAATCCCGGGCGCGGCCAGATTCCGACACCGCACATGGACCGGCTCGCCACCCAGGGGATGGTCTTCACCGAAGCCCACTCGACCTCGGCGGTGTGCACCCCCAGCCGGTATGCCCTGCTAACGGGACGTTACAACTGGAGGACTCGCCTGCAGCAGGGAGTGCTGGGGGGCTTCAGCCCGCCGTTGATCGCCGCCGACCGGCTGACCCTGCCTGGCCTCTTGCGGAAGCACGGCTACCGCACCGCCTGCCTGGGGAAGTGGCATCTGGGAATGACCATGCCGGGGCAGCCGGGGGTCCGCATGGGGGATGGCATCGAGGATCTGCCTCTCGAGAAGCTCGACTGGTCTCGGGAGATCGCCGATGGACCCACAACCCGCGGATTTGACGAATACTTCGGCATCAGTGCGTCGCTTGACATGTCTCCCTTCGCGTTGATTGAGCAGAACCGGTTCCCGCAGATCCCATCGACGCTGAAGACGTGGGTTCGCACCGGCCCCGCGTCGGCCGACTTTGAGGCGGTCGATGTGCTGCCGGCGTTGGTTGGCCGGAGTGTCGGGTTTCTCGAAGACCGGGCCCGGGACCGAACTCCGTTCCTGCTCTACCTGCCATTGACCTCGCCGCATACACCGGTGGTTGTTTCGCCCCAGTGGCGGGGCCAAAGCGGACTGGGGGACTACGCAGACTTCGTTGTGCAGACCGATGCCCTGGTGGGAGAGGTGATGCAGGCGCTTGACCGGCTCGGTCTGGAGAAGAACACGCTGCTGGTGATGAGCAGCGACAACGGCTTCGCCCCGTACGTTGAAGTGAGCACCCGGCACGAGCCAAGCGGCGACCGGCGCGGGTTCAAGGCGGACGTGTGGGATGGAGGGCACCATGTGCCGCTGATTGTGCGGTGGCCCGCCCAGATCCACCCGGGGACCCGCTGCGACCAACTGGTGGGGCTGAATGACTGGCTGGCGACCTGTGCCGACCTGGTCGGGGCGACGCTTCCCGGGAATGCCGGGGAAGACAGCGTCAGCCTGCGGCCGCTGTTCACTGATTCCACCCGCCCGGTGCGTGACCACCTGGTGCATCACTCGATCAACGGCAAATTCGCGATCCGCGAGGGGGACTGGAAGCTGCTCTTGTGTCCGGGGTCGGGGGGTTGGGCCTCGCCGAAAGATGACGAGGCGGTCCGCCAGGGACTGCCGTTGGTACAGCTTTACAACCTGCGGGACGACCTGGGGGAACAGCACAATCGTCAGGCGGAGCAGCCGGAACGCGTTCGCCGGATGGTGGACCGCCTGCGGCAGATCGTGGCCGACGGCCGGAGCACCCCGGGACCCCGCCAGGCCAACGATGTCGAGATCGACCTGTGGAAGCGAAAGACGTTGCCCGGTGTGACGGCGGAGCGGTTGGCGGTGTTTGAGACGACTCCTTAAGCCGGCCGTGAACTGCCGGTTTCACAACGCAGGCGCAATCTGTCCAATCGGGAAAATCCCTGGCGACCGTGAAGGGATTCAACGTCGGCCAAACCCGCCGCCGATTCCCAAATGACACCCTTCGCATGGCCACCTGCACACCGCTTTGATGTGGTTCTTCTGGTGGATATGATGCGGGGAGAGGGTCCAGCAAACATCTGTGGTCCAGACACTGGGGACCTGAAGGAATCTCGACCATGTTCCGCATTGAGTCTGCCGGTTCGCGACTGTGCGACCGCGTTGTCCGACGTGAGGTGCTGCGTGTGGGGGGGTTGGCCTGCTGTGGGCTGACACTCGGCCAGCAGCGGCTGTCGACCGCCGTCGCGGCGGGCACCAGTGCCGCTTTCGGCCGGGCCAAGTCGTGCATCGTGCTGTTCCTCATGGGAGGCCCGCCGCAGCACTCGACGTGGGATCCCAAACCCTCCGCGATTGCCGAGATCCGCGGCCCGTTCAACCCGATCCAGACCGTCGTCCCCGGCATCCAGATTGGAGAGTTGCTGCCTCACTCGGCCCAGGTGATGGACCGGGTCGCCCTGCTGCGGGCGGTGTCGACGGGAGACAACGCCCACTCCTCGAGCGGCTATGCCATGCTGACGGGAGTGCCGCACGTTCCCCCGAACGCCGAGAACGCCAACCCCGGTGCCCCCAATGACTGGCCCAGCATGGCCGGGCTGGTTCAACACCTGCACCAGGGTCGGCAACTGCTGCCGGCGTCGATTCGCCTGCCGCACCACATTTTCAACACCGACCAATCGACCTGGCCCGGACAAGACGCGGGTTTTTTGGGTCGGCACTCGGACCCCTGGCTGTTCCGCTGCGAGCCGACCGCGCGGGACTGGAAAGGGGCCAGTTTCGCGGTGAATGCCGACGTCCCGTTGGCCCGGCTCGATACCCGTCGCACCTTGCTGGAGCAACTGGAAGAACAACTGCGGGCCGGGGAACGGGCGGGGCGGGCGGGGAATTATTCTTCGCGTCAGCAGCAGGCCCTCGACCTGCTGACCGATGCCCGGGCCCGCTCGGCGGCCGACCTGACGGGCGAGAGTGATGCCGCCCGCGACCGCTACGGCCGGACACCGTTCGGAAACACCGTGCTGCTGGCCCGGCGGTTTGTGCAGGCGGGAGTGCGGCTGGTGCAGGTCAACTGGTACCGGGGCCCCGACGAGCCAAGTGAGAATCCCTGCTGGGACAGCCACACCGATGAGCCGAACCGGCTGAAAAACGTGCTGTGTCCCCCGGCCGACCAGGCGTTCGCCGCGTTGGTCTCGGATCTCGATGAGCAGGGGCTCTTGGATGAGACGCTGGTGTTGTGCCTCGCGGAGTTTGGCCGGACGCCGCGATTCAATCCGCGGGCCGGGCGCGACCACTGGGGACCGGTCTTCTCGATCGCCGCGGCGGGCGGAGGCGTTCAGGGGGGCCGGGTCCATGGTGCGTCGGACCGGGATGGAGGTCAACCGGCGGAGGGGCTGGTGCGCCCCGCCGACGTGACCGCCACCCTCTTCCACCTGCTGGGGCTCGACCCGGCGACGGAAGTCCACGACACACTGGGGCGCCCCTTCCCGATCAGCCGGGGCCGGGTGATTGACGAGATTCTGTAGCGCCCTCAGGACTCGGGCGGCAATCAATCGCCTTTATTTCGAAACATTCGAAGTGATTAGCCGAAGGATCACCACATCTGCCGACCTTTTTTATCAGTCGCGGGTCCTCAGAGCCGTGTCATACACAACTGAATTTCCGCCAACATCCCGAACATACCATCGATCCCAGCCATGTCCTGAAGGGATCTTCTTCCATAGTCCAGCGGCTGCAGCGCAGCACCTACGCTGGGTTGCGGGTCCAGGGCTCGATTCATCTCTGAAGGGGATGGCTTGACGCGGGCCGTCGAAATAAAACGCGGGCCGAATTCGACCCGCCTGACCGGTTGTGGAAACCGACAAACAAGCTGGTTTCGGTAATCCATGCATCAACCGAACCCCTTCAGGGTTCCGACACCTTATGGCTGTCCCCCACCCAGGGTAGCCGCTGCGCGTCAACCCTGGGCTATCGAAGAGTTCTCCTTCAGGGAACGGACTCGGCAAAGGCAGGTGCGCGACAGAGCCGGTGATGTCTCTGCGTTGGATCAAGAGGAATTTCCCGATGCAGATGGATCGCTGCACACCATGCATCGGCTCGGTGAACGCGATCATCGCGGACGTGCGTGTTGAGGACGAACCGATCAAGGTCAACGACAACTCGCAGTGAACCCGCAGCCGGGGGGGTGCTCGCTTTCCCTTCGCCGATGGTCGGAACCCTCCTGCGGCTCAGGGAGTCGGGCTCTCTTCGGCCGACCAGCGCCGGGTGAAGTCGGGCTTGGTTTCCCGCAGGATCTCGCGGATGGCCGCGCGGTCTTCCCCGGTCAGATGCGTGAAGCGTCCCGTGGTATCTTCCCCGTTCAACACCTGCCACATCCGCTGGGCCAGGTAGTCGAGCTGCGGCTCGGGCAAGGCATCGAAGGCCGCCGTGTGGATCAGGAAACTGCATGGGTAACGAAACAGCCGCTGCTGGAGGTCGAACTGCCGCAACGACCGCCCCCGGGAATCGCGCGGCCCCTGCTCGCTGAACTCGGCCGCGAAGCCGCTGGTCCCGGCCAGAGGGGCTTCCAACCGGGGTTCGTCAGCGAACAACAGCGCCCGCAACAACGGCTCACCCACACTGCGGATCCGGCTGCGCGTGCTGTCGAGCGGTTCGGTCTCGGGACGGCCGAGAGCCTTGTTGATCGAGACCTGATCGCGCACCGCGAATCGCGTCTGGTGATTCGCCTTGGTGATCAGGTTGTGGACGAACACCTGGTGGGCCAGCACCTGCAGGGCGATCAGATCACTGTGCGGCACCACATAAGGCTGCGGATCGAAAAACCGCGAGAGCTCGGACTGGTTCCCCTGGGGAACCAGGTTGATCCGCTCGGGATGCTGGCGGTGCTCTTTCTCCCGCACAATCAGGTTCCCCATCGTCACCTGGGCCCCATGGGTTCCCGAGACATACCAACCCCCAAACCGCTCCCGCAGGGGTGATTGCGGGTTGGTGACGAAGGTGCCGGCGGTCAACACCGGCTGGCCCCGCGGATCGGTGTAGACCGACCGCATGATGTGTCCCGGGACCGACTGGCTGAGTGAGCCGTCATGACACTGCAGGCACTCGTGGGTGTGGCGCTGGAACCGGGGGGTGTCATCACGGGACTGGGACAGGGAGTAAAAAATCGCCCCTTTTTGCGAATCGACCGCCGAGACCTCGAGAACCTCTCCTCCCTGCACCCAGCCAATGTAGACGTCGTCGTTGAAGTAAATGGCCCGGGGGGTCTCGGGGGAGATGCGGTCCCGTTGAAAGCTCGTCTTGGAAAAAACGAGCGTCTGGGAGGATTCGGGAATCTGGAGTGCGCGCAGAACCGCCTGCAAATAACCGTGCGCTGGTTCGTAATCGAGAGCCCGCGTTCCCGCCGCCAGCTCGGCATCCAACTTCGAGACCGGATCGTCGAGAAGAGGGTCGCTGTACGAAATCGGTTCCTGTTCGTACGGGGTGTCGGACGCGGGCAGCCGGGCTGGCACCAGGGTCCCCAACCAGAGCGCCACCCAGCCGAGCCGGTGGATCTGGCGAGCAGGAAATGCGGAAAACAGACGCCGCTGGCCCCGGCCAACACTCAGTTCGGACATGGCTCTGCACCTCCCGGGAAGTCGGGATCGAGTGGCCCCGGCGGCACTCAGAACGCCGGCCGCACCAAAAAAGGACAAGATTGTCCTTTAATCGTCAGTATATCCCTGCTACGATTTGGGTCAACGGAACGTCTCCGAAATCTTCCCACCCTCTGGCGAGTGTGAGTCCGCATGCTGTCTCAGACTGTGGAATACGCGCTGCGTGCGGCGGTGTACCTGGCCAATCAGGCACCCCAGGCCCGCACAACGGAACAGATTGCCGAGGTGACGAAGGTGCCGCAGGCCTATCTCTCGAAGGTGATGCAGAATCTGGCGAAAGCGGGTATTGTGCGGTCGCAGCGGGGGATCCACGGGGGGTTCCTGTTGGCCCGCAGTTCGGCCGAGCTCACCATTCTGGAAGTTGTGAATGCTGTCGATCCCGTCCAGAGGATCCAGACCTGCCCCCTGGGCATTGCCGCCCATGGGTCCAATTTGTGTCCGCTGCATCGGCGACTGGACCTGGCCCTGGCGGCGGTCGAGAACGCCTTCGGGAAAACCACGCTGGCCGACGTGCTTTCGGAACCGACCCGCAGTGTTCCCCTGTGTGGCATGACGATTCCGGCGGGTGCGGCCTGTATACCCCTGGATCTGGCCAGCCCCGCCCCGGGCAATGCGACCTGACCCCACGGACGCCTGGCCGTCCAGAGGGTGATTCCCGCATTTTGTGACGTTGGACTTGCCAACGGTTGGGCTCCTGCCCTGGTCGGAGGCCGGCGTTTCCGGCCGCCACCGCATCCGACTGCGAATCGCGCGGGTGATCTGGCAAGGCTGACCGTTGTCCCTCCGTCGTCACCCGATATGATTCTGCATTCCTTCTGACCTCAAGGAGCAGTCAAGACATGTCGACGGCGATGGACCTTTACGATGAAGCCACCAAACTCAAGGGAGCGGGAAAGCTCGCCGAGGCGGTGGACAAGCTGAACGCGGCTCTGGAACTCGATGCGAACCATGTGCTGACCCACTCGGCCCTGGGAGTCGTGCTGCAGAAACTCGGCCGCAATGACGAGGCGATCGCCCATGCCCAGAAGGTATGCGAACTCGAACCGAACGACGCGTTTTCGTTCACGCAACTCTCGGTGATCTGCCAGCGGTGCGGGAAGATTCCCGAGGCCGAGGCGGCGATGGCCCAGGCCCACGTGCTGCAGGGTCGGCGGCCTCACTAGGCAAACGCCCCGCCACGCGAAATGACGTGAGTGGCGGGTCAACGTCCCCTGTTTTCAAGACACTGCCCGAAAGAAGCTGTGATGTCCAAGGTCTTGATTCCCATCGGCGATGCCACGGAAGTGCTCGACACGCTGTATCCGGTGTTTCGGTTGCCGGAGGATGGATTCGAAGCGGTCGTGGCGGGCCCCGAGGCCCGGCATTACCACGGTGTGATGCATGAGATCCCGCCGAACGAAAACATCCCCTGGGACATCACCCGGGAACAGCCCGCCTACCACATTCGAGCCACCGTGGCCTTCCGCGACGTACGGCCCGAAGAGTATGCCGGGCTGTTCCTGAGCGGGGGACGGGCCCCCGAGTACCTGCGGTACGATCAGGATCTGCTGCGGATCACCCGTCACTTCTTCGAGACCAAAAAGCCGGTGGCGGTGGTGTGCCACGGTGTCGAGATCGCGGCCGCGGCGGGGGTTCTTCCGGGGCGTACGATGACCACCGTCGCCAAGTGTGCCCTCGACATCACCCAGTTCGGGGGGCAATACGTCAATCAGCCGGTGGTGGTTGATGGCCACATGGTGAGTGCCCGCACCTGGCACGACAATACGCTGTTCATGAAGGAATTCCTGAAACTTCTGAAGGCGAACCGGTCGTCCTGATTTCGTCTGACTGCGGACCGTCGTCGAAGTCCCTTCCAAACCGACGGTTCGCATGGGATCGGATTTGGGCCACGTCGGACCAGATCCGGCGATCCAACAGGCAGTCCCCCGGGCGAAGTCGCTGTTTCAAGCCCGGGACGGGCATGAGAAGGGTCCTTCACTCTCTCCGACTGACAGGCCCTTCACGCTGCGGTCCACACGGGGTGCGACTTCAGCCTCAGTCTCCCAACGGGCGGCGGGCATGGGCGGCGGGCACGGGCGGCGGGCAGCGTGCCGGGCCCCAATCGGCCAGGTTGCAACGGGCAAAGCCACTCCCCCGCGCCAGGACCTCAACGTCCAGAGTGAGCCGCTCGCGCCGCAGTCCAGACTCAGCCAAGAGTGGTGTCCGACGCCGAACTGGCGTCGGTCAGGCGGCGGCGAAGATAAGCGGCCCGGGCGGCATTGCGATCGCCGGAGTCGAGCACCGTTTTCCGCAGTTTCTGCAGGTGGGCCGGCTGGATCTGCAAAAAGAGCTCATTGACGGTCGCCAGCGGCAGATCATCGATGAATCCCAGGTTGACTCCCATCCTCACGCTCGACAGCAGGTCCATTGTCTCCTGCGAACTGATCGCCTGGGCCGAGCGGAGAGTCCCGTAGGCGCGGGCGATTTTGTCGTGGATGGCGGCCCGGTTCTCTTCCACCAGGGCCTTCCGCACGCGGCGTTCGTAGGCGATGATGTTCGGAACCACGTCCTTGATCGACCGGATCAGTTTTTCCTCGGCCTTTCCCAACGTGATCTGGTTGGAGATCTGGTAGAAGTCTCCCATCGCCTGGGTCCCTTCACCGTACAGTCCCCGCACCGCCAGATTGATCTTCTGCAGCGCGGTGAAGACCTTCTTGACCTCACCCGTCATCACCAGGCCCGGCAGGTGCAGCAGCACGCTCACGCGGATGCCGGTCCCCGCATTGGTGGGGCAGGCCGTGAGATAGCCGAGTTCCTGGCTGTACGAAAACGGCAAGCAATCTTCCAGCTGGTCGTCCAGGCGACTGATCTGCTGCCAGCAGGCGTCGAGATCGAACCCGGAGTGGAAGACCTGCATCCGCAGATGGTCCTCCTCGTTGACCATCAGGCTGACGTTCTCTTCATCTGTGAAGTAGACGGCACGGGCCCCATGGCTGTCGGCCAATTCCCGACTGATCAACTGCCGCTCCACCAGGAACTGCCGGTCGAGCCGTTCGAGATGATCGACTTCCAGGTACGTCCGCGGGCCCCCCAGGGAAACATCGGTCAACTGGCTGCGGACTGTCCGCTCGATCTCGGCCCGGACAGTGTCGTCGGCCCGATTGATGAAGGGAAACTGCACGAGATTGCGGGCCAGCCGAATCCGGCTTGAGAGGACAATGTCAGACTCGGCGCCAGTCCCCCGCAGCCATTCCCCTCGCCGCTGGGCCAGATCATTCAACTCCACGATTGATTTCCTGTGAACAGGGAGACTCCGGTGGAGGTCCGGAGGACCAACCTTCCGCGGAGCAGCCGGGCCCGCCGGTGGAAGAGTCCGGGCATGTCGCACTGGTGATGGTCAGTCATCCCTGACTTTCCCCCTGGAGTTCCCGCTCGAGCTGCTGGATCTGGTCACGGATCTCGGCGGCCCGCTCATAGAGTTCTTCGCTGATGGCCGACTTCATCTCCGAACGCAGGCGGATCAGATCCTGCCGCCGCCGACTGTCTTGAGGTGCCCGACGCGGCGCCTTCCCCACATGCTGCACCTCACCATGGATGTTCTCCAGCAGCGGCAGCAATTCGTCCCGAAACGCCGTGTAACAGTCGGCACACCCCAGCCGCCCCTGGGCACGAAACTCCCGGAAACCGAGCTTGCAGGTCGGACAGACCAACCGCTCGAGCTGTTCGAGTTCCCCCTCCGACATGCCAGCCTCCTGGGCGGGTGCCGAGGGAGCCTGCGGCGAGAGTGACGTGTACTTGAACTTCTGGGCACACTCTTCACACAGGTGGAGCTCGGTCGGCTTCCCCTTTTCGATGTCGGTGATGTGAAAGGTGGCCACCTTGGGGCACCGGTCGCACTTCATTCGTCTTCCGCCCTGACGCTCGCGACTTTCCGCCGGTTGGGGACAGTCCAGTCTGCCCTGCCAAACGATCGGAACGGCGCAGACTGCTCTTCGAAAACCGGCTCCCGCTGTGTGAATCACAGCTTGGACAGGCCCCCGCCGCGTCTGCTACAACCGTAGATACGATTCTAGCCGGGGGGTGGGGTGTGTCAAGCCGCCCCTGACTGGTCCGGAATCACGTAACTACTCTTCCAGCTTGTGGATGCGCTCCCGCGTCCCGACTGCTCCCGGGTGTGACATGTCGCGCTTCGTCCCCGACTTCGAGGCCTTTCAACAGCTCGCGAAGCAGGGAAACATGGTTCCCATCTACCGCCAGCTGGTGGCCGACACCCTGACCCCTCTGACAGCCTACAGCCAGCTGCAGTGGGGCGATTCCAGCTTTCTCTTCGAGAGCGTCGTCGGTGGCGAGCAAGTCGGCCGGTTCAGCTTTCTCGGTTCCGATCCGTTCCTGCAGTTCGAAGCCTTCGGCAGCGAGGTGGTCATCACCCGGGATGGCGTCAGTGAGAGCCACACCTCGGCCGATCCGCTGGGAGAATTCGAACAACTCGTTTCGTCCTACAAGGCCCCGCATCTGCCCGGCCTCCCGCGCTTCTGCGGCGGGGCGGTGGGGTATTTTGGCTACGACGTCGTCCGCTACACCGAGCGGCTCCCGAACGCCCCCACCGACGACCGGCAACTGCCCGATCTCGCCTTCGCGTTCTATGACCGAATGGTCATCTTCGACCAGATCCGCAAGACGATCCTCGTTGTCGTCAACAGCCGCACCACCGGCGCCGACCTGCGGGTCCTTTACGACCGGGCTTGCGAACGGATTGACGAAACCTGCCGCCAGTTGCAGCGGGGTACGCCCAACCTGCAGCTGACCGACATCAATGTGAAGGTCGAGCCCAGGATTCCCTGGAAGTCGAACTTCACACGCGAGGGATTCGAACAGGCGGTCTCCCAGTGCCAGGAGTACATTCGGGCCGGGGATATCTTCCAGGTGGTCATCAGCCAGCGGCTGCAGTTGGAGACCTCGGCTCGCCCCATCGACATTTACCGCGCGCTGCGAATTGTGAACCCCAGCCCGTTCATGTTCCTGCTGCGGACTCCCCGGGTGAACCTCGTGGGGGCCTCACCCGAAATCATGGTGCGGGTGGAAGAGGGAGAAGTGACCATCCGCCCCCTGGCGGGAACCCGGCGCCGCGGCCAGACCGAAGAAGAAGACCTGCGGCTGGAGCAGGAACTGCTGGCCGACCCCAAGGAACGGGCCGAACACGTGATGCTGGTCGACCTGGCCCGCAATGATGTGGGGCGCGTCGCCCAGTACGGGTCGGTCACCCTCTCGGACGTGATGAAGGTCGAACGGTACAGCCATGTCATGCACATCACCTCGAATGTGACCGGGCAGCTGGCTCCGGGCCGCTCCGCTCTCGATGCCCTGCGGGCCGGATTACCCGCCGGAACAGTATCGGGGGCCCCCAAGGTACGGGCGATGCAGATCATCGATGAAATCGAACCGCACCGGCGGGGTCCTTATGCGGGAGCGGTCGGCTACCTCGACTTCACGGGAAACATGGACACATGTATCGCACTGCGTACTCTGGTGATGGTGGGGCAGACCGCATACGTTCAGGCGGGAGCGGGAATTGTGGCGGACAGCGTCCCTGCCGAAGAATACCAGGAGACCCTGAACAAAGCGAAAGGCCTGCTGACAGCCATTGAGATTGCCCAGTCCCAACTTTAGGGAGTCTGGCGTCCCCTTGGCTTGTTCCCCGGGGTGGCCCCCCTTATACTCTCCCGCTTCCTCTCGCCGGTTGCCGTGCCTCCCGTCCGAGAGCGTGTCCAGGAAGCGACATTCTTTCACGTCAGGTTGTTGTCATGGTCTACCGTCCCCGTACCAAGCTCGTCAAAGCCCGCAAGGCCAAGCGCTGCCCCAAGTGTGGCGTGCTCGTTCAACGCCGCGTTCGTTGCAAGGTTTGCCACAAGGCCCAGAAGCCCTGAGCGGCACTCGCGAGCCGACCCTCCAGTCAGCCTCGTGACGTTCATCTCCAGCGTGTTTTTCAGTTCGCGATCATTTCGTTACTGAGATCCCCGTTTGTACAGAGCGGAATGACTCCCACGGTTTGCCGATTCTGGACCGATTGGGTGTGATTCCCCTGCATCCGGTTTTCGGGGCACTGATTGAATGTTGGATTTTCGCGGACCCCCCCCAGGGTCCGCTTTTTTTTGTCCGGTTCTCAATTCCGACTCAGGCATCTGTCTCCGACTGATCCTCGGGGGTCTGTCTTCACCCCCGGATCCAGCCAGGTCCCTGTGCACCGCTTCAATCGGGTATTCGCCTGAATCTGGAACAGTCCGGTTCGTTCTCGAGTCGTGCTCGTGTACCATCGCTGTCTTCCCTGTGTTGTCCTGCCAGTTCCCTCCTCGTTGCCAATTGAAATCTCCTTTCGGGAACCGGCGCTGGCCGTGCGGAACGTTTCTCTGCACCCGGCGATTGTCTAGACTCCCATTGGGGGTTGGCACGTGACCTTCGACCGGCAAACCCCCAAGTTGCCAACGTACCCAACTGGTTCACTTCCATGAACGCACCTGCCCGTCCGACCCATCCAGGCGCCGCCGCGGCCACTCCCCCCACAGTCATGATGCGGGATGGCTGGCATTGTCTGCACCTCTACTACCGAATCCGGTCCGATGTGCAGGGGGCCAATCCCAATCCGCAGCGGAGCACTCTGGGAACGCTGACCCGGTCCGTGCAGGGACTCTTGTTCGACAAATCACGATCCACCGATGCGAAATCAGGAGCCGCCGAGGCGGTTCAAGAGTTCTGTCAACTTCTTGATCCGCAACGTCCCGGTGCCCCCACCCGTTTGTGCACTTCGGTCGTCATGGGACACAAGGCCGATTTGGCCGTGCTGGCGATGGATGAGAATCCCCTGGTGCTCGACAGCTTGAAGCATGCGATTCGGGACAGCCGTCTCGGATCACTGTTCGAATTGGTTTACTCCTACGTCTCGATCACCGAGATTTCGGAGTACGTTCCCACGCTCGAACAGTACGGCGACCGCCTCAAGGCGGAAGGGAACGATCCCGCCAGCCCCACCTATGCCGCCAAGCTGAAGATGTATGAAGACCGCGAAGTCATCATGCGGAAGCAGCGGCTCTTCCCCGACTTCCCGGACTGGCCAGTGCTCTGCTTCTACCCCATGAACAAGGCCCGGCATCCCCACGCCAACTGGTACACCCTCCCCTACAGCCAGCGGATGGAGATGATGACCGAGCATGGCAAAAGCGGCATGAAGTTTGGCGGCCGGGTCATGCAGGTCATCACCGCCTCGACCGGCCTCGACGATTGGGAATGGGGAGTGACCCTGTGGGGCAAGGAACCCGCCTTCATCAAGGAAATCGTCTACACCATGCGGTTCGACGAAGCCTCGGCCAACTACGGAGAGTTCGGACCGTTCTATCTCAGCTACATCATGACGCCCGACGCCGCCCTGCGCCAGTTGAAGGTGCTGGCGGACTGAGGGGGGTGACCGCCCCCCTGCGGCTCCAATCTGGCAAGCCAGTCTCGAACGGCGTTGCTTGATGAATGAAGGTTCCTCCCAGCCGCTGAGAGTCTTTGTCTCGGAATACGTGACCGGCGGCGCGTGGCCCGAGGGAGTCCCCACGGGCAGTCTTGCCCGGGAGGGAGCGGCCATGCTGCAGGGAGTGGTGGCCGACCTGGCGGGCGCACCAGGTCTGGAAGTTCACACCACCTGGGATTGCCGCCTGGGGCCCGCCGAGTGGAGCCGCCACCTGCCTGGGCCAGTCCGTTCTCCTCTGACCGTCCACGAGGCGAACTCTCCGGCCGAAGAGGCCGAACTCTTCGCAATCTGGTCTGGTTCCGCGAACGCCGTCCTCGTGATCGCCCCGGAACTGGATGGGCTGCTGACGCAGCGCTGCCGGGCGGTGGAGCAGCGGGGAGGCCAGTTGCTGGGCCCCACGGGAGAGGCGGTCGAGTTGTGTGCCGACAAATGGCGGCTGGCCCAGCACCTGCACTCCTCAAACATTCGCACGATTCCCACGGAACTCTGTGATCTGGCCCTGGCCGACGGTCCGACCCGGGACTGGCCGTGCGTGATCAAACCCCGTTTCGGAGCCGGTTCGACCTCGACATTTCGGCTCTCAACTCCCGCCGCATTTCGCGAGCTGCACGATCGCCGGCACGAAGAACCCGCCCTGTGCGACGCCGTGGTGCAACCGTGGTTTCCCGGGACAGCCGCTTCTATGGCGGTAATCTGCGAAGGCTTCGGGGGGAGGTGCCACCCGCTGCCCCTGGCCAGGCAGCGGCTCAGCACGGACGGTCGATTTCAATATCTCGGTGGAGAACTTCCGCTGCGCAGCCGGCTCGCTTCCCGGGCTCAGGAGGTGGCCCGTGCGACGTGTGGGAGCATTCCCGGCCTGCGGGGATTTGTGGGGGTCGACCTGCTGCTCGATGAAGAGACCGGCACGGTCACAGTGGTCGAGATCAATCCCCGCCTCACAACCAGCTATCTGGGCTATCGACAATTGGCCCAGAGCACGCGGGAAGA
>CAIOTJ010000163.1 GCA_903861195.1 uncultured Planctomycetaceae bacterium | reverse complement strand
GGTTGGGATGGCGGTCGCAGAGCATCCCTGGCGGGCCGTGCTCGCTTCCCTGCTGGTCATCTGTGGGGCCCTGTATGGAGCCAGCCGCGTCAAAATCAACACCTACAACGCTCTCGAAACCTTCCGCACCGATCATCCCGCCGTTGAGACGATGAAACTGGTCGAGCAGGAGCTCTCGGGGCTGATCCCTCTGGAAGTGAGCCTGCGGTCCGATCAGCCGGGCAAATTCCTGGAGCCCGAGGTGTTCCACCAGGTCGTGGCCGCCACCCGCTCTGCCCGGGAGGTCCCCGGAGTTCTCGCCGGTCAGTCGTATGCCGATGTGTTCCGCGAGGTGATCGCGCATTGGCCGGGCCGCCGGGTCTCCGAGAGCGATCGGGAACTGGTCCCCGACGGGGAAGCGGGCCGGAAACGGCTGCAGCGGACCCGCGCTTTCGCCACCCAGGTCCCCGAGGTGCTGCACTATTACGAATTCCTGAACGCCGACGAATCGCGGGCCAGGCTGAGGCTGCGGATTGCCGAGCTGGGATCGGCCCAGACCCTGGAATTGATCGCCGAACTGAAACGCCGGCTGGCGGAGCAATTCCCGGAGTCGAGCGGCATTCAGGTTTCATTGACCGGCGAGGGGTTTGTGGCGGCACAGGCGCTGACAACCCTGATTCGGGACCTGTTCTTCTCGCTGGTCACCGCCTCACTGGTGATCTTCAGCCTGATTGCTCTCGAGTTCCGCTCGGTCCGGGCGGGCTTGATTGCCGCGCTGCCCAACCTGACGCCGCTGGCGATCACACTGGGTTACATGGGTTTCCGGGGTTACGACATGAACGTGGGCAACGTCATTGTGTTCACGGTCTGCCTCGGCCTCGCCGACGACAACACGATTCACTTTCTGTACCGGTTCCGCGAAGAACTGCGGCGCGGGCATGCCGTTCCCGATGCCATACAACGCGCCTTCCTGGGCACCGGTAAGGCGATCGTGGCGACCAGCCTGCTGCTGTTGGCGGGGCTGGGGGTCCTGCGGCTGTCGAACTTCGTCCCCACGCAGCGCTTCGCCGAATTGACGTGCGTGACCATCCTGGGGAATCTGCTGGGGGTGTTGCTGCTCTTGCCGGCATGGCTGCGCATCGCCTGGCGTGAACCGCCGGAACCAAACGAGCCGCCGCTGCAGTCTGCCGCGCCTCCGGGTCTCCCCCAGACAGCCCCGTGAACGGGCTAAAACAAATGGCGTTCGTCCAACAGATACCAGAGGATAGCGAGGACGCTGGTTCCCAACCCCAGCAACAGTCCCCGGTCGCCATTGAGCAGGAAGCCCACGAGGGGCCCCCCCACAAACAGGAGCGCCATCAACAGGCGACGGTTTCGCTTGGAATTCATGCGGGGGCCGATTCTCGTGTTCCAGGACCGAGTCCAGGGTGGGGAGCGGGGCATGGGGGCGGGGAAAGTCTCAAGCTCACCCCCAGCCGACAAACACCCGATCCCTTCAGCTTCCGCAATCGATCGTCGGATCGCAACCCCATGGCAAATCGCAGCGGTTCGGCGGGGCCCAATTCTGGAACCAAAGCAATCTTTCCGGAATCACCCGACAGGCCCAAGCCTCCAGCAGGAAACTTCCGAGCATGACCGTCCCCGAATGGACACTCGCCATCGAAACCTCGACTCGCCAGGGATCCCTCGCCCTGTTGCATGAGGGGCGGCTCCACAGCGAGTTGACACTCGAGTTGGGGACCGCTCATGGGCAATCGCTGTTGCCCGGCATCGCCCGACTGCTGCAGCAACAGAAGTTGACGCCGCGCCAACTGCAACTGGTGGCGGTCAGCCAGGGGCCGGGCAGCTACACGGGACTGCGGGTGGGGGTGGTGTGCGCGAAGCTGCTGGCCTGGTCGCTACGGATTCCGCTGGTGGCGGTCGATACGCTCCAGGCGCTGGCCGCGGACTGCACCACATCGGTCGATCGATTGTGGATCGTGACCGATGCCCAGCGAGACGCCGTCTACGCGGCCTGTTTCTTCCTCCCAGCTCCCCACACGCCCGAAACTCTGGTAACCACCATGGTGTTGCCTGCGGACCAACTGGCTTCCCAGTTGCGTCCGACCGATGTGGTGCGCGGCCCGGCGGTTGAAAAGCTGGTGCAGTCGGCCCCCAATCTGGCGGACCAGATGACGGCAAACCAGATCACAGGGGACTTGGTTTGCCCTTCGGCCCGGCGGGTTGGTGAATTGGCGATCTCAGCCCATCGGCGAGGTGAACAGAGCGATCCTCGCGGCCTGACGCCGGTCTACCTGAGACAGAGTTCGGCCGAGACACAATGGGATCGGCTGCACCCCCCTGCGGGTTGATCAGTGGATTGAAAGGCGACTACGAGTCGAGTGTTTGCAAAGTCGACTGGGCCAACACGCGGATCCCTGGTTCCCGGAAGGAGTCGGCAATCGGCTCGATTACCTTTTTCAGCTCCCCTTTTTCCTGATCGGTCAGCAGGTCCTTCAATTGGGTCATGGCGTTCAGCGAATTCTTCACCGCCAGGAACTGTGCCAGTTGATCGGAGTAGCGGCCTTCAAACGGCTCATTGGCCGTCGACAGCACTTCGGTCAACTGGGGGACACCCGAGCGGTCGTTGTGGCGGACCAGGGCAATGGCGGAATTCAGCCTCACCCCTTGATCGCCATCTTCCAACATCCCCTTCAGTCGTTCCCGGGCCGATGGATCCTCCAAGAGTCCCAGGGTGTAAGCCGCAGTCGACCGAATGAGTGGGTCGGTATCCAGACAGACCGGCAGCACCCGCGAGGCGATCTCGCCTTCCTTGAGAGACTCTCCCCGCCGCTTCAACCGGTCGACCATGACGGCCAGCGAGAGCAACGCATTTTTCCGGACCTCGCGATCAACCGTCGGTGCGAGGGCCTGGGAGAGGACCGGCAGAGCCGCCTCGGGAGAATCAAGCAGACTGAAGGTCTGCGTCAGATACGACTGGAATTGCAGGTCTTCCGGACGCTGGCCATTCCGTTCGAGTTCGGACCCCAGCATTTTTGTCAGGGCCTCCACGAACTCTGGCTTTTCGGAGAGGTGCTGCCCTTTGTCCCCGAGTTCCAGATCGGCCTTCAGGATCTGGGCGAGCCCCATGGCCCCGCGCCACCGGCGATGCTCGTTGGGGTTCTGCAATTCGACCACGAGCCGCTGCCAATCCTGCTCGGCCGTCGCCATCCGGCCAAACAGCAGCCAAATGCCAACGATCGCCCCCACGATCAGACCGGGAACCACAAACAACTGCACAATGAAGCCCACCGAAGGAGGCTTCACTGGAGGGAGTTCCTCGGGAAGGTTGTCGGACACACCGGGTTGAGAGTCGCGCACCATGCAAAATCCGCCTGAAAAAGACTCTGGAAGTCTAGCGCGGCGACAATCAGACGTTCAAGGCCCCCCTGGATTTCCCCCTGAAATGGGAACTGCGGTCCCCCCCTGCGGGCCGACCGCCTCAACTGCCCCCAGCTGTTCCCCCTGCTTCCCCCGACCGCCAGCGGGCATAATCCTCCGGAGTGTCGAGATCGACCAGAATCCCGGGAACGTCGAGATCGACAAATTCGATCTTGCGGGAAGGATGTCGCACCAGGGCATTCAAGCCCTCGTCCGCCCCCAACGTCCGAATCTCGCCATAGAGCTGCCAGCGGAACAGCACCGGATGCCCCTTGTGCCCGCCATGGCGGGGGATGAGGACCTCGGCCGTCCCTGCGTCCCAAGCGGCAACCAGCGGCTGCAGGATCCCCGGGGGAAGCAGCGGTTGATCGCCGGGACAGAGCACCCACCCTTCGTCCGGGGCGGGGTGCCAAAGCCGCTCGATCTCTCCCAGAGCCGCCAGCACGCTGTCTTTCATCTCCGGCGGATCGACCGCTGGCTGAATGACCTGCCCCCCGGCCCGGTCCACCACCCGCGCCAGCTCCCCATCGTCCCGACGACAGACAACACAGCGTGCGATGATCCGGGGATGACTGAGGGCCGCCAGCAAGTGCTCGATCACCGTGCTCCCGCCCCAGGGGAGCAGCAGCTTGGGCTGCCCCATCCGCCGGCTGAAACCAGCGGCGGGGATGACTGCGAACAGCCGGTTCACAACGTGAGGGGAGGGGCGGCGGGAGGAGCGGTTTCATTCGCCGTGAAGCCACACCCCTTGTGGGCCCCGTCACAGAAGGGCCGCCGGGCGGTCTGGCCACACCGGCACAGTGCCACATTCTCCTTGCCGGTCAGGTCGAACTGGTTCCCCAGATGGTCGACCAGAGTGAAGGGGCCCGTCACCAGCAACGGACCGTTTTCACGCACTTTGATTGTCACGTCCGACATAAAACCTCCTGTGGTGGTGTGAAAGAAGCAGACTTATGGTTCGTATCAGGCCAGAATGGGAGTGATCACATTCCCGCCCACATCGGTCAACCGGAAATCGCGGCCGTTGAAGCGGTAGGTCAGCTTCTCGTGATTGAAGCCGGCCAGGTGCAGCAGCGTCGCATGCAGGTCGTTCACATGCACCTTGTCGACCACCGCCTTGTAGCCAAATTCGTCGGTGGCTCCATAGTGGAAGCCCCCCTTGACCCCGGCCCCGGCCAGCCAGATCGTGAAGCCATTCGGCTTGTGATCGCGCCCTTTGGCTCCCTGTGAATCGGACGTCCGGCCGAACTCGCCCCCCCAGATCACCAGCGTGCTCTCGAGCAGCCCCCGGGCTTCGAGATCGGCCAGCAACGCGGCGGCGGGCTGATCGGTGTGCATCGCACACGAGCGGTGATTCGTTTCCAGGTCGCTGTGGCAATCCCACGGCACGTCATTCACACTGCCGTCTCCGCCGACCCCTTTCCCGGCGAAGATCTGTACATACCGCACCCCCCGCTCGACCAGACGCCGGGCAATCAGACATTGCCGCGAGAACGTGGCGCATTCGGGATTGTCCATCCCGTAGAGCTTGTGGGTCGCCTCCGACTCGCGAGTCACATCCATCGCCTCGGGAGCCGCCATCTGCATCCGGTAAGCGAGTTCGTACGACGAGATCCGTGACGAGAGATCGGTCTGGGTCGGCCGCAACGCGGCATGCTCTTCATTGAGTGCCCGCAGCAATTCCAGTTGGGCCCGCTGCTGTTGATCGGACTGCCCGGGATCGCGGACGAGGTTGTCGATCGCCTCTTTGCGGCCGGCCGCGAGGGCCAGGGCCTGGTAGGTCTTCGGCAGGAACCCCGCCGACCAGATCTGGTCGTCACCGCGGGGCCGGGTGTCATGCAGCACCACGAATGCGGGGAGATTCTGGTTTTCGGTCCCCAGCCCATACGTCAGCCACGAACCGAGACTGGGGAGCCCGGGACGATTGGTGCCGCACATCAGCTCGATCGACGCCGGAGCGTGATTGTTCTGCCGCAGGTGCATGCTGTGGATGAAGGTCATCTTGTCGACATGGGCCGCCAGATGCGGAAAGATCTCGGGAACCCAGGTTCCCGAATCGCCATGCTGCTTCCAGACGAAAGGAGACTTGAGGCATTTGCCGCTGGTCTCGAAGAACCCGGTTTTGGGATCGGCCCCGCCAAGCGGCTGACCATCACGGGCCTGCAGTTCGGGCTTGTAGTCCCAGGTGTCGACCTGCGAGGGGCCGCCCGTCATGAACAGCCAGATGATCGACTTGACCCGCCCGGCGAATTCGGGGGGATGCGCGGCCAGCGGATTGGCGGCGTGGGTCTGCTCATGCAGCAGCGACGACAGGGCCAGCGAGCCGAAACCCAAACCAGCCTGCTGCAAAAACTGCCGTCGTCCCTGGAGGGCCAGGTAACCGGGGAAGAAGAAGTTCGACATGGAAAATGTCCGTCTGGAAAACTTGACCGGATTTGAGTCTATCATCCGCGGGAGTCCCGAGGATAGGCGGGAGATTGTGCGGCTTCAGTTGGTCTCATCCGCCCGTCGGCACCACCGTCAACGCCTGCTCTCCCGCCGGCAGGCCGTTCAGGCGTCGACCCCAGCCGCGGTACTGGGGACTGCGACCCAATAGGCCGGCAGACTCAGTCCCCACGATTCCACCTGACCCTTCACCAACCCCGCAATCTGCGTCGCTATTTCGAGTTCCGCACTGGAATTCACCCTCACCGTGCGGTTGTGTGTCACGATCAGAATTCCACCGGTCAGGCGAAAACCCGGGATTCTGTCTTCCATGCAAGATGCGTATCGCGGAACGAGGTCGCACTCGGCCGCCCCCACGAGCATGGCTCGGATGTCGCGCAGCGGCAGCACTGACCGACGACGCAACGGTCCCACACTCCAGGTACACACCAATTCCTCGGCCGTCAGTCGCAGGGTCACCCGCCCCAGGAACTGAAAGACGATCCACTTCAACAGCGCCAGCACGAACGGAAGTCCCAGCAGCAACAGCAGCGACAACAGAGCCGTCTCGGGAGCCTCCCGTACCGCAACAATCACCCCGCCCACTCCCAGGATCACCACCAGGACGCAGAGCCCTGACAGTGCCAACAAATCGGGCCGATACTGCCGATTCTGGATGTCCCGCATCGCGAAGTCCAGGCGGAACCCCTCTGCCCCCTGCTCCAGAATGCGGACCGGAGAATTGGTGGGAAGTGCGCTGGCCGGGAGAGGGGAGAAGTGGTCATCGATCCCGTGCAGATCGGGAGCGGTGTCGGCCCTCGCAAGTGTCATCTCTGCGGTCAGGGAGAGTGGATCGCTCCGCAGCCGGTCGCGAATCTCCCGGATCAGCCACCGCTGCTCCGCACCTGACAGATGCATTCCCAGCACCAGCATCCCGTCGGAATTGCGAATCGTCACCGCTGGCTGCGACGGTCTGCCAGCCACCTCCTTCAGGTACGGCTCGCACACCGTTTGGGGGTCGACTGCCAACTCGCAGGATTCACGCACGAAAGCAATCGTTGATTGCAGGACGATCCGGTCCGGGGCGATGGACAAGAGAGTTTGCCGATCGGTCCATTGCAGTATTTTGCGTCCTTTTGCCCAAATGGCCAGCCACATCATCCCGGTGACCAGCAGCAGCAAGCGACTTCCCCCCTGCAGCATGGCCTGCCAGGCAAAGCAGAGAGAGCCCGCCGCCGCGACGAACGAGAGGATCGGAAACCACAGTGACCGATCCGGCAACCGCTCGGGCGGAAGCAATACCACCAGCTGCTCGGCTTCGGCAGCGATGACCTGGAGCCCGCTGCCGCGAGGCAATGGGCGCACCTCGGGAGCATCCCGATCCCAAGGTGCGCAGTCAGCCTCTGCTGTGTCGTCAATATCAACATCACCCGGAGCTGCCGACTTGGGAAGGCTCACCCCATCCAGGCCGCAGAACGGGCAGGTCCAATACCGGTTGCGGGGCCAGTCCCGCAGTGAGAGAGACGCCTGGCATTGTGGACAATTCAAAGTCGACATGGGGCGGAGTGTGCCGTGGGGAATCTCTTCAGAGTTTGTTGCTCCAGCTTCGTCAGATTCACTCACACTGCGGTTTCAGGGGCTCTCCGATCGCACCGGATCCACCCACTGCACCAATAGCGGATGCCCCCAGGTTTCGAGCTTCTGCTTGAGGAGTCCAGCCACTTGCCGGGCCAACGACGACGTCGCGGTGCTGGCGACAACGATGTATCGCTCGGGAGCCGCAACGACAATTGCGCCCGTTGTCCCCTTCAAGCGGATCTGGCGGGGATGTTCCTGCAAGAGATGGCGAGGCTGGAACGGGACGTCGCGCGTCAGATACATCAACTCAATCTCGCTGACAGGTATGGCTCGCTGACGGCCGAAGGGGCCGAGGCTTGCCCGGCACCAAAGCTCTTCACGGGTCAACCGCACGGTGATGTGCCCAAACGCAACCATGAGAGCCATGCCAATCAGGATCAGCCCAAACGCCAGCATCGCCACAGCCATGATCTGGCCCGGTACGCCCAACTGCCCCGCTTGCCACATTTGCCCGGCAATCCACCCCACGAGAATCATCCAGACCCCCATAAACCCCAGCAGCAGAAGCGGCATCACCACCCGCATGAACGGATTCGGCATAACGGGAAACCAGAAGCTGAGGCACTGTGGGGTATCTTCCAACAGGCGGATGCGCGTTTCCGGCGGAAGTTGCGACGCCAGGAGAGGCGCCACGTCATCGGAGTGCTCCGGTTGCCAGGAATGCGCCGACTCGGGTGTCTGTGGGAGCCCAGAACCAGAGACTCTCCTCCCAGCCAACTCGGCCTGCACACTTCCTCGTCCGGAAGCATGGTCGGGTCTCCCCAGGCGGTGTTGAATCTCATTCAACAGCCATTCTTTGTCTTCCGGCCCAAGATTGGTGCCGAACCGTACCGAGTTCTCTCCGTTCCCGACCTCGACCGCGTAGACGGGAACGTCATTGACCGCGTAGGCCTCGCGCAGGCCGCACTCCGCCCCATTTTCGAGCGACAATTCCTGTTGGCGGCTGCGGCCGAAGAGAATCGTCTTCAAGACCGCCCGCTGGCGATCGACTGCCAGCAGGGTCTTGGCGAATTTCAGACGGACTGCCGCCCAACCAAGGCCAAGACCAATCAGCCAGAACAGTCCCAGGCCCAGGAAGACCCCCCAGGGAGGACGCTGTGCTTGCGGAGCGGGGGCCAACCACGCTGCGACAAATCCCGCGGAGATCAATAACACAATCGCATTGAAAAATACCGCGAACCACTTGAGCCCGCTGACACCAATGCCCCCCGGCGGAATGAACACCACCAGTTGGCCATCCTCGGATGGAACCACCTGCAATCGACTCCCTGCGGGCAGGGGCCGGTGCAGATTTCCCCAGTCCCCGGCCGAAGGCATTTCCCCAGGTTCGCGGCTCTCCGTGATGGCTGGCGACCAATCCGCCAGAAGTGCCGAGACATCCGCCTCGCAGAATGGGCAGGTTTTGGCCCGTGACTGAACGAGCGTCTCAACATCGAGTTGCGCTCGACACCGGGGGCATTCGGCTTCGGCCGGCCTCACGGAACAAGCCCCTCCGCCCGCAGCAGACCAATCACCCGCTCCATCCCCGCGACCGTCCGGTCGATGTCTTCGGCCGTATGAACCCCCGACAGCATCGCCCGCCAGCCGAAGAAATCAAGCCCGTTCAACAACAGGGCACAGCGGAAGGCGTGGGTCAGGGTCGGGTCGATCTTGCGGTCGAGCCGGGCGACGTCGTTGTTGTACGGAATGAAGTCGTCACTGTCGGGGCGCGGTCCGTCGTACTCGGGCACCACCGTGACCATCGAGAACTCGCCATACGCGCACCAATTGACCCCCGTGCGGGCGAAGACCTCATTCAGCCCGGAACGCAACAGAAGACCCATCTCGTTCGCCTGCCGACAGAGGTCTCCCTTCGAGACCTCGGCCAGGGCGGCCACCCCGGCGGCGGCCGACAGCGGATTGCCGTTGTACGTTCCCGGGTGCTTCATCTTCTGCCCCCAGCGATTTTTGCTTTCCAGGGCCGACATGTACTCTGCCTTGCCGGCGAGAGCCCCTCCCGGCAAACCACCGGCCAGGATCTTGGCGAGGGTGGTGAGATCGGGAGTAATGCCGTAGTGCCCCTGCGAGCCGCTGGGATGCACGCGGAACCCCGTGATCACCTCGTCGAAAATCAGCAGCACCCCCTTGCGGGCGGTCAACTCGCGGACACCCCGCAGAAATTCCCCCCGCATCGGCACCAGCGACCAATGCCCCCCCGTCCCTTCCAGGATCACGCAGGCGGGATTGTGCTCGTCGAGTGCCCGCTCCAGGGCCGCCAGATCATTTGGCGGAATGACCACCAGGTCATCCAGCACATTCTG
>CAIOTJ010000162.1 GCA_903861195.1 uncultured Planctomycetaceae bacterium | reverse complement strand
GTGGTGTGGAGCATCGTTCCCGCCGGGATCCTGCTGTTCATCGCCCTGTACCAGATGGATGTCTGGGCGGCGTACCGCATGAAGTCGCGGTTCGACCAGGAGGCGCTCTCGAATCCGGTGGCCGAAGTGACGGCCCGGCAGTTTGAGTGGCGAATCCGCTATCCCGCCCCCGGCAAGGTTCTGCAGGACACCCCTCAATCTGACGATCTGTACACCGTCAACGATTTGCACACACCCGCTGGCAAGCCGGTGGTGATCAAGCTGCGGAGCGACGATGTGCTGCACTCGTTCTTCCTGCCGCACCTGCGGGTGAAGCAGGACGCGGTGCCAGGTCTGGTCATTCCCGTCTGGTTCGAAGCCAACGAGCCGAAGGTCTACGATTTGGTGTGTGCCGAGTTGTGTGGTTGGGGCCACTACAAAATGCGGGGTCAATTGACCGCCCAGACGCAGGGTGACTTTGACGCCTACCTGGAGCAGCTGAAGCAGTCGCAGAATGACGACGGCTACCGCGAGGCGGCCGCCGAGTGAGCCAATGGGTAAGCCTGTCCTTCGGGGAGGCTTCCAGGGGGCGCCCAGAGCGGGCGTTTCCGTGACGAAGTTCGAGTCACGACAACTGATTGAGGACGAGTTGTGAGCACACTGACACCGAGCACTGGAACCCTGCCCGGACACGGGCACGATGATGGCCATGGCCATCACGTGCATCATGAACAGGGCTTCATCAGCAAATACATCTTCTCGACCGATCACAAGGTAATCGGGATCCAGTTCCTCGTCACCACCCTGCTCATGCTGATGGTGGGTGGGGCTCTGGCGTTGGGAGTGCGGTGGCAACTGGCCTTCCCCTGGCGGGAATTGCCGATCTTCGGCCGGTTGATCTTCGGTGTGCAGGGGGCGGGCATCTCCCCCGAGTTCTACACCATGCTGTTTACGATGCACGCCACCGTGATGATCTTCCTCGTGATCATCCCGATCCTGGCGGGGGCCTTCGGCAACTTCCTGATCCCGCTGCAGATCGGGGCTGACGATATGGCCTTCCCGGTGCTCAACATGCTGAGCTACTGGTTCATGTGGCCGGCGATCTTCCTGTTCGGCGCCAGTTTCTTCGTCGAAGGGGGGGCGGCGTCCGGAGGCTGGACCTCGTATCCACCGCTGTCGGCCATTCAATCTTCCGCGCCGGCCTCGGGGATGGGTCAGACCCTGTGGTTGCTGGGTGTGACATGCGTGGGGGTTTCGTCGATGATGGGTTCGGTCAATTACATGACCACCATCATCAACATGCGGGCCCCGGGCATGACCCTGTTCCGCATGCCGCTGACCATCTGGGCGATGTTTATCACCGCCATTCTGCAGGCGTTCGCTCTGCCCGTGCTGACGGCTGCCGGTTTCATGCTGGTGTTCGACCGCACGTTGGGAACGACGTTCTTCGTTCCTGGCGGTTTGGTGGTCAATAACGCGCCGGCCACGGTGGGTGGCGGTCAGGCTCTGCTCTGGCAGCACCTCTTCTGGTTCTACTCACATCCCGCTGTGTACATCATGCTGCTCCCCGCCATGGGCATGGTGTCTGACATCCTGAGCTGCTTCAGCCGCAAGCCCGTGTTTGGCTACCGCCCGATGGTCTACTCGATGGCGGCGATCGCCGGCCTGGGATTCATCGTCTGGGGCCACCACATGTTCACCAGCGGCATGAACCCCGCACTGGGAATGACCTTCATGGTCTCGACGATGATGATCGCCCTCCCCTCGGCGGTGAAGACCTTCAACTGGCTGGGCACGATGTGGGGTGGCAACATCCAGTTCACCACACCAATGCTCAACTCGGTGGCCTTTGTCTCGATGTTCGTGGTGGGTGGTCTCTCGGGGATCTGGATGGCGTCGGTTCCCACCGACATCTACTTCCACGACACCTACTACATCGTGGCCCACTTCCACTATGTGTTGTTTGGTGCGACGTTGTTCGGCGTGTTCGGAGCCATTCACTTCTGGTTCCCGAAGATGTTCGGCCGAATGATGAGCGAGAAGCTGGGCAAGCTGCACTTCGTGCTGACCTTCATCGGTTTCAACGGGACGTTCTTCCCGATGCACCTCCTGGGCATCGCCGGCTTCCCCCGGCGTCTCGCCGATCCGTACCAGTACCCCATCTTCGAACACCTGCGTCCGTTGAATCAGGGGATGACCTACTTCGCGATCCTGATGGGCTTCGCCCAGTTCATCCTGCTGGCCAACTTCTTCTACAGTATGTTCAAGGGGAAGAAGGTCGGAAAGAACCCCTGGAACGCCAATGGTCTGGAATGGACTGCGCCCTCGCCTCCGGGGCACGGCAACTTCACCTCGGTGCCGGTGGTCTACCGCGGGCCTTACGAATACAGTTCGCCGCTGGTGGAAGAAGACTATCTGCTGCAGACCACGTATCTGCCCAACGAAGACCGGCACCTCGACGCCGACGATCTGGCCCACCAACACTAAGCCATTCCCGTGTCTGCCTCTTCCAATTACTCCCGCTGGACGCACATCGCCGCCATTTGCACGGCGGTGACGGCGCTTGCGCCGATCATTCTGGGAGCCCAGACCACCACGACGAATGCCGGGATGGCCTTTCCCGACTGGCCCACCTCCGATGGGCATGGGATGTTGACCTACCCGTGGCTCTCGTCCACCGGGGCGAAGTTTCTGGAACACGGGCATCGCCTGGGGGGGGCTTTGATTGGGTTCGCCAGTGTCTTCCTGATGCTGGTGCTGCAGTTTCTGGACGATCGACGGTGGGTGCGACGTCTCGGTTACGTCGTGCTGCTGGCGGTGATTGGGCAGGGGCTGCTGGGGGGTTTGCGAGTCGTGCGTGACGCACTCAACTCGCGCGGACTGGCGTTCGTGCATGGGTCGACCGCTGCTTTGGTCTTTGCACTCATGTGTTCCGTGGCGGTGGTCACGAGCCGCCGTTGGCGTTCGGTGGCACTCGATTCCCCGGCTGAATCGGTGTCGACCCTGCCTGGGCCGCTGGTCGCCTGGCTCGCGGCGGGAACGTGGGTGACCGTGTATGTGCAGTATGTGCTGGGGGGACTTGTGCGGCATCAGGGACAAGCCTTGATCGAGCACCTGATCTTCGCCTTCGTCGCCGGATTGCTGGTGATTGTGCTCGGCGTGACCGCCGCAGCCTCGGGGCATACGTGGTTGCGGGGCCCGTCGCTGCTGGTTGGCGTGGTGCTGCTGATGCAACTGGCGTTGGGAGCCGGAGCATGGATCACCAAGTATGGATTCAATGACCGGGTCGCAGTCGCAGGCTCCACGGAACAGATCGCCTTCCGCACTCTGCATGTGCTGAATGGCATGGCGTTATTCGCCACGCTGAGTGTGTTGACGGTCCGTGTCTTCCGCCTGCGGTGGGTCGCCCAACAGGCCACTCGCTCCGCCGGATCGGGAGTCAGCGCGAGTGTGCGTGAGATGGACGCCGCGGCCGCCGTTCGATCGGCACCGGTTGTGGCGAAGGGAGGGGCGGCATGAGTACGGTCTCGGCTCCTCCTCCCCTGACCCCGACGCCGGCACTCGCCGCTCCGGGAGATCTGGCCCTGTCTCCTGGCGGTTTGGCTACGGGCGAGGCCCTTCCCCTGCGCAGCCGGTTGAAAGACTTCATCGTTCTGGGCAAGCCCCGCATCGCCATCATGTCGCTGCTGGTGGTGGCCGCCGGGTATTTCCTCGGCCTGGCCGACGGTTATCAGGCAGCCCCCCTCTGGCCCACGCTGGGGGGAATTGGCCTGGTCGCGGTCGCGTCGAGCGCGCTCAACCAAGTCCTGGAGCGGCGGACCGACGCGTTGATGCGGCGGACATCCCGGCGTCCGCTCCCGGCGGGGCGGCTGGGGTTGCTGGAGGCCGCTTCTTTCGGGGTCTGCACCGGACTTGCGGGGCTGGCCTGGCTGTTGGCCGTCACGAATCTGCAGACCACAGTGTGGTCGGCGGTGACTCTGGTGATGTATGTCTTCGTCTATACTCCGCTGAAGCGGCAATTGCCGCTGGCGACCAGCATTGGGGCCATACCGGGTGCGATGCCGGTGGTGCTGGGATGGCTGGCTGCCGGCCGCAACCTCGACAGTTCGGCGTTCACCCTATTCGCCATCCAGTTCCTGTGGCAGTTCCCGCACTTCCTGGCGATTGCCTGGATCTACCGTGAAGACTACGCCCGGGCGGGACTCAAGATGCTTCCCACGCGGCACGAAATTCCCCGGGTGACTGGAATGTTGGCTCTGGCATATGCGGTGGCCTTGGTGCCCGTCAGTCTGCTGCCGACCTGGTTTGATCTCGCCGGCCGGCTGTATCTGGTGGGCGCGTTGGGACTGAGCCTCTGGTACGTGTGGTCTGCATTGCAGTTTGCCCTGGCGGAAGACCGCGACAGCGCCCGCTCTCTGCTGCGGACCTCGCTGGTGTACCTGCCGGTGTTGCTGGCATTGCTGGTGTGGGATCATTACCAACTTCTTTCGTGACCCGACGCTCTGGCGAGCCCCCGGCCTCTCCGGACCTGATTTTCTGACCCGTTGAATCGATCATGACGCACGGCACCCACTCCGCAGGCCACGCCCCGCCCCTCAAAATGGGCGTACCCATTCCCAACGGCAAGTTGGGGATGTGGCTCTTCCTGGGGACGGAAATCATGTTCTTCACCGCGTTCATCGGCACATATATCGTGCTGCGGTGGGGTTCTCCCGGCTGGCCGACGGATCCCAACGTCACGCATATCCGCGTGGCACTGGGAGCGATTAACACCTTCGTGCTGATCTGCTCCAGCGTTTCCGTGGTGCTGGCCCACGAGGCGATGAGCCTGCGGAACTACCAGAAGGCGACCAAGTTCCTGGGGCTGACACTGGCGCTCGCCTGCGTGTTCCTGGGGATCAAGAGCATCGAGTACGCCGGAAAGTTCCAGCACGATATTCTGCCCGGCCATGTGGCCGAGTCGCAGGAAGGGGCCCGCGACAAGCTGGTGCGTGAACTTGATAAGGCCAGTGGCGGGCTCGCCCTGCGGGCCGAACTCGAAAAGGTCAAGTCGGCCCTGGCTCTGGGGCAGGGGAAGAGGAATGAGCTGGAAGGTCAGCAGAAGGCGCTGACCGAGAAGCTGGCGGCGGTGGGCCGGGTTGAAGCCGCCTACGCCCCTCTGAAGGAACAACTGCGGGCCGGGAACATCTCTCTGCTCGAATCGCGCGGCAAGCTCGCCGCCCTGAAGGAACTCTTCAGTGGCCGGGCCCCCGAGGTCGAGACGCACGACGAACGCGAAAAGAGCGTGATCGAAGAGGCCAAGACCAAGGAACTCGCCACTCTCGAACAGCGGATTTCGGCCGACGACAAGAAGCTCTTCCGCGACCAGTATTCCGGCACCTTCAACGGGGTGCATGATCCGCATGTGATTGTTTACGGCAACACGTTCGCGTCGATCTACTTCACGATGACTGGCTTCCACGCAATCCACGTGCTGGTCGGGATGCTGATGTTCGGCATGCTGCTGTATCGCGGCCTGACCAACACCCTCGGTCCCGACCAGGAACTTTTCGTCGAAAACGCCGGCCTGTACTGGCACTTCGTCGACCTCGTCTGGATTTTCCTGTTCCCACTGCTGTACATCATCTGAAGCCTGCCTCGGCCTGGTGCTGGGTCCTGCCCCCCGGGGGACGGACCTCTCCCCGATGCGGCTTTCATTTTCTGACGACAACGGCTGACTGCCATGACTTCTTCGCACGCCACCCCCTCGACCGGATCGCATGAGACGGGAGCCCATCACGCGCATCCCAACTACATGGCGATCTTTTTCATTCTCTGTCTGCTGACGGTCGCCTCGGTGATCGCCGACATGGCGGGGGGTGCCATCGGCAAGCTGCTGGTGGGGCTGATCGTGCTGGTGGTCGCCAGCCTGAAGGCGATGTATGTGATGATGTACTTCATGCACCTCAAGTTCGAGGGGGCGTGGAAGTGGGTGCTGTTGGCCCCCACCGTTATTCTCGCGCTGGCGGTTCCCGCCGCTTTGGCCCCCGACATCGCCTTCAAGTACTACGATCCCCAGAATCCGCAGCAGAAGGCGTATCGCGAACAGCAGGCCCTCGAGAAGGCCGCGCATGCCGAGGCGCACCCCGCCGCGGCTGCTCCCGCCGGCGAAGCGCACCCCGCCGAGAAGCATTAGTCTCACCGCGACCCGCCCCGGAGCCATCCCCCGGGATACTCCAGGAACGTGCCCATGTCAGCCCAGCCGTCGACCTCTTCGTCGCCGGCTGTCGACGTTTCCGGGGTGTCGTTTGTTTACGGCGACAAGCCCGCACTTGACGAAGTCTCGTTCCAGGTCGCTCCCGCCGTGCTGTTTGGCCTGCTGGGCCCCAATGGCGGGGGCAAGACGACGCTGTTCAAGCTGCTCTCGACCCTGCTTCCGCTGCAGCAGGGAACAATTCGCCTGCTGGGCCGCGATGTCCACCGCCAGCCCGCCGCGGTCCGCCGGCTCATCGGTGTCACCTTTCAAGCCCCCAGCCTCGACCGCAAGTTGTCGGTCTTCGAGAACCTGGCGTGCCACGCCCGGCTGTATGGACTGACCGGGCACTCCCTGACCTCCCGGGTGACCGAGTTGCTGGACCGGCTTGGCCTGTCCGAGCGGTCGGGAGACAAGGTCGAATCGCTCTCGGGGGGGCTCGCCCGCCGGGTGGAGATCGCCAAGGGACTGCTGCATTCCCCCCGCCTGCTGCTGCTGGATGAACCCAGCACCGGGCTCGACCCGGGGGCTCGTCTGGACCTCTGGCGGTATCTGTCGTCGCTGCGCGACGAATCGGGGGTCACCGTGATCGTGACCACCCATCTGATGGAAGAGGCCGAGCGCTGCGATGACCTCGCCCTGCTCGACCGGGGACGAATCGTCGCCCGCGGCAGCCCGGCCGAATTGCGGCGTTCGCTGGGGGGAGACTGCCTGACCATCCGCGGCCCCCAACCCGAGTCCCTCGCTGCCGATATCTCCAGCCGGTTCGGCGTCGCCGTCCGCCAGGTGGGAGAAGATCTCCGCATCGACGCCCAGACCGACCACAGCCTGCTGGGCCGGGTGCTCGACGCCTTCGGCCCCCGCATCGAGGCGGTCTCTTTGGCCCGGCCCACGCTGGAGGATGTGTTTGTCGAGCGCACGGGCCACCGCTTCTGGAATGATTGATCTATGAGTGTGCCAGCCCTCTCTGCCCCCCCGCATCCCTCCGCGACTTCCCGGGACAACCGGGAAACCGACGGAGACGACCCGGGAACTCCCCTGGTGTCGTGGAGTGCCGTGCGGGCCCTCGCTGGCCGCGAGCTGGTCCGGTTTTTCCGCCAGCGTTCACGGCTGATTGGGGCCGTGGCGCAGCCGGTGCTGTTCTGGATTCTCTTCGGGGCCGGGCTGCATGGCAGCTTCACCCCCCCCGACTGGGCGCCCGCCGGTCTGTCTTACCAGCGGTATTTCTTCCCCGGGGTCGCGGTGATGATCGTGCTGTTCACGGCGATCTTCGCCACGATCTCGGTCATTGAAGACCGCCGGGAGGGATTCCTGCAGGGGGTGCTGGTCGCCCCCGTCTCGCGCCTGTCGATCGTGCTGGGGAAAGTGCTGGGGGGGGCCGCCATCGCCTGGCTGCAGGCGGGCCTGTTTCTGGCCCTCGCCCCCACCCAGGGAATGCCGTTGTCGTTCCCGGGCATCGTCTGGGTTCTGCTCTTCCTGGCGCTGCTCTCGATCGGACTGACCTCCCTCGGGTTTCTCCTCGCGTGGCGGCTTGACTCGACCCAGGGCTTCCACGCCATCATGAGCGTGTTTCTGTTCCCTATGTGGCTGCTTTCGGGGGCTTTTTTCCCTCCGGCCGAGAGTGGGTGGCTGGCGTGGATCATGCGGCTCAACCCCCTGACCTACGGCGTGGCGGGCCTGCGACGGCTGCTCTACCTGCCCGAGACACTTCCGGTCACCGCCGGCCTTCCCGCCTGGGGGGTCTGTCTGGCGGTCACGCTGGCCTTCACCGTGGTGTGTGTGGTGCTCGCGGCGTGGCAGGCCCGGCAACGGACTGCGGCCGACGCACGCTGAATTCTGGTTGAACCCAGCCTTGCCGCACGGCGACTGCCTACAATAGCTGGAATTCTTATCGCACCTGTGCCGGTGCGATCGCCCGCTTTCCCGGCCCGCTCATCATGCTGTCTTTGCTGCTGCCGATGTCCCCGAATGGTGCCCCCAGACTGCGGGCCCGCCGGCTCTCTCCCCAGCTCTCTCCCCCGCTCGTCTGCGGCCCGGTGGTGTTCTGCCTGGCCCTGGTGCTGGGCCTTCTGCCGCCCCTGTGCCACGCCCAGGCACCGGCACCGATCCTGCCGACCTGGGACCCGGCTGGCATCGCCGACTTCGAATTGCAGGAGTGCCGGGGACGCCAGGTCACCAAGTCCGACCTGCTCGGCCAGCCCTGGCTGGCGGCGTTTATCTTCACCAAGTGTGCCGGGCCCTGCCCGTTGGTCAGTTCCGAGATGAAGAAGCTGCAGGATGCCACCCGCGACATCCCGCTGCGGCTGGTGTCGTTCACGGTGGATCCCGATCGCGACACCCCCGAAGTTCTGCAGTTCTATGCCGACAAACTGGGGGCCGACCCCGACCGCTGGTGGTTCCTCACGGGAGACAAGCCGACGATCTTCGGGCTGGTCCGCAACAGCTTCAAGATGATTGTCGATGAGGCCGAGAATCCCCAGCCCGGCTTCGAGGTGATCCACAGCATCGAGATCATGCATGTGAATGCCGAAGGGGTCGTGGTGGGGCGGTACAACGCCCGCAATGAGCTGCACATGGCCCGGCTGAAGAAGGTGGTGCAGGGGAAGATGGAACCGGCCGAGGCGCAGCGGCTGAATGCCCTGCCGACGGACGCTGCGCCAACGGAAAGCGCCGCCGGGGCTGAACCCGACGCGGGGGCCGACGCGACCGCCGCGGGGGAGATTCCCCGGTGGGTCCTGCGGCTGCCGACGACGAATGCCCTGCTCAATGCCCTGGCGACCATCTGTCTGGTGTCGGGTTACGTGTTCATCAAGCGGGGGGACCAGAAATCGCACGGGGCGATGATGCTGTCGGCCCTGATCACCTCGGCTGTCTTCCTGGGGTGCTACCTCACCTATCACTTTGCCCTGCAGCGGTACACGGGAAGCAGCTCCCAACCCTATCAGGGCCCACCCGCCCTGAAACCACTGTACTTGTGCATCCTGATTCCCCATATCCTGCTGGCCCCGGTGGCGACGGGGATGGCGTTGACGACGGTCTGGCACGCCTGGCGGAAGAACTGGGAGAAACATCGCCGTCTGGCGCGGTTCACCTTCCCGATCTGGCTATACGTGTCGGTGACAGGCGTTATTATTTACCTGATGGTCTACCATCTTCCCCGCACGGCGGTGGGGGGTTGATCCGTTTGGCTGAAAGCCCCGAATTCCCGTTGGCCGCAAATCTCGATTGCGGTTGTTGGGGGACAGGGTGGGATTGGTCGATACGGTTCGGGTGGTGAGACCGCTGGCGAGCTGTGGAACTGACGGACCCTGAAACTGACGGAAGCTGGGAGGTGCAAGATGAGCTGCATTCGCCGCGTTGTGTTGCCGCTGGTTTTGGCGTTGTTCGTGGTGGGGCTGCCGGCGGTGGCTTCGGCCTGCCCGATGTGTAACCAGTCGATTCAGGAAGACAAGTCGCTGCCGTTCGCCTACCAGGCGAGCATCTTATTCATGCTGGCGATTCCCTTCTCGCTGGCGGGGGGCCTGGGCGGGCTGATCTGGTACAAGTTCCGCCAGCACGAGCGCGCTTCCCAAGCGGCGTATGCTCTGCATGGCCTGCAGCCCATCCCCGTGCACGCCCATCGAGACGACCGGGGCCTGCGGGTCTGAGGACCGTTTGTCCGGGAGTGACAACAAATTGCCACCCGGATTTTGTCGCGTCGCCGTTTGTTGGTTGTTCCCAGCAGTCCCCCCGTGACAAAATCTGCTGATAGGCATTGCAGGGGGGCTGTGCACTCTCCTAGCCATCTACGGCCGATCGCAGTTTCGGCCGATTGCAGTTCCGTCTATCTTCTACCGGCTTTTGGCGGAGAGTGTTCGGATACCAGATCAGGATTGAGCCGTTGGCTGGCCGAAATGAAATTTTTTAAAGTGGCGAATTTGCGGGTCGCGATCAGTGATCGTCGGGGTTGAGCGAGAAGTGCTCGGGGGGCTCTTCGGGGGTCACCTCGGGAGGCCGCCAGCGGTCGACGCGGGGCGGAGGGGCATCGGTGGAGCTGGCCGGAGTTCCTTCGTGGATTCCCGTTTCCTGGTCGAGCAGCTCGAGGTTCTGCAGCAGCTCGCGCCGGTTCCCTCCCTGCCAGAGTAACACGGTCTGCCCTTCCGTCAGCCGCAATTTGAGCTTCAAGGGGCCGTAGCGCCACGGGAGCAGCCGCTCCAGCAGCCATCGCTGCACCCGCTCCAGATTCTGTCCGAAGGTCTGGGCCGGGGGAGGCTCGGGCTCTTCGACCACCTCCACCGAGCGCAGCCGGTCCCGTTTCCACTGGTCGATCTTCCCGGGAATGAATCCCACCGTGCGCTGACGGCAAATGCGTTCCTGGGTGATCCAGGCTTCCCGGTACGAACCGAAGACCGCCGCCGCCAGGACCACCCCCGCCAGCTTGAATGACCACCAGACCGGCAGCCACACGATGATGAACGCACTCAACACCACGCCCAGGATGCGCACATGGCGTTGAACATGAGGGGCGAAAAACTCCATGGGGCCTCCTGAAAGGCAGGCGAACTGGGTGGTCTGGAGAGGTCGATCAACATGACGAAGCCGAGAGCCCGTTGGCTGACCGGACCCCGGTCGCCGTCGGGTCACTCAAATCAACAATCTCGACCGGAGCCGGTAGCCAGTGGCTGTGGCCGGAGGACGGAATCGGTCCAGGTCACGGACCCGGTCCCCAACCATTGATCTTGACCGATTTCCGCAAATGGGGGAATGTCCGCCCCCCTGGAATTCCCTCCGTGCCCCAGTGCTGTTCGTCGCTGGTCGCCCCCTCTCCCCGGCACGTCCCGTCTCGGATTCTCGTGCATGAGCACCCATACGGCTCCACCTCCCCGTTGTCCATCGCCTCAGCCGGCCGCCTGGCGACGGTGGGGGCTGTTCGTGGGAGTTCCCTTGGCGGTGTTGGGCCTGGCGCTGAATGCCGAGTCTCTGGCCCGACTGCGACACCAGCTCTTTCCCAAGCGGTTTGGTGTGGTGGAGCCGGGGCGGATTTATCGCAGTGGGCAGATCGCCTCGCGGCTCATTGCCGACGTGTTGCGCGACAACCGTATTGATCTGGTGGTCGACCTGACCAACGATTCGCCCAGTGACCCCGCCGAATTGGCCGACAAACAGGCCGAGATCGCAGCCATCGCCAGCCTGGGGATCGAACGGCAGCAGCACATTCTCATTCCCGACGGTACCGGCGACCTGGTGACCTACGCGGCGGCGGTGAAGTCGGTGGCCGAGGGGGCCGCGGCCGGTCAACGGGTGCTGGTCCACTGTGCGGCGGGGAGCCAGCGGACGGGGGGGGTGGTTGCCCTGTACCGGCTGCTGGTGCAGCACAAGTCGCCCGCCGAGGTGTACGAAGAGATGCAGGCCTACAAATACAGCGTGCACGACTCGCCGCGGCTGATTGAATTCCTGAATGGCAACATGCGCGACCTGGCGGCCGAACTGGTCCGCAATGGGACCATCGACGAGATTCCTCAAAACCTGCCGGTGTTGCCCGACGAGCGGGTGGCGGGTCTGCCGCGTGAACGGCATTGATGATCTCAAGTGAAGGGATCATCGCGACGGATGGCGGTGTCGCTCAGGGAGTGGCGGAGGCCGGGGGTGCCGTCATTCCGCCGCCAGTCATTCCGCCGCCAGTCCAGCGCCGGCCCAGTTCCTGCCCCACATAGCGTGTGAGGGCCCACAGACTGGGAGCCCCCAGAACATGGCGCAGGTAACCGGGAAATCCTCCGGCGGGGGTGCGGCCCCCGGCCCGCCGCAGACTACGGTAGCGCTGATACAACAGCGACAGCTCGGCGAGACCCGCCGACATCCCCGGCGGATTCATCGACAGCTCCGCTGCGCGGCGCAGCGAGGCGGAGACCTGAACAGCCCCGAGGTGACGCAACGCTTCGGCCGGGATCCCGCAATGAAACTCCCGGTGGAGATAGTCCAGCATGGCCGCCGCAGTCGCGGCCTGACCCCGGGCCTCGGCGGAGTGTCTGAACTGGGTCCAGTCGAGGTCACCCCCGGCAGCGCGGATCAGGATCACGCTGTCGGCCACCCAGCGCACGGGAGGAACGGGGTTCCAGCGCGACCCGTGGACGAGCAACAGCAGCAGATGATCGGCGGGGGAGGGAACGAGCGTGTTGCCCCACCGGGTCGCCCCCGAGCGCTCCACCAGGGGAACGGCCCGCTTCCAGACTTCTTCATCGAGACGTGGGTCGAAATTTCCCTGGCTGAAGAACCAGTGGAGATCGGCACCGGTCCCTCCCGGTCCCCGAAATCCGTGGGCATGCCGGGCGTGGAAGTAGGCGTCATCGAACAACTCACGGCGGCGGGGGCCGGCGGTCCAGCTGTCATGCGCTCCGGCGGCCGCCACGCGGGTTCCCGTCAAGGGGGTCGGCTCGGGGACCCAGCCGGCGTCACACAGGGCGTCGACGGCCTGATGAGCCGTGGCGAAGGGGACCACCAGGTCAACGTCATCCATCGGCCGTTGCCCGGGGTCGCCATAGTCGCACAGGGCGAGGGGGGCTCCCTTGATCACCATCGCGGGAATCTGGCGGGCGGCCAGCGCCTGGACCAGAACGCTGGCCCGGGCCAGCACGAGTTGGTTGGAGTACCACGTGCGGCGATAGACCCCCTTGATGCGGTCTCGATCGCGGCTGTTGAATCCCAGTGCCTCGATGCGCTTCCACAGCAGGGGGAGCAGGCGGTACGAGCCGAAATCGATGTGGTCGAGATCGAGCTGCCGCTGCCACTCCTCGAAACGAAGACTGGCGCGGACCGGGTCGGAATCAAGGCACGCGTGCAGCAGCAACGTCTGCAAGGCGGAAGGCTGCCAGGCCGGTGAATGGGTCACGCCGATCCTCCAGGCCGCCGCCCCCGGCGGCGATCGAGTGACGCCTTGAGCAGACGGGCCCG
>CAIOTJ010000161.1 GCA_903861195.1 uncultured Planctomycetaceae bacterium | reverse complement strand
GATCTGCTCTGCCTGACCCAGCCGCAGATCATCGAAGAGATCCACGCGCAGTACTTCGCGGCCGGGGCCGACATTGTCGAGACCAACACCTTCAACGCCCAGTCGATCTCGCTCGAGCGGTATGGGCTGCAGTCCCTGGCGTTTGACTTGAACGAAGCGGCGGCACGCATTGCCCGGCGGGCCGCCGACCGGGCGTCCGAGCAGACCCCCGGCCGGCCGCGGTTCGTCGCGGGCAGCATTGGCCCGACCGACAGGACGACCTCCTTCCTGACCGACGCCAGCAATCCCGACGCCAAGCGGACCACCTTCGACGAACTGGTCGAAGCCTATGCCGAGCAGGTGCGCGGTTTGCTCGCGGGTGGGGTCGACCTGCTGCTGGTCGAGACGATCTTCGATCCGCTGAACGCCAAGGCGGCGTTCTTCGCCATTCAGAAACTGTTCGACGAAGAACAGGCGCGCCGGGTCCCCATTATGGCGTCGGTCACCTTCATCCAGGAGAAGGGGAACCGCGGCTTCACCGGGCAGACCGTCGAGGCGTTCTGGAACTCGATCTCGCATGTGCCGCTGGTCAGCGTGGGAATGAACTGCGCCCTCGGCCCCAAGGAAATGCGGCCGCTGCTGGAGGAGCTGTCGCGGATCGCCCCCATCGGCGTCTCGGCACACCCCAACGCGGGGTTGCCCAATCCGCTGCTGCCCACCGGGTTTCCCGAGACTCCCGAAAGCCTGGCCCCTCAACTGCGGGACTGGGCCGAGGAGGGCTTTTTGAACATCGTGGGGGGCTGCTGTGGCACCACCCCCGACCACATCCGCGAGATTGCCCGGGCGGTGGAGGGAATGGCCCCGCGGACAATTCCCCAGGTCGAGCCGTACACCCGTCTCAGCGGCCTGGATCCCTTCACGATCCGTCCAGAGACCAATTTCGTGATGATCGGCGAGCGGACCAATGTGACCGGTTCGAAGAAATTCGCCCGGCTGGTCTTGTCGGGAGATTACGAATCGGCGGTGGCGGTCGCCCGCGAGCAGGTCACCAACGGGGCGAACATTCTCGACATCAACATGGACGAAGCGCTGCTCGACGGCGAGCAGGCGATGACGCGCTTCGTGCAGATGCTGGGGGGCGAGGCCGAGGTCGCCGCCATTCCCTTCATGATCGACAGCTCGAAGTGGTCGGTCATCGAGGCGGGGCTCAAGTGCCTGCAGGGGAAGGGGGTGGTCAACTCGATCAGCCTCAAGGAGGGGGAGGAGAAATTCCTCGAGCAGGCCCGCCTGGTCCGCCGGTATGGAGCCGCGGTGGTGGTGATGGCGTTCGACGAGGTGGGGCAGGCGACGTCGGTCGAGGGGCGGGTCGAGATCGCCCGCCGGGCCTACCGTCTGCTGACCGAGCAGGTGGGGTTTCCCCCGGAAGACATCTTCTTCGACCCCAACATTCTGACCATCGCCACGGGAATCGAAGAGCACAATCCGTACGCGGTGAACTTCTTCGACGCCACCCGGCAGATCAAGCAGGTCTGCCCCCGCATGAAGATCTCGGGGGGGGTCAGCAATGTGTCGTTCTCGCTGCGCGGGAACGATGTGGTGCGCGAGGCGATCAACTCGGTCTTCTTGTATCATGCCATCAAGTCCGGGCTCGACATGGGCATTGTCAATCCCGGGCAACTGGCGGTGTACGAGGAAATCGAGCCCGAACTGCTGGAGCATGTCGAAGACGTGGTGCTGAACCGCCGGCCCGACGCCACCGAGCGGTTGGTCGACTTCTCGGCCCGGGTCAAGAAGAAGGACCGCGGCCCCCAGCAGGAGGAGGCCTGGCGACAGGGCACGGTCGAAGAGCGGCTGGCCCATGCCCTCATGAAGGGGGTCACCGACTTCATCGATGTCGACACCGAAGAGGCCCGTCTCAAGTACGGCAAGCCCCTGACGGTGATCCAGGGCCCGCTGATGGACGGCATGAACATCGTGGGCGACCTGTTCGGTGCCGGAAAGATGTTCCTCCCCCAGGTGGTCAAGAGCGCCCGCGTCATGAAAAAGGCGGTCGCCTGGCTGCTGCCGTTCATGGAGGCCGAGAAAGCCCTCTCGGGAGAGGCCCAGGGAGCCCGCGCCAAGGTCCTGATGGCCACCGTCAAGGGGGATGTGCATGACATCGGCAAGAACATCGTCGGGGTGGTGCTGGCCTGCAACAACTATGAGGTGATCGACCTGGGGGTGATGATTCCCTGCGAGCAGATCCTCAAGGCGGCCCGCGAACACCAGGTCGACCTGGTCGGGTTGAGCGGGTTGATCACCCCCTCGCTCGATGAGATGGTGCATGTGGCCCGCGAGATGCAGCGCGAAGGATTCACCATTCCGCTGCTGATCGGCGGCGCCACCACCAGCGCGAAACACACCGCCGTCCGCATCGCCCCCGCCTACCAGCAACCGGTGGTGCATGTGCCCGACGCCTCGCAGTCGGTCACGGTGGTCGGCAACCTGACCGACGCCGGACTGAAGAAACCCTATCTGCAGCAGTTGCAGACCCTGCAAGAGCGCGACCGCAAGGCGTTCGCGGAACGGCAGCAGAAGTCGCTGCTCTCGTATGCCGAGGCGGTCCGCCGGCGGTTCGACGGAGGCTGGTCCTCGGTCGAGATCGCGGTTCCCGCCTTCGTGGGCCGCCGCGTGATCGACAACCTGCCCCTCGCCGAACTGGTCCCCTACATCGACTGGTCCCCCTTCTTCCAGGCGTGGGAACTGCGCGGCGCCTACCCGCGCATTCTCGATGACGAGGTGGTGGGGGCCGAAGCCCGCAAGCTCTACGCCGACGCCCGCCGACTGCTGGATGAAATCGTCCAGCAGGGGCTGCTGACCGCCCGCGGCGTGTATGGCTTCTGGCCCGCCAACTCGGTGGGCGACGACGTGGTGGTCTATAACGACGCCACGCGCGGCGGCGAGCTCTGCCGGTTCCACATGCTGCGGCAGCAGTGGGAACGCAAGGGGATGCCGACGCAGCTCTCGCTGGCCGACTACATCGCCCCGCTCGACTCCGGCCGGCTCGATTACCTGGGGGCCTTCGCCGTGACCACCGGAATTGGCATCGACCCCCTCGTGAAGAAGTTCGAAGCCGACCACGACGATTATCACTCGATCATGACCAAGGCCCTGGCTGACCGCCTGGCCGAGGCGTTCGCCGAGTACCTGCACGCCCAGGCCCGCCGCGACTGGGGCTACGGGGCCGCCGAAGCCCTGTCGAATGAGGAGTTGATCGACGAGAAGTACCGGGGCATTCGCCCCGCCCCCGGGTATCCCGCCTGCCCCGACCACACCGAGAAACGGACACTGTTCGACCTGCTGCAGGCCGAGCACTCCACGGGGATCCACCTCACCGAATCGTTCGCGATGCATCCCGCGGCGTCGGTGTCGGGCTGGTACTTCTCGCACCCCCAAAGCCGGTATTTTGCCGTCGACCGCCTCACCCGCGATCAGGTCGAACAGTATGCCGAGCGCAAGGGGCTGATCCTGCGGGAGTGTGAGAGATGGCTGGCTCCCAACCTCGGCTACGATCCGTAACCGACGTCGCGGGGGTGGGCGGCACATGGCCGTGAGTGGCTTTCGGCTCTCTCATCGCGGCTCCCGGCGCTCCGCGATGGGCCGTCCGTGAAGAGTCGCCTGCCCCAGAGATCAACCGCGCCCGGGGCGGAATCTTCCGTCAACGCCCCAGCCCACACGGCTGTGTCGCACAGACAACCGGCCCATGCCGACCGAACTCGTTTTGAGCCGCCTCTTTCAGATCGATTCGCCAGTCAGGCTCGCCAGCCGCCGCTCGCCGATCTCCTCGATGCGGTGATCTTCCCACACCTCCAGGGGGGTGTATTGCGGGTGCCGGGAGACGTGGTAGGGATCGTTCGAGCGGGCGTTGTAGCAGCAGATGAAGGCCCACCGCGGATTGGGGCTTTTGTTCTGGTCGGACCGATGGATCAGGTTGCTGTGGAAAAAGATGGCTGAACCTGGCTCGAGGTCGCAGTACACCAGCTCGTGCCGGGCGAGAATGGCCTGCAGCCGGTCGTGGTCAAAAATGCCCGTCTGATCCCCCACCTTGCCATGGTCCAGCCTTCCCAGGCGGTGCGACCCCCGAATCACCTGCAGACAGCCGTTCTCGCGGGTGGCCCGGTCGACGGCAATCAGGCAACTGGCCAGTTGCGGGGTCAGACAGCCGTTGTGGTACCAATAGCCATAGTCCTGATGCCAGGCCCACGCCCCCCCCACCCGGGGCTCTTTGAGAATCAGCTTGTGATGCCAGTGATAGACTTCCTCACCCAGCAGTTGTTGCATCGTTCCGACGATGCGCCGGCTGCGGACCATGGCCGAGTAGATGTCGTCGTGCAGCTCGTTCTCGACGTGCAGCCGGATGGCCCCCCCCTCGCCATCCGCCCGGCTGGCCGCGGCGGCCGCCTGGTGATCGGCCCGGGCAATCTGGCTGAGCAGGGAGATCTCGCGGGAATCGAACAGCCCCGGCACCACAAAAAAGCCATCCTGATGAAATGCCGCCACCTGGGCGGCGCTCGGTTCAAAGCGGGTCATGGGTGGTCTCCAGGGATCCGGGCGACAGGGGGATGCGGCGATCGTTTGGGGGAGGCACGCTTTCGCTTCTCCGCGGGCCCGCAAAGGTCCCGCCCCTCACGTCGCCAGTCCCTCAAAACTCCAAAAAGTGCGACAGCAGAAACACCACCCCCAGGCAGGCCATCAGTAGGTTCAGCACCAGGGCCGGTGAGATGAGGGGCGCATGATCGTAGACCCCCAGGCGGCGCATCGCCCCGCGATGCTGCCAGCTCGCTGTCAACAGCGTGGCCACCCCCAGCACCACCATCAACACCCCAATCGCGTTGGGGCCGAAGATGCGCAGCGGACGGCGGGCCGTCTCGGTCTCGTAGATGTGTTCGAAAAACTTCGACAGGGTGATGCCGAACGTCACCAGCGAAGCCCCCGTCCGTACCCAGGCCATCAGGGTGCGCTCATGCGCCAGGTAGGTGCGCTCGAGAGCCATCTGTTGCTGGTCTGGCTGCGCCGGCAGCGCCGTCGATTCCTTCCCCGAATCAACGGCGGTGGCGGGCGAATGGGTGGGCGAGGTCATGACGACAGGCGGGTGGGGTGAAACGATTCAGCGAACGCGCATTCCCGACGAGAGACTGTCCAGCCGGCGCTGAGTCCCGGCCTCCAGTGATGCCTGCGCCAGCTCGCCCCATTCCTGCGACCGCAGGCCCAGGCTCAGTTCGGCCAGGGGAATCAGCCCCCCCCGCACCCGCCGGGCGAACAGGTCGAGCACCAGCTCGCCCGCCGAGCGTTCCCCCCCCAGCCGTTCGTCGGCCTGCGTCCCCCCCGACTGCCACGAAATCTGGTCGTGTCCCTGCAGCTCGGCCACTCCCCGTTCGCAAACCACTCGCGCCCGGATCAGGGGGGTGCCAGCCACGGCCGGCGAGGCTGCTTCGGCCTGCGAAATGAGGTTCAGCCGGGCCAACGGAGGGAGGGAACGGTCGGCAAAAGGGACAAACTGCACCGCCAGGCACGACTGCCCCGGCAACCCTTCGGCCGGCTCGACCCGCACTGGAAGGGTACCCGTGACAGCGTGACACCAGTCGATCGCCACCGCCCAGGGATTCGCGAGAAACCCCGGCAGTCGCCCGCTCGGCCCCACCGCCACATCGCACTCAATGGCCCGTGGCTTCCCCAGACGGGTCGCCAGCAACTCCCTCAGCCGCGTGGTGGCCGGCGAATGACGATGCAGCAAATCCGGAATCACCATCGTGCCCGTCTCTTCCGCCAGGGCCGCGACCGAGCCCAGTTCGGGGCTGAGTGTTCCCAGAGAATCGGCCAGAAACACCGGCTTGCCCAGGCGGCAAGAGAATTCCACCGGAATCGTGCTGAACCAACCCGTGTCGAGAATCACAATCGCCTGCACGTCGTGGCATTCAATCAGCGACCTCAGCGACTCCTGCAACTCGCACTCCCACTCCTGGCAGCACGCCTGGGCCTGGGTGGCAATGGGGGTGAAGACCGCGCGAATTCCCAGGCGGGGCCGCAAACGCTGGAGTGCTGGTTTGTACAGACACTGCCACTGGGGTCCCAAACCAATCAGACCAAGAGGCAGCATGGAGTATGAAAACCAGGGAAGGACGGGAAATCCAACCAGGTTCCCCACGGAACCAGGGAGTGGTTGCCCCACAGGATGTCGAATGGATTGGTCGGGATCCGCCCCGAGACCGAGGGGATGGTGGCCTCCAGGGGGCCGCAGTCTGGCCCCCTTTGACCGCAATCCGCGGGTCCAAGACGCCTCCCCGGTGCCGCCGGTCGCGGTCTGCACATGGTCGCACAACCAGCCGGAGGTCGGACGGCGCACCCTGTCCACCATGGTCCACGGTGCAGACCCTCCCCAACACTGATCATAAGTAGTGATTAGGATTGAGGAAAGATCTCTGCGCCGTTACCAGAACCGATCCCCGGCGTAGAAGGCTTTCAGTCGGATGTGTTCGATTCCCGCCGCGGTCCACGCGATGCCCAATTCCCAGCCTGTTCCCACCTCTCCTGTCCCCTCGGCACCCCCCGCCGCGTTTCCCCCACTGCCCGGGTTCCAGTGGACTGGGCCCGGCGAGCAACACCTGGCCGGCTGGTCCCTCCCGGCCCAGACAGCCGAGGGGGTGAGTGTGCGTGTGTATCGCATGGATCGTTTGAGCGCGTCGGCCCGGGACCGCGCGGCCATTCACCGCGATGCCCAGGCCCTGCTCAAGCTGAGTGATCCCGGCTTGAACCGGGTGCTGGCGGTGGAAGACCACGAAGGGGTGTTGTGCCAGGTGCTCGAGCCCCAGAGCGGTCCCGCGCTGGCCGGGGAACTCGTGGGACGCCCCTGGCAGATCCGCAAGGGGGTCGAGCTGGTCGCGACGTTGGCCCGCGCGTTGGGCTGGGCGCACCAGAAAGGAGTGGTGCATCTCGATGTGCATCCCGGAAACATCGAACGGAACGCCGTGGGAGAACCGACGCTGACCCGCTTCGCCCTGGCACCCGTTCCCCTGGAGTCGGTTCGCCCGGCGGAATCCGACGGGGCGGATCCCCTCGCCCAGCTTCCTTATCGGGCTCCGGAACAGTTGACCGGCGAGCCACCGCCCGACATGACCGCCGATGTGTATTCGCTGGGGGTCTTGTTGTGCGAGCTGCTGACCGGACGCCCCCCCTGGCTGGCGGGGGAGCCGGCGGCGTTGCGGCAGAAGATTCTCACAGGTCACCCGTTCGACCTGCGGACGCTCGATGCCTCGCTGCCGGGCCCCCTGCGGCGGATCGTCGAGAAGTGCGTCGAACGGCAACCCGCGCTCCGCTACGAATCGGCGGGCGAACTGGCGGCCGACCTGAAGCGCTATCTTTCGGGCGAGCTGGTCCAGGCCCGGGGCCCCGGATTGTGGCGGCGCCTGGGGCGCTCGATCGCCCGGCACCCCATCCGCAACCTCGTGGTCCCCGCGGCGTTCGCCGGGCTGCTGGTCTGGGCGACCAACGGCTGGTCGAGCTTCGACGAAATGTCGGCCCTCTATTTCGGCGCGCTGCAAGAGAAGAAAGCGGTCCAGAAAGACCTCCAGCGCACCGAGGTCAACCTGCGCGAGTCGCTCGATGTGATCGAACGCGCCACCACTGTGCTGGGGCGTTCCGAGTTCGAGCACGACCCGCAGGTCACCGCCATCCGCAAGCAACTCTTTCCCGACCTCATGAACTTTCACACCACGCTCCAACGCCGCAATGGAGACATGGTGGGTGACGATTTCTTCGTCGGTATGTCGAAGCTGCAGGTGGGTCTGCTGAACCGGTTCGCGGGCGATCTGCCGCAGGCCGAAGAAAACCTGCACAATTGCCTGCGGCTCATGCAGTTCAAACGCCGGGTGCCTACGGGACGCGGCAACCTCAAAGACGACGACCCCGTCGTGATGACCATTCTGGCGGAAGGAAACCGCCAGGAGGGATTGCTGCTGATCGACAGCCAGCGTGCCGATGAGGCGGTCGGCTGCTTCGACGCCGCCCTCTACAACTACGACCAGATTCTGCTGCAGAATGCCGGGACCCCCGTGGTCGATTACCGCATGGCCCGCATTTTGATGGACCGGGCCCGGGCCCGCCGCCTTGTGAAGGAGGTTTCCAAGGGTCTGGAAGACCTGCGACAGGCCGACCAACGGCTGCAACAGGTGACCAATGAGCATGTCCCGGACGACGAACTGCGGCTGTTGCAAGCCGACATTCTGCGGGAACGGGGTCTGCTGCACCTGCTGGCCGAAGCTCCAGCCGAGGCCGAACGCGAACTGCGCGAGGCGCTGGCCCTGACCGCGGGACTTTCGGAACAGCCCGAGGGAGGTTTGGAACTGCGACCCCGGCTGGCCCGGCTGCATGCCGATCTGGCGGAGGTGTTGCGGGCCGGCCAGCAAGAGGCGGGGGCCGAGACCGAGTTGAAGAACGCCCTCGAACACTGGAAGATGCTGGCCGAGTCTCACCCGCGTCTCCCGCAGTTCCTGGAGGAACAGGCGACCGTGCTGGTGGCTTTGGGGCGGACGGCGGAAGCCGAGGCGGCCCGGGCCAAGGCGCAGGCGCTGGTTCCCCAGACCCCCCTTAAGATGGCGATTCCCCGCGAATTCGTCCCCAAGCAGCTCAATGACCGATCCCCGTGAGTCGCCTCCCGATCGCCCGGGGTTTGCCGAGGAATATCCGTTTGAATCGCACTTCCTGCCCGTGGCGGGAGGCCGTCTGCATTACGTCGATGAAGGCCAGGGCGAAGTCTTGCTCTGCGTGCATGGCAACCCCACCTGGAGTTTCGCCTGGCGGAATGTGATCCGCCGGTTCCGCGACCGGTATCGGGTCATTGCCCTCGATCACCTCGGGTGCGGCTTTTCCAGCAAGCCTCAGGCGTACCCCTATCGGCTCGCCGACCACCTGGCGAACCTGCAGACGCTGATCGACCACCTGCAACTGCGGCACATCACGCTGGTCGCGCACGACTGGGGGGGGGCGATTGGGATGGGAGTCGCAGGCCGGCGTCCCGACCTCTTCGCCCGGCTCATCCTCATGAACACCGGCGCCTTCCGCTCGCAGGCCATTCCGTTCCGGATCGCGGTCTGCCGGTGGCCCCTGCTGGGCCCGTTGGGAGTGCGCGGGTTCAACCTCTTCGCCCGGGCGGCTCTGTCGATGGCGATGGAGCACCCCGAGAAGCTGACCCCCGCGATCCGGCAGGGGCTGCTGGCCCCCTACGGCAACTGGCACGACCGCGTGGCGATCCAGAGATTCGTCGAAGACATCCCGCTGCAACCGTCGCACCCCAGTTATGCGACCCTGGTCGAAGTCGAGACCGGCCTGCAGCGTCTGCAGGGGCACCCGCTGTTGTTGATCTGGGGCGAACGGGACTGGTGTTTCACCCCCGCGTTCCGGGAAGAATTCCAGCGCCGGTTCCCGCACGCCGAGGCCCTCCCCCTCCCCCACGCCGGCCACTACGTCTTCGAAGACGCCCTGCCGGACGTGCTGACGGGAATGGAACAATTTCTCGCGAAACACCCACTGTCGGCTGGCTGAGATTTGTTCGCCCCCCGTGGTGACAAACCTATTGGTTTGTCAGTCCAAAACCGCTCGCCCCCCCAAATCGACCAACAAGCCTGCGCAGCAGATTTCGAAGCCCCGGCAGACAAGCCCACCACCCCGCCGCGCGCGTTCTCCTGCTCCACTTTCTCCTGCTCTCCTCTCTCGGCCTCCGGCCGCGGGGTGAGGGCGAAATGGCCCCCTCTTTTTTCAGCCCAGGCTGTTCCAAATACCGTCCGTTTCCCCCTCACCCGGCCTATCG
>CAIOTJ010000160.1 GCA_903861195.1 uncultured Planctomycetaceae bacterium | reverse complement strand
TGACTGCACCAAGATCGAGCGGGAACTGGGCTGGTCGCCCGAGGTCGCGTTTGAGGAAGGGCTGCGACGCACCATCGAGTGGTATCTGGGGAACCCCACCTGGATCGATCGGGTGACCTCCGGCACATACCGGGGAGAGCGCCTCGGGCTCGCCGGAGGGGGAACGGCCCAACACTGAGGCCGCCCGCACAACTGCTTCCAACCGGTTTCACACAGGCGTACGATGGCATCAGCGATTTCAGGCACACACAAGGGGATCATCCTGGCGGGTGGCGCGGGGACCCGGCTGCACCCGATGACCCGGGCGGTGAGCAAGCAATTGCTGCCGGTCTATGACAAGCCCATGGTCTACTACCCGCTGTCGACCCTGATGCTGGCGGGAATCCGTCAGATCCTGCTGATCTCCACCCCCGAGGACATCGGTGGCTTCCAGCGTCTGCTGGGGTCGGGCGAGAGTCTGGGCTTGGAGATCACCTACTGTGTCCAGCCGCACCCGGGGGGACTGGCGCAGGCTTTCCTGCTCGATCGCGAATTCATCGCGGGCGATCGGGTGGCCCTGGTTCTGGGAGACAACATTTTTTACGGACATGGCTTCCAGGACACCCTGGCGCGGGCCGCCGCGCGACCGTCGGGGGCCACGGTGTTCGCCTATCCGGTCCAGGATCCGCGACGCTACGGCGTGGTGGAATTCGACGCCGCGGGACGGGCCATCTCGATCGAAGAGAAGCCCCCGCAGCCCAAGTCGCGTTATGCCGTCACCGGATTGTACTTTTACGACCAACAGGTGGTCTCAATCGCCGAGAGCCTGCGGCCTTCGCCCCGGGGCGAACTGGAAATCACCGATGTGAATCGGCGGTACCTCGAACAGGGCCAACTGCACGTCGAACACCTGGGGCGGGGCTTCGCCTGGCTGGACACCGGCACTCCCGAATCGTTGCTTCAGGCCAGCGCGTTCGTCGAGACGGTCGAACAACGTCAGGGACTGAAGATCGCCTGCCTCGAAGAAGTCGCCTGGCGAATGGGCTTCATCGATTCCCACCAGCTCGCCACGCTGGCCAAAGCGTTCAAGAACGCCTATGCCGACTACCTGCAGAGTCTGCTGCAGGAAGACCCTGTCGCCCCCCAGCCGGGGCGCACCGCCACTGGAACCCAACGACTGCCATGAAATTCCTCCCCACCCCGCTGGCAGGGTGCTTCATCGTCGAACCCCAACGGTTCCAGGATGAGCGTGGACACTTTTTTGAAACCTACCATCAGGCCAAGTTTTACGCCGGGGGAATCACGGTCGATTTCGTGCAGGACAATCAGTCGCGCTCCCGGCGGAATGTCATCCGGGGACTGCACTACCAATTGACCGCACCACAGGGGAAGCTGGTCCGGGTCGTCCTGGGTGAAGTGTTCGATGTGGCGGTCGACCTGCGTCGCGACTCTCCCACCCGTGGGCAGTGGTTCGGCATCCGGCTCTCCGCCGCCACCGGCAACCAGCTTTACATTCCTCCAGGTTTCGCCCATGGATTCTGCACGCTGTCGGAATACGCCGATGTCATTTACAAGTGCTCGGCCTTGTACCTCCCGAATGACGAGCGGACCATTCGCTGGAACGATCCCGATCTGAAGATTGCCTGGCCCCTTTCGGGCGAGGCCATCGTCTCGCCGCGCGATCAGCAGGCTCCCCTCTGGCAGGCGGCGGAATTGCCGTGAAGCCCAGCGGCGGCAGACCCGGTTTCACCACCGGCTGAGACGTGACAGGGCGACTGGGCCTGTGGTGCCATTTGGGTGCAACTGGGATCGGTGCAACTGGGATCGGTGCAATTGGGATCGGTGCAATTGGGGGCTGTGACCGAATGCGAGTCGCCCCAAACCAATCCCCGGTTGGACACACGCTTTCGGACTCCGACTCAGGCAAGCCACAGACCTGCACTCTTCTTCGCAGTCACTCAGTGGCCCGCGGTCGAACGGGCCACTTCCTGGTAGTAGCCGGGGGTCATACTCGCGGCGACTGCCCCCTCCCGGGAGAAGGTCAGAAACGGAAACCGGGCCAATCCCCACGCCTGCAACCGATACCGCAGGGCAGTCCACAACACCCCGAAGCCATACACAACACTGCGGCGGAAATTGATCGAAGACGCCTCTTCAAAATACTTCGTCGGACAGGAAATCTCGCCAATCCGGAATCCGGCCGCCATCGCCTGCGCCAACATCTCGTTGTCAAACACAAAATCATCCGAGTTCCGCTCCAATGGCAAGGTTTCCAACACCTGCCGCGTGAACGCCCGGTATCCCGTGTGGTACTCCGACAGTTTGTGCCCATGCAGCAGATTCTGCACAAACGTTAATGCCCGATTGGCAATATACTTGTAAACAGGCATTCCACCTTGAAGGGCCCCCTTCCCCAGGATCCGGGAGCCCAACACGACGTCGTACTGTCCAGAGCCAATCATCGCCGCCATCGCCCGCACCAGTCGGGGGGTGTACTGGTAGTCGGGATGCAACATCACCACGATGTCGGCCCCGAGTTTCAACGCTTCCCGATAGCAGGTTTTCTGGTTCCGTCCATAGCCGTAATTCCCATCGTGACGAAAGGTCACAATCCCCAAATCGGACGACAGGCGGGCGGTTTCATCGCGGCTGCCGTCATCGACCAGCAACAGTTCGTCCACCACATCGCGGGGAATTTCATCGATCGTCTGCTGCAGGGTTTTGGCCGCGTTGTACGCCGGCATCACCACCACAACCTTCAGATTGTCAATCATCGCTTCCCTCAGCACTGTCGGCCGTCGATTGGTTCGCGCCAGCGTCCCACAAGAGAGCCATTCCAGAGGTCTTTACGGAGGAAACTGGCTCATCGTGGGGGAGGGAAGCCAGGGATTGCCGATTTGACGGACGTGATCCCCGCGAGAATTCCTCGATGGGTGCCATTTTACCCTCCCTGGAACTCATCGGGCCGCTCCGCCCGGGTTCCTCGGTTTCCCGGTACTCTCGTTGGCGGGGGGCCGGCCATTCGTCCCCGGGGCACCGGGCGTTATGATCGCACCGCCAGCCCGATACCCCCTCCCTTTGGGACTCCCTTTGAGCGACACTCCTCTGAACCTGTTGTTGGAAGATGGCCCCCTGTTGGCTGTGAACAAGCCGCCAGGGCTGTTGACCGTGGGGGCCATCCCCGGAGTTCCCACGCTGGAGCGGCAGGTGAAGGACTACCTGCGGCAAAAGTATCAGAAGCCCGGGAATGTCTATCTGGGCATCCCCCATCGTCTCGATCGTCCTGTGTCGGGGGTGGTGGTTTTCGCGCGGAATTCCAAGTGTGCCGACCGCCTGGCCGAGCAGTTCCGCGACCGGACCGTGCGCAAGACCTATTGGGCCCTGGTGTCGGGGGCAGACCTGCCAGATTCGGGGGAATGGACCGACTGGTTGCTGAAAGCACCCGACGAGGCGCAGGTGCGGGTGGTGCCAGCCGAGACCCCCGGGGCGCGGGAAGCCCGTTTGCGTTTTCATTGCCTGGCCCGCCTCCCGGCATCGGACCCCGCCACTTCGCCCCGCAGCCTGGTCGAAATCGAGCTCGACACCGGCCGCATGCACCAGATTCGGGTCCAGTTTGCCAGTCGGGGGTTTCCCGTCTGTGGTGACCTGCAGTACGGTTCGCACGAGCCCTTCGGTTTTTTGCCGGTGACCGATCTGCGAGACGCTCCAATCGCCCTGCATGCGCGTCAACTCGAACTCAAACACCCGATCCGCTACGACACACTTGTCTTGCAGGCTCCGCTGCCCGAGGCCTGGAGCGCCTTAACCGCCACCCTCCCCGCGGAAGTGCTCGCCCGTTAGATTCCTGTTCGTCGCGGCTGCTGGTCGACAGGCTCTCGCGTCGGCTCCCACCGCTGGTTGTCACGTCCGGTCGGCGGGCTGTGGCGGGACGTTGTGTCACGTTCCACCGCCGGTGCGGCGCGGTTCCCTGTTCTGGTCCCTCGTTCTCAACTTGAGTCACACCATGATTCTGGATCTTTTCAAATTGGATGGGCGGGTCGCCCTGGTGACGGGAGCCAGTCGGGGCCTGGGACTGGCCATGGCGGGGGCTCTGGCCGAAGCGGGAGCCGACATCGCGTGCGTCTCCCGAGGCGGCGATGATGCCGCGCTGCGCGAACGGGTGGAGGGACTCGGTCGGAAGTACTTCAGCTGCCGGGCCGACATGGCCCGCCCCGAAGACCGGGCCGGCCTGATCGACCGGGTCGTGGGGGAACTCGGTTCCCTCGAGATCCTCGTCAATAACGCGGGGGGCGGGACCCGCTTTCCACCCGAAGAGTACCCGCAGGATCAGTGGCGGGAACTGGTGGAAGTGCACCTGCACGCGGCATTCGATCTGTCGCAGCAGGCGGCCCGACACATGCTGCCTCGCGGCCGGGGGAAAATCATCAACATCGGCTCGGTGATGAGCTTCGAGGGGGGCTTGAACATCTCGGCTTACGCCGCCGCGAAGCATGGCATCGCCGGACTGACCAAGTCTCTGGCGGTCTCCTGGAGCAGCCGGGGTATCAATGTGAACTGCATCGCCCCGGGATACTTCGAAACCACCATGAGCAATTCGCTCAAATATCACCCGGTGCGCGGCCAGCAGATTCTCGATCGCATCCCCTGCGGCCGTTGGGGTATGCCCGAAGAGATTGGGGGCCTGTGCGTCTTCCTGGCCTCCGATGCCGCCAACTACATGCACGGCAGCATTGTCGAAATCGATGGCGGCTGGTTGTCCCGGTGACCGCGTCACAACGACCGCATCACAACGACCGCGTCAGTTCGGATCAGCACGCCCAGAAGACCCTCCGCCGCCGACGGGTCACACGAACGTGGCGCCTCGCCCTCACACGCATTCTTGACACGTTCCTGCCGAAACCACCCGTGCCACCAGAAGTGCTTCACGGGTGGAATTGCCGCGGGCTCAGTCGGCGGCCAATTCCAGCCACGATTATGCCAGCAACGTCGACGGATGGGGGGTTCGGTCGACGAGGGGAATCACGCGGGGGGCGTAGATTTCGGTGTAGCCCCGCGCCTTGCGATGCTGATCCAGTGCCCCCTGATCGGCCCAACGTTCCACGATTTCGAACTTCGAGGGATCGTTGTGCGAATGATACACCTCGTACCGCAGACAGCCCGGCTCGGCTCGACTGAGGTGCGTCAATTCCACGAGGCACTGCCGCACCGTTTCAATGTCGGTGGAATTCTTCACGGTGAGGTGGACGTTGAGGTAGAGCATGGCTGTCTCGGGTGAACGACGGAGTTTTTCAAACGTCGTCATTCTGCCGTGATCTTCCCCCGCTGCCAAGCGTGCCCAATCCAGAACCGGTCCACCGCGAGCCTCAACAGCGGAACCAGCACAATTTGCTGTCAATACAGCCGCACCAGCGAGACCGTGATCGCTCCCTGGAAACAATGATCAACGTCACTTCCCGGAACCCGCGGACGTTGGTGATAGTCTCCCGCATAGTGATACTCGCCCCCCTCGGATCGGTACCGCAACTGCAGTGGCGAGGGGTCGAGATCGCAGTGGACGACCTGGGGGTCGGGGGCCTGGGCGGCGACGTGGGGCAGGTTCACATTCCAGAAGGTCCCCGGGGTCCAGGGTCGGGAGACCAGGTCCCGCACAATCGGAGTCAACCAGCGGGCCGCCCGATTCCAATCCAGCGGATCAAGCCCTTTGCGGTGGTAATGGGATGTGGCGATTCCCGGCTTGCCATGCAGCACCCCTTCCCGCACCGCCGCCACCGTGCCCGACATAAAGACGTCGGCCCCCAGATTGCCTCCATGATTGATCCCCGCGAGGACCCAATCCACCTCCGGGGCCACGGCTCCCAGGGCCAGGCGGACGCAATCGGCCGGGGTGCCCGTTGTGGCGAAGATCCGTTCGTCACGGAGGTCCACCCGCAGCGGGCCCAGCGTCGTCACCCGATGACCGGCCCCCGAATGACACTCATCCGGAGCGACGACGATGGGTGGTTGCGAGCTGATTTCCCGGGCCACCTGGCGAAGGGCCGCGAGGCCCGCGGCATCGACGCCGTCATCATTGGTCAACAACAGTTGCAGAGCGGACATCACACGGGCCAAGAAGAGATCGGGAGACAGGGAGACATCAGGGAGAGACGCGGGCCGCCTCAAGCGACTCGGGAAACACCAGTCGGGGCTGCACCGCCGCGTGCCCGGCCGGCAATTCACCCACGGCCAGCAGATCGCCCGACCGCGAGACGAGGGCCACCCGGGGGGCGGACTCGGTGGGTTCCCGGTTGAATTCCGGAAGGCTGTTCACATCCAGGGGGACCGGGCGGCCTTCCGCCAGCAGATCCAGATCGGTATCGGAACAGATGAGGCGGGGAAAGTGGGAGACAATCTCCACGGGGGCCAGCAGCGCCTCGCGCCACGAATGTCGATCCAGAGATTCGAGAGCGACGGCCCGGTCGAGGGTAAAGGGACCGATCGCCGTCCGCTCGAGACTGGTCATCACCGCACCGCAGCCCAAGTCGCGCCCCAGATCGCGCCCAATCGAACGGACATAGGTCCCCGATCCACACTCGATCTCCAACTCGAAGCTGGGGCTCTCGAACGCCCGCAGACGGAGGGCATGCACTTCCACAGGCCGGGGCTCAAGTGGTGCCTGCTGCCCCTGGCGCGCGAGGTCATAGGCCCGCTGCCCCCCCAGCTTGATCGCCGAGTACTGTGGGGGCACCTGCGAAATGACCCCGGTATAGCGGGGCAAGAGGCGTTCCAGGTCGTCGCGGTTCGGCAACGGCGTGTGCTCGACCACGGTCACCTGTCCCGTGCTGTCGTCGGTGTCGCTGACCTTTCCCAGTTCAAACCGGGCCAGATAGCGTTTGGGCAACGACTGCGCGAGCGACACCAGGCGGGTGGCCGGGCCGAGACAAACCAAGAGCACCCCGGTGGCCAGCGGGTCCAGCGTCCCGGCGTGCCCGACCCGGCGGGAACGGGTCAACCGCGACAACTCATCGACCACGGCGCGCGACGTGATGCCAGCCGGCTTGTCGACGCAGAACAGTCCCGTCAATGGTTGGCGTGGCATCAGAGCAACATCTGCACCCGCTGCTGCTGATGCGCCAGGGCGGCCTCGATGAATCCCACAAACAACGGATGAGCCTTGTTCGGCTTCGACTTGAACTCGGGATGGTACTGCACCGCCAGAAACCAGGGGTGCTCCCGCAGTTCGACAATCTCGGCCAACCCCCCATCGGGACTGGTCCCGGTGATCATCAAGCCGGCCTTGGCAAACCGCTCGCGGTACTGCGGATTGAATTCGTACCGATGCCGGTGCCGCTCAATGATGCGATCCGCTTCGTAGCAGTGGGCCGCGTGGGTGCCGGGTTCAACCAGGCACGGTTGCGCCCCCAGCCGCATGGTCCCCCCCATGTCGACCACCTTCCGCTGTTCGTTCAGCAGACAGATGACCGGGTCGGGGGTGTCGGCCGCGAATTCGGTGCTGTTCGCCTGCGGCAGGTTCAGCACGTTGCGGGCGAATTCAATCACGGCACACTGCATTCCCAGGCAGATGCCAAAGAACGGGGTCTCGGACTTGCGGGCATACCGGATGGCGTCGATCTTCCCCTCGATGCCCCGCATGCCGAAGCCCCCCGGCACCAGCACGCCATCGACTCCCCCCAGGACCGTCGCCGGATCGCCCCGTTCCAGTTCCTCGGCCTCGATGCGTTTGACGATCACGCGGGTCAGATGGGCAATGCCCGCATGATCCAGAGACTCGTAGATCGACTTGTAGGCATCCTTGTGCTGGATGTACTTGCCGACGACCGCGATCGTGACCTCGTGCTGGGGGTTGCGCACCTTGTGCAGCAGCCCCTGCCACTCGCTCATGTCGATGGGGCCGGCCTTCAACCCCAGCCGATCCACAATCAGCTGGTCCAGTCCGTGCTCCACCAACCCCAGGGGAACCTCGTAGATCGAGAATTCCTTGTCGGGTTCCTCGATGACGGCGTTTTTCTCGACGTTGCAGAACAGGGCGATTTTCTCGGCGTTCTCCCGCCCAATCTCCCGTTCGGTCCGCACGATGAGCACATCGGGCTGAATGCCAATCTGCCGCAATTGCCCGACGCTGTGCTGGGTCGGCTTGGTCTTCACCTCACCCGCCGCCTTCAGGAAGGGGACCAGGGTCAGGTGCACGAACAGGCAATTGTTCCGCCCCACCTCCAGTGGAATCTGGCGGATCGCCTCGAGAAACGGCAGCCCCTCGATGTCGCCGACGGTCCCACCCAGTTCGGTGATGACCACGTCCACATCGGGACTGGCCAGCCGGCGGATCGCCGCCTTGATTTCATTGGTGATGTGCGGGACGACCTGCACCGTCTTCCCCAGATACTCTCCCCGGCGTTCCTTGTTGATGACGCTCAGGTAGATTCGCCCGGTCGTGAAGTTGGAATCGCGCGAGAGGGTGCTGTTGGTGAATCGCTCGTAGTGCCCCAGGTCGAGATCGGTCTCGGCTCCATCGTCGAGCACATAGACCTCACCATGCTGGTACGGACTCATGGTGCCCGGATCGACGTTGATATACGGATCAAGCTTCTGCATGCGGACCCGCAGCCCGCGCCGTTCCAGCATCAGCCCGATGGCCGACGACGTCAACCCCTTGCCCAGAGAGCTGACCACTCCACCCGTCACGAAAATGTGCTTCGTCATTCCCCGCGTCAATTCCTGCTGTCAGCCCGGCGATGCGGACCGGGTCCGATCGCGCCTCTTCTGGACCCCGCCGCGGAGGACCACTTCCAGCACTGGCTCAAAGACTGACTTCACAGTCTGGATCCCAGCGCAGATTCCGTTCCGGCTCTTGCCACATGTTCACTGTCGGTGGCTGGACTGGTTGCGCCACCGGGACACGAATCGAGCATAGTCTTCCGGCGTGTCGATGCCAACCGCCGGGTGTTCCACAACCCCCACCTGGATCCGGGCCCCCAGTTCCAGCGCCCGCAACTGCTCCAGTTTCTCCAGTCGTTCCAGCCGCGAAACGGGTTGGCGAGTCAGCATTTCCAGAAACTCCCGGCGGTAGGCATACAGCCCCAGATGCAGCAGCCAGGGGGTCTCTCCCGCCAACAGGTCCTCCGGCCGGCCATCCCGACAGTGGGGAATGGTGCTGCGGCTGAAGTACAGCGCCCGGCCATCGGCGGCCCGCACCACCTTCACACACGAGGGACTCTCGAGCACCTCGCGGGTGCGGATCGGAGTCGCGAGGGTCGACATCACCGCATCCGGGCATTCGTCCAGCAGTCGTACGAGCAGTTCGAGATGCGTTGGATCGAGCTCCGGCTCATCTCCCTGGATGTTCACCACCACCTCGCACTGAGGGAAGCATCGCCGGACGACCTCGGCGATCCGGTCGGTCCCGCTGGGGTGCTCTCCGGTGGGCTCGCACCGTGCGCCAAACGACCGCACGGCGGCGATCAACTCGGCCCCCTCGGCCGCCACCACCAGGTCATCGAAACAGGTCGCCTGCCGGGCGGCCTGCCAGGTGTGCTGGATCAGGGGCTGACCGGTCTCGGCCAGCAACAGTTTGCGGGGCAGCCGTGTCGAGGCCTCCCGGGCCGGTATCACCCCCACCACGTTCCGTCCTGTCGCCATGTCCGTCCTTTCCACTGGCCTGGCCGATGGGCCTCATGCCGAAACCCGAACCATCTTCGATGCGCTGTCGCTGACTGACAGTCACTCCACGGGACTCTTCTTTTCGTCCCGCATGCGCGATGTCTGCCCGCGCCCTGCCGGGTGTTGGATCAGGCCGACCAATTTCTGGTCGCGGTCATGTCCAATCTCCCAGTTGCTCGATCCAGGCGGCGGTCCCATCCCGCAGCCAGCCGTCGAGCTGCGCCTGTTCCTTCAGTTGTTGTCCCCGCTGGCGGGCCACCGCGACAAACCGGCAGGGAACCTCCGGGACCGCCGACATGTCGCCCCACAGTTTTTCGAACTGGCTGACCGGCAGGATATCTTCCTGGCCATGACCCCACCGGCGTTTGACATCCTTGATGGTGATGTAGGTGGGCAGGTGGTGGCTGAACCGGCGAATGGCCGCGGTCACCGCGGAGGGATTGGCCAAAGCTTCGCGGTCGAGGCCAAACACCGCCAGCAGGCGGTCGATGTCGATCCAGGTGGTCAGCGTGTTGTAGTAACTGAGCAGGAACTCATCCTCCTCGCGGGGGAGGGCCAGCCCCTCGATCAGCCGCACGCGGTCGTCCACCCGCGCCAAGCCCCCTCCCCGGTCCTCCATGCGGCGGGGAATGACTTCGAAGGTGAGGCAGCTTTCGCCCCGCAGGTGCAGGCCGAGCAACCCCGGATCGAGATCGGCACCCAGGGTGTCGATGTTGTGGAGCAGCAGATGTTTCAGCCGGGGCCGCTGCGTCAACAGCCGGCGCAGCACTCCGTTCCGCAGCAGGCTGGGGATCTCAAACCAATGCCCCACGGGATGCAGACACTGCCCGGGCAGGTTGTCGGTGTAGTCGGCGCCACACCCGGCGGCCTCGGCCCAGCCAAGCAGGGCCCCCCGCAGGCTGGCCCGCATTTTTTCCGCCTGCTCATCCAGCAGCGGGCCCCCCGTCTCCTCCCAGGCGAACCGCAGGTCGCGGACCATGGGAATCATTCGCAGCCCGACCGACTGCCCGGGCGAGGTCAGCACCGGCCCCAGCCCCGAAAGATCCGCGGCCTGCAGCGCGGTGTGGATGGGCCGTTCCGTCAGATAACTGGTGGCGATCATGTGCGGCACGGGACAATCCGCCAGCCGGGAGGCCCGCCGGGTCTTGGCCAGGTGCACCTCCAGAAAGCTGCGGTAACGCCCCTGAAACCGGTGGAAACGGTGCAGGGCCTTGACCACACCGGCACCGCGGGTCCAGCGGGAACCGGCGCCGGCGGCGAGGGTGAACACCGCCACCTCGCCGGCCGCCAGAGCCCGTTCGCCCCGCCGGCGATCTTCGCCGGTGATCTCACCGGGGGCCTGCCAGACATCCCCCGGTTCGACATCGGCGATTTCCACGCTGATGGGCAACCGGTTCTGCGCCAGTCCAATCCGGCCCGACTTCAATTCCGAACGAATCTGCTCATGCAACTCGGAATCGAACCCGTTCTCGTGCAAGAGCTGCGGCAGACTCTGCTCTTTCGCCAGGGTCACGGCGGCCTGGGGAAGCAGGCTCGCCAGCAGCAGTTCCCGGGCCCCCACCAGGGCTCCTCCCGGAGCGATCTCCGTCGAGACAGCCTGTAGTTCGGCCCGCCGCAGCGGACTCAACTGGTCGGTGGCGGTCCTCACCAGATCGGGCAGAGACAGCGCGTAATACTCAGCGGGCAACACGGCGCGGCACCCCGAACCCACCCCGCGCAGCTCCGCATGCGTCCCCCGTTCGTTGATCTCAAAATCGTAGACCAGCGGAGACATCGCGAACGGAAAGGCATCCTGCAATTCCTGCTTCACCATGGTCATCAACCGCTGCAACCGTGCCTGGGCCGCCTTCCGGATCGCCGGATCGAAGACGAAGCCCATGCCTCCCCCCGACATTCCCCCCAGCATCACAAACCCCCAGAACTGCGCGCCGAACTCCTGCTCGCAACGGGCAATCAGCGTCTGGGTGTAATGGTTCGAAGCCCAGGGAATAATCGCCTGCAGCGGTCCCTGAAAATTGCGCGTGGTGGCCTCTCCCAGACGCTTCAGATCTCCCGCCGCCAGCGACTGCTCGATGGTGGCCAGCAGGGAAATCGCCTCCTGGCGGGCGGCATTCTCGCGAGTCCCCCGCAACAGGTACTTCTCGGTCACCATCCGCAGAATGGGTCCCACGTCCTGGGCCATGCCCCCGTGCACCAGGATCAGGCTGTCGCGCAGAGCCTGGCGGGCACGCTCGGGAATCTCGCTCGTGTCGAACACATGGTGCCGGGGCAACAACCGCCCCCGACTGACACCAAACTCCGGATCACCCGCCTGGGCCAGTTCGCCAGAAATCCGCTTGATGCCGGGCCAGACTCCGCCCGAATCCTGCCACCCTCCTCCCGATCCCCCCTGCCACTCCCCCAGCACCGCCCGCGCGGCCACGATCCGCCGGTCCCCTTCCGAGAGCGCCCCGGTGAGGGCCGTCACCTGCCCGGTCGCCCGCATGCAGGCCGTGATGATGCCCGCCAGCAGATTGGTGGAAACCGCCAGCCGCGACCCCTTGGGAATGTCGTTGACCTTGGTGACGATCTCCAATCCCAGGCCGGGACCGAGCAGCAGCCCAAATACATCGGCCAGCGTATGGTGCGCCCCCTCCAGTCCCGGAGGGATGATTCCCGAGGCGATCACCCCCGCCTTGATCAGCCCCAGGTAATCGGCGGCGAAGTCGAACGCCTCGCGGACCGTCCGGACCACCGCCTGGGCCTTCATATCGACGCTGGTCAACCGCAACACCGGTTCGTCGATCACCCGCAGGTAGACCTCAATGGGGGGGCGGGGATGGGGATCCCTGCCAAATACTCCCAGATCGATCGAGACATTCAGCACGCGGGCTCCCTCGGGATAGTCCATCCCCAGGAAGAAGATGTCGCTCCAGGCACTGTGGGTCAGATCCATCCGCACCGGGGTCTGTTCCACCAGCACCGGAAAACCCGACCCGTCGCCCGACCGCTGCAGCAGCTCCCGGCGGAACCTGAGGGGATGGTCCAGGAAGTGCCCCATGCGGAACATCCACTGGTTCCCCGGCACCGAACGCACACACCGCCGCACCTGCCCCGCCAGAGTCGTGAAGGCCAGCTCGGAGTACGCAGCCGCCAACGCGCTGCAGACCGCTTCACTCGGTCCCCGGGTCCGCAGGGTTTGAAGGAACACCTCGATCGCCTCTTCAAACCGGCGTTCGGCGTAGTTCTCAAAACCACCCTGCGGAATCAGGCCGACCGGTTCTCCCTCGAGACGGGGTGGAAGGTGATACCGGTGGATGGCCGCCAGAAAGAACAGCGCCCGCACCCGCTGGTAGAGATTCTGGGCGGAACGGCGGAACAGGTCGAGTTCGGCGGCTGCGGCCAAGAGGTCCGGGCCATCGAGACCGGCACACAACTCCTCCAGTGACCGGTCGCGCACCGCCGGATCCGAAGCGACAATCGTCCGCAGCAGTTCCCATCGCGTGGCCAGCGGGCTGTCGGCACTCCGGCATTCCGTCGACGCCTCACCTGGTGGCCTACTCACCGCGAACTCCTCCCCCCCGGCGCTCGACGCCACCTGGCTGGGGTTGGTTCGCCAGCTGCTCGACCAGGTGCGAGAGAACCACCTCGCGGTCGACCCCCGCGAATCCCAGGGCCAGTTGGGTGATCCACGCTCCATACCGGATCCCCAGATCATGGCGGGCACCCCGCACCTCCATCGCCAGATACCGTTCCCGGCGGGCCAGCTCCTGCAGGGCATCCGAGAACTGCGGCACATCCCCTGGGTTTTGCGCGATCTGCTCCCGCAGCAGGGAGATCAACGACGGAGGCAACACGTGCATCCCGAAGAAACAGAGATAACTCCCGGTGCGCACCCCCGGGACCTGCAGTTGCTGCTCGGCCTGGGTGGGGGTTGGCTTCTCCAGGATGCAGTCGATCTCGATCAGTTGGGTCCCCGGAATCCGCTGCCCCCCCACCGCCCCGTAGTAGGGCAACATTCCTTCCCGCGTGGCCTGCACGGCCGAGACGGCACACTTTTCGATCCGGGCGCACTCCACCAGCTGCTGGGCACATCGCCGGTGGGGATCGGCCGAGATGGCCAAATGGTCTCCCACCAGGTGCAGGAAGGGCTGCGGGCCGGCTAGCTCGGCCGCCTGCAACACCGCCGCCGAATACCCAGCGGACCCCTGCTGCTCGACAAACACGATCCGGTTGGCGTAGTCCCGCCCCACAGCCGCCTGGCATTCGCCCGTCAATCCCGGGCCAATCACCGCGTACAGGGTCTTGATCCCCGCGCTGAAGACCTCTTCGGCGAGGATCCGCAAGGCGGATTTTTCCTGACCATCCAGGTCGATGAATCGCTGGAAAGGAAGCCGGGCCTGGCGGGCCCCGGCCGCGGTCACGATTCCCACTTCGATCTTCACCCGGTCTTACTCCCTGGAGCCAACATCGCACCTCATGTCCGACATCCCGGATCCTATCGCGTGGACCAGTGCCCGGCCAGCACACAATCCAGGTCCCCGCCCCAATTTGATTCCCGACCGCCGTACGGGATCTTTCCCCCCCGGCCTGCTATGCTCGCCCCGGGCCAAGGGCCGTCCATCACAACCTGGAGTTCCCTGTGCGAAACCCCCTTTCTTTTCCGTGGTGCCTGGCGGCCTGGCTGTCTCTGGGATTTCCCGCGTTCGTCCACTCCCAGGACGACATCCGCGAACTGAAGCTGAAGGACTGGCAGCCCCGCTCGATGCTGGTCACGCGACAGTCGGTGGTCGAGACACCGCGGTTTCCCGTCATCGACATCCACAACCACCTCGGCGGCGGCGCCGAATTCCTCACTGCAGAACGGGTCGCCCGCTATCTCGCCGAGATGGACTCCGCCGGCGTCCGCACAGTCATCAACCTCGACGGCGGATCAGGCCAGCGTCTGCGGGAAACCCTGGCCGCGCTCGACCAGAAGCACCCCGGCCGGTTCCTCACCTTCGCCCAGATCGACTTCACTGGCATCGAGGACGAAGGCTGGTCGACCCGCGAGGTCGAACGGCTGCGCGAGAGCTTCCAACTGGGAGCCCGCGGGCTGAAATTCCACAAGACGCTGGGGCTGCGGGTGCGGTATCAGAACGGCCAACTGATGCTTCCCGATGACCGCCAGCTCGACCCCATCTACGCGCTCTGCGGCGAACTGGGCAAACCCATCGTGATCCACGTCGCCGATCCGGCCGCCTTCTTCACCCCCCTCGACCGATTCAACGAACGCTGGCACGAGTTGAACCAACACCCCGACTGGTTGTTTTTCGGCGACCAGTTCCCGCCCCGGCAGCAGATTCTCGACTCCCTCGAGCGGGCCGTTGCGCGCCATCCGAAGACCACCTTCATCAGCACCCACTTCGGCAACAATGCCGAAAATCTCGAAGCGGTGGCGGGCCAGCTCGACCGATATCCCAACCTGTTTGTCGATTTCGATGCCCGCATCTCGGAACTGGGGCGACAACCGTATGCGGCCCGACGGTTCTTCCTGAAGTACCAGGACCGCATTCTCTTCGGGACCGACACCACCCCCCGTCGGGATGCGTTCCGGATCTACTACCGCTTCCTGGAAACCGACGACGAATACTTCGATTGTTCGGCCAGCCATCACCTGCAGGGCTTCTGGATGATCTATGGCATCCACCTCCCCGATGAGGTGCTCGTCAAGATCTACCACGAGAATGCCGAACGCCTGCTGGGGCTGACCCCCTCCCGGCAACTCCCGGCCGAGTGGCGCGTCGGTCGGACGGAAGACTTCGAGATCACCGGCGACGGGACCCACGCCGCATGGAAGGACGTCCCCTGGCTGACGCTCGCGAAACGAGGGGCGTCCGACCTGAACTACACCACCCAGGTCAAGCTGCTGTATTCCCGGACCGGCATCTATGTGCTCTTCCACGGGACCGATTCCCGGATCAGCGCCAGCCTGCAGTCCGACGGCGCCAAGCTCTGGACCGAAGATGTGTTTGAGGTGTTCTTCTGGCCCGATGAATCGCGGCCCGACTACTTTGAGTACGAGATCTCTCCCCTGGGTTTCGAACTTCCCCTGCTGGTCTCGCAGCGGGATGGGAAATTCTTCCGCTGGCAGCCCTGGTCGACCGTCGACAATGTTCCCCGTGCGGTTCGCAAACAGGTCGCCGTGGCCAATGGGCGTCCCCAGTCGGGAGAGCGGGCCAGCGCGTGGTCGGCCGAGCTGCACATTCCCTTCACGCTGCTGGAACCCCTGCCGCATTCCACACCCACCCCGGGAACCCGTTGGCGGGCCAATTTCTACCGGGTCGACTACGACTCGCAACCCTCGACGTCCTGGTCCTGGACACCGGTGGAGGGGAGTTTTCACCAACTCTCGGCTTTTGGAACCTTGATCTTCGAGTAGGCCTCCAATTCCGGAAACCACGGGCGGGTTGGCCGGCCTGCGCCCCCGGCGCGGCCTCAATCCGCCGCAGCGGCGGAAATCACCCATCCGTCGCGGCGGAGGAGGTCCGGGACTTCACGGCTCGGGGTCCGCGGAGACTTCGGCCCGGGCTGGTCTTGCAATCCGCCGGGGATTCCCGCCACTATTACCTCCGTCCAGACCAGCTGCCCGGTCGCAGCCGGGGTGGTGGTTCGGAGCCTGGTACTTCGTCTTCTCGGGAGCGTGTCATGCGGCGTGTGATTCCTTGGTTGGGTGGTGTGGGTCTGCTGCTGGCAGGTTACGTCGCGGGTTCGTGGCAGGCCTTCGAGCCGCAATCGCTGTGGGCTCAAGGGGCCGCCGACACCACCCCCGACCTCAGCACCGATGCCCAAACCAAGATTCGGGCCGCCGCCGATGCCCTGCGCTCCGCCGCCGACGCCCTGATCAACGACCAGAGACTGACCCCGGCCACCAAGGGGCTCAACACGTTCGCGATTCTCTCTGGCGGCCGCAACGTGGTTGAGGACCTCGAAAATGGGGCCATTGTCGACCCGGAAACCTATGCCGCCCTGTACGCCGACCTGGCGGTCGACCAGGTGGCTGTCCACCTGGGCCGCGACGAAAACAATCGCCTCACCTACAAAGGAAAGGTGATCCGCATCTATCCCGTCAAATTCCTCATGGACCGATACCGGTCCCGGTCCGAACTGACGGGAGAAGAGTTCTCCCCAAGCCCGGTCAATTCGGCCCGGTCGAAGTCGAGCCCCAAGGATTCCGACGAAGAGTAGTTGAGCCCACAATCCGGGGAACAACCACACTCGCGAAAGTTGTCAGCCGCAGAAGGCCCATTCCGTGGCCTCCCCTCCGGCGACACAGACTGCAATGGACACGCAGCGCCGTCCCAGTTGTTGATGGATTCGCAATTCCCAGCTCATCGTTGGGGTCTTGGGGAAATCGCTGAACGCAACCCGTCTCGCGATCGAGCGACCCGGGAACACGCCGTTGACCTCAGCCCTGCGGGGGCCCTGGTCGACGGCGTTTTGGCTTTTTGCCAGGCCGGGCCCCACCCGGTCGTGAACCCCCCGGTCGGGAACCACTCGGCCGGGAACTTCCGGGTCGAGACGAACGCGCCCCCGGTCGGCCCCCCCCGAAACGGCGGCCGCTCTCGCCAGCCCCCCCAGGCGGCTGTCCCTCGCCCGCCGGTCCACCCTCCGGGCGTCCGCCCCCCGAGTGTCTTGACCCCGCTCGGTGCCCCTCGGCCGGTCGAACTCCCGTCGCCGGGCGTCCCCCGGCCGACCGTCGACCACCCCGCGGGCCGGCCCCTCCCGAACCGGGCCCTCTGGACGCAGCGCGCCGCGGCGGCATCGATTCGTCCTGCTCTCCCGGCAGATCATCGTCGGCCGCCACCCGCCCCGCGCGCCCGGGCACAGATTCCATGCCTCCGCGTGGCGCTTTTCCCCGCCGTTTTTGCTGCGGGGGACCGTCGGCCGTCGGCACATCCCGACGCGCTGTCGGCTGGATGGCAGGCCCTGCCGGTCCTCCCCGTGCGGGTCCACTCGTCGCCGCGCTCCCCTCCGACCGACCTCCCCAGGAAGTTCGGCCGCGACGGACCCCACGCAGCCGGTCAATCAGATCCACCATGTCGACGGGCAGGGCCATCACGTGGTGCAGGTACTCGCCGGTGATGGGGTGCTCGAAACCCAGTTCCGCGGCATGCAGGGCCACCCGGGGGGCGCCACTCTCATCCGGCAGCGGTGTTCCGGGAAACTTCCCCCGGTAGACCTTGTCGCCACACAGCGGATGCCCCGCCTCCGACAGATGAATGCGGATCTGATGGGTCCGCCCGGTCTCCAGCCGGCATTCCACCACGGTGTATTTTCCCAGCCGCTCCAGCGGCTTGACGTGGGTGATCGCAACTTTCCCCAGCTTCGGGTTCGGCGTGCTCCCCCGCCGTCCGTCCCCCCGGTCTTCGATCAGGTGACTCTGATAGGTCTCTTCATGCGGCAGGTTCCCCGCCACCACCGCCAGGTACACCCGGGCCAGAGTGTGGGCCCGAAACTGCAGCCCCAGCTCGCGCTCGGCATCAATCGTCCGGGCGAACACCATCAGCCCGCTGGTCTCGCGATCGAGGCGATGAACGGCCCGCAGACGCCGCAGGGGACCTTTCTCCCGAGGCGGCGGTTGCTTCCCCGGCTGACCGGGGGGACCCCGCCGCCCTCCCCGCTCTCGACGGTCGACGATCCGCGGCAAGACTTCATCCAACGTCGGCTGCAATTGTTTGCGGCTGCGGGGCCAGCCGCGCTCTTCGGGGTGCCGCAGAGTGGTCATTCCCGCCGGCTTTTCAACCACCACCAGGTGCTGGTCGAGATAGCGGATCTTTACGTCGTCTTCAGTGGGGGGCGGGGCGGCCGAAAAGGGCAGCAGGCGGACCACCTCCCCTTCCTTCAGGCGGCGGCCTTCGTCGAGACACAGATTGCCGTTGATCTGAACGTGACGGCGGGAGAGCAGTTGCCGCACAGCCCCCCACGACTGCCCCGGCTGCCAGGCCCGCAAAATGGCGAGAATGGTTTCACCAGCGTGTTCCGAAGTCACATGCAGAATCTGGGGGGCGGGCGTCGTCATACCTTCCTTCTTACGCCCCGAAGAGCGCTCGTGTCCAATGCTGGCAACCGGGGGCGTCTGACTCTATCATTCCGGGTGGATTGTTCGCACTGCTTCCTCCCTCTCGTCCCGGCCATGCCCACCATCAACTTCGTCAAGGAAAAACGCAAAGTCGAATGTGCCCCTGGTGAAAACCTGCGGCAGGTGGCCCTGCGGGAAGGTGTCGAGATCTATCCCTTCCCCCACAACTACGTGAATTGCATGGGAATGGGAAGCTGCGCCAGTTGTCGCGTACACATCACCAAGGGGACCGAAAACATCAGCAAGCAGGGATTCCTCGAATGGATCCGCCTGATGCTTGGCCCGCTCACCTTCTTCGCCCGGATCGGCCACGAGAATGATCTGCGGCTGGCGTGCAAAGTCAAGGTGAATGGCAATGTTGACGTCGAAACGCAGCCCCCGTTGATCTCCACCGGCGAACGCTTCTGGGGCTGATTCTCTCTCCCTCACGTCCCCCCAACCTCCCCCCCCGGTTTGTTGGTCAGACCCCGGTTGCTGCCGGCTGTCTGTCTCGGCTGAGGGGGTGGTGTCGTTTTGGGGGTAGCTTCTGCAGCCCCCCGGCGGTTGATCCCTGATGGCCGAGTCCCGGTTTCCTCCCGAACTGCAGCGTTATAGCCGCCAGATGCTGTTTGCCGGCATCGGGGTCGATGGCCAGCGGCGTCTGCGCCAATCCCGGGTTCTGGTGTGTGGCTGCGGGGCGTTGGGGGGCGCGGTGGCCGATGGTTTGACCCGGGCCGGCGTCGGTTTCCTGCGTCTGGTGGATCGCGACTTCGTCGAACTCAGCAACCTGCAGCGGCAAGTCTTGTTTGATGAAGACGATGTCTCGCGGGGGCTGCCCAAGGCCATTGCCGCCGCGAACCGGCTGGGACGGGTGAATCGCGAAGTCCAACTCGAGCCGATCGTGGCCGACATCGATCCCGGGAACATGCTGGGGTTCGCCCGGGATGTCGATTTGATTGTCGACGGGATGGACAACTTCGAAACGCGGTTCCTCATCAACGACGCGGCACTGGAACTGGAAAAGCCCTGGATCTACGCCGGCTGTCTGGGGAGCCATGGGCAGGTGCTGCCCATCATTCCCGGTCAAACGGCCTGTCTGCGGTGCCTGCTGGGAGACTTGCCCGGGCCGGCGGAGACCGAAACGTGCGACACGGCCGGGGTCCTGGGCCCCGCGATCTCGGTGGTCGCCGCGCTGGAAGTGACGCTGGCGTTCAAGCTGCTGACCCAGGAGAGATCGAGCCTCGCCGAACAGATGGCGGTGGTCGATGTGTGGGATCCCTCACTGCGGCTGATGCGGACCGCCGGTCTGCGGGCCCAGGCGGACTGTCCCGCCTGCGTCCACGGCCGTCGCGACTGGCTGCGGGGAGATCGCGCCTCGCGATCCACCGTGCTCTGTGGCCGGAACGCGGTGCAGATCACCCCGCCCGAGAAGCGGGCCCTCTCCCTCGCCGACTTCGCCCAGCGGTTGGCCGCGGTGGGCACGGTCTCGCAGAATCCGTTCCTGTTGCGGGTCGAACTGCCCGAAGACCGGCGGATCACGCTGTTTCCCGATGGCCGGGCCATCATCCAGGGGACTTCCGACCCCGCCGTCGCCCGCGGACTGTATGCCCGCTACATCGGCAATTAAACCGGTTTCCACCGCTCCAGCTTGCGCTGGAAGCCCGGCCGGCCGAGCACTTCGGGATTGACGATGTGCGCCGGCAGTTCACCCCGCGAGACCGCCAGCACCGACCGCGTCACGTTGTCTCCCGTCGCCCGCCAGACATCGCGTGTTGAAGCGTTCCAGTGAGGAGTCAGGATCACGTTGTCGAGTTCGGTCAGCGGATCGTTCGCCGGAAGGGGTTCCACCGCGAATACATCCAGCCCCGCCCCGGCGATCTGCCCGGTCCGCAGGGCGTGGACCAGCGCCGGTTGATCGACCAGATCCCCCCGCGAGATGTTGATGAACATCGCCGTGGGCTTCATCCGGGCGAATTGCGCGGCTCCCAACAGGTGACGATTCTCGGGACGCGGGCGGGCATGCACACTGACAAAGTCGCTTTCATTCAGCAGCCGCGCGAGTGAGACCAGCTCCACCCCCAGACGGCGGGCCTCGACGGGATCGGCATGGGGCGAGAAGGCCAACACCTGCATTTCGAAGGGGGCGGCCAGCCGTACCAGTTCGCGGCCGCTGTGGCCCAGCCCCACCACCCCCAGGACACGTCCCTGGATTTCATCTCCCATTTCGGCTGGCTGCAGGTCCCAGCGCCCGGCGCGGGTGATCCGCTCCTGCGCCTTCAGGCGTTTCGCCAGCGCCAGCATGAACAGCAGCGCGGTCGAGGCGGTGGCATGATTCAGGGCCAGGGGGGCGTTGGTCAACACGACGTCATGGTCGGTGCACGCCGCGACGTCGACCTTGTCATAACCCGCCCCCGACCGTGCCACCACGACCAGCCGGTCGCGCACCTGCTCGAGCACCTCGCGGGTCAGCCAGGGGCGCAGCAGAATCAGACCGTCGACTCCCGCCAATTGCTCCGCGGTCATCTTCAACCGATAGAACTGGTGCCAATAGTCGGTGTCTCCGGGCCGGGGTCCCTGTTCGCGCAGGTAGTGCCAGACCAGATGCGGAGCGGCGTCGAGACGGTCGACCGGCAGTTCGCCGTAGGCATCCTCCCCCTGTTCATTGAGGAAGTCTCCTGAAATCGCCACTCGAAACGGATCGGTACCCATGGCTCGTGCACGGTGCCCACAAAAGAGGAAAGAGCGCCCGGAATTCCGCCACTCTCCCACCCGGAAGGGTGTTCACCACGGAACGCGGTGGCCGCCGCATTATCGCACGCCCCGGCCAATTGACCAGTCGTCCCCCGAGGGGAAACGCGCTGGTCAGCGCTGCGGTTTGGGAACGCGACCGCCACCCTTCCGGCCCCGCCCCTTCCCCCGGCTCTGCTGCAGCTTCTCTTGCTGGGCCGCCTGTTCGGTGGCGGTCAGCGTCTGGCCGGTTTTCTGCTTCGCCTTGAGGATCTGGTCGCGCAGTTGGGCCGCGAGTTCAAAGTCGAGATTCCGGGCCGCCGCGTGCATCTGCTGTTCCAGGTCGGCCATCACGTCCAGCGTGATTGCGGTCTGCTCGTCTCCAATGCCCGCCGCCTCCTGCGCCTGCTTCCGCGCCTGCACCTCCTCTTCGATGCCGCGTTTGATCGCCTTGCGGATGGTCGCGGGGGTGATGCCGTGCTTCTGGTTGTACGCCCTCTGCAATTCCCGCCGGCGATTCGTCTCGGAGATGGCGTCCTGCATGCTCTCGGTGATGATGTCGGCGTAGAGAATCACTTCGGCGTTCACATTGCGGGCGGCCCGGCCGATGGTCTGGATCAGGCTGGTGGCACTGCGCAGAAACCCCTCTTTGTCGGCATCGAGAATCGCCACCATGGAGACTTCGGGCAGATCCAGGCCCTCACGCAGCAGGTTAACCCCCACCACACAGTCGTATTCGGCTCCCCGCAGCTTGTTGAGCACATCGACTCGCTCAAAGGCGTCGAGTTCCGAGTGCAGCCAGGCGCACCGTAGCCCTCCCTCGGTCAGGTACCGCGACAGGTCTTCGGCCATCTTCTTCGTCAGCGTGGTCACCAGCACCCGCTCCTCGCGGGCAGACCGCAGCTTGATCTGTTCGATCAGGTGAGGGACCTGCCCCCGCGCGGGAATCACGTGAATCTCCGGATCGACCAGCCCGGTCGGGCGGATCACCTGCTCGACCACCTCCCCCTGCGTCTGTTCCAGCTCCCAGTCGGCGGGAGTGGCCGAGACCAGAATGGTCTGCAGGTTGCGGGAACGAAACTCATCGAACTTCAGCGGCCGGTTGTCGAGGGCGCTGGGAAGCCGGAAGCCATGCTCCACCAGCGTGTTCTTGCGCGACTGGTCGCCGGCGAACATCGCCCCGATCTGGGGAATGGTCACGTGCGATTCGTCGACAATCAGCAGGGCGTCCTTGGGGAAGAAGTCGAACAGGGTGGCGGGGGGCTCACCAGGCTTTCGCCCCGCCAGATGCCGGCTGTAGTTCTCGATCCCCGGGCAATAGCCGACCTCCTGCATCATCTCGATGTCGAATCGGCAGCGGGCCGCCAGCCGCTGCGCCTCGAGCAGCTTCCCTTCGCGGCGGAAAACTTCCAGCCGTTCGTCGAGTTCCTGCTGGATGTTGTCGACCGCCAGCGCCACCCGGTCGGCGGGCATCACAAAGTGCTTGGCGGGGTAAATATAAACTTCTTTCATTTTCCGGGCTTCGATCCCGGTCAGAGGATTGATCTCGGCCAGCGACTCGATCTCGTCTCCCCACAGCTCGATGCGGTAGGCGAATTCCTCATAGGCGGGCCAGCACTCGACCACGTCGCCGCGCACCCGGAACGTACCCCGTTCGAAACTGACGTCGTTCCGGTCGTACTGGATGTCGATCAGCCGGCGGAGCAGGTCGTCCCGCGAGATTTCTTCACCCACCTGCAGGGGTATCATCATCTCGAGGTAGTCCTTGGGCGATCCCAACCCGTAGATGCAGCTGACGGTGGCCACCACCACCACATCGCGGCGACTCACCAACGCACTGGTGGCCGCCAGCCGCAGGCGGTCGATCTCTTCGTTGATCGAGGCATCTTTCTCGATGTAGATGTCCCGCTGGGGAATGTAGGCCTCGGGCTGGTAGTAGTCGTAATAGCTCACGAAATACGCGACGGCGTTGTTCGGAAAGAACTCGCGGAACTCGCCGTACAACTGGGCGGCCAGCGTCTTGTTGTGCGACAGCACCAACGTCGGACGCTGCATCTGGGCGATGACATTCGCCATGGTGAAGGTCTTGCCCGAACCGGTCACCCCCATCAGCACCTGATCACGCTGCCCCTCTTTCAAACCCCGGACCAGGGCGGCGATCGCCTTGGGCTGGTCGCCCGCCGGCTGGAATTCGCTCTTGAGCTCGAACTGGGGCACGTCGGAATCCGGGTCGCAAGGGGAGAGAGGCAATTACGGCTCGAGGCTCAGATTGTAGCCAATCGACGCTCGAAACCACGCCCGTCTCCCCGCACCGGCCGGCGTCCGGTCAGCGCGATTCGACCCGACCGATCAGGTCAGCCGGTCGATCAGTTCATTCGAGGGCAGTGAATCGTCTTCGAACTTGCGGACCTGCTCGACCCCGGTCACCGGCAACCGGCCTCGTTCCAGCAGCCCGATCTGGACAAGCACCGAGGCCTGGTCCCAGTAAATGCGCTCGCTCGACAGCCGGCCAGCCTCGAACTGCACCACCACCACCACCGGGATCTCGACCTTGCGGTGTGTCGGGGCCACCCCCGGCAGCATCCAGTCCATCACCCGATCATGCGTGAACGAGAGGACGAACTCATCCACGAGACGGTCGGCCCCCACCGTGCGGGCCAGCAGCCGTAAACCGGTATCCGCCGGCATCTTCGGAATGAAGTGCGTCCCATAGAACTTCAGCAATCCCTCCGAACCCCGCCCCCCGGTCATCACCGGCACGTGATTGACCGAGTTGTGCGGGGACATCGTGGCCACGGTGGTCTCGGCATCCCGCGTCACGAATTCGAGATCGGTATGCTCCTTCCACAAGGCCACCATCTGTTCTTCCGTCAGTCGAGTCATCTCATGCTCCCACGATTGGTCTTCCCGGTTTTGTCTCCGCGGCACGCTCCACTCTCTCTCAGGGCTCGCGCAGATGCCGGTCAAACCAGTCCGCGAAGTGCACCAGATCGTCGTTCAGTCTGGGCCAGCCATGCGCCTGCCCCGGCTTGACGATCAACTCGACAGGCACCTTTTGGTCGCGGTAGGCGGCGACGATTCTCTCGGACTGCTGCAGCGGCACCAGTTGGTCGGCATCGCCGTGAATCAGCAACGCGGGGGCGTCATCGGGAGTGACATGATAGACGGGCGAGATCTGTCGGCCGATTTCCCGGATCCGCCGCTCATCGGTCACAGGAATCCAGATGTTCCTTTGCGGATCGTGGTCGCGAAACTGGAATGGGGCCTTGAAGTTCACCAGCACTCCCTCCCCCAGGGCGCTTTCACCCGGCTTGCCGTAGTTCAGGAAGTCGGTCGGCGGATAGAAACAGGCAACCGCCTGCACCCGGCTGCTGTGGCGATCGACCGGGTCGGCCGCCTCGGGATTGCCCGGCTGCCCCGCCGTCCCCTGCATCAGCGACAAATGCCCTCCGGCCGAGCCGCCATAGATCCCGATCTGCTGGGGATCGATCCCGTATTTCGCGGCATGATGCCGGACGTACCGCACCGAACGCTGCAGGTCGTCGAGAATCTCGGGGATGGTGAATTTCGGCTGGCTGCCGTGCACCACGGGAAAGACCGTGTACCCCCGGCGGACAAATTCGCGGACAGGTCCCGGATTGATCGCCTCGTGGAACGAGGTCCACCCGCCGCTGACCACGAAGATCAGCCCCCGGCCATTCCGTTTGTGTTTGGGGGTGAAGACATCGAGTGTGAGGGCGGTGCCATACTTTCGGCTGTAGATGACGTCCGACTGCCGCTCGAAGAGCTCGTCATCGGGTACCGCAGCCCCGGAATCCTGAGCAAAACCCTCAGCGGCCACCCACAGCACGAGCCCGCCCACCAACCAACCCCACGTCAAACCCAACCAGTTCCGCATGTCTCGCTCGCGCTGAAGGAACCATCTTGCCAACCGCCCGGAATGACCCCGCGGCAGACGCCAACATCACGTCGGAATGCTTCTCCCGGGGCCGAGGCCTCGGTCCACGACAATTCTCCCGTGACCGATTGGGTTGAGACCGGCGGTCCTCCAGCGGGTGGATTCTAGAACGGCAGGGTGTCGGGATCGATCGAGGCCGAATCGTCATCGCTGGACGCCTTGCGGCTGGCAGCGGGCCGCTTGGTCCCCTTGACCGCCTTGGCCGACTTGCGGGCCGCGCTGGGGGCCGCCTTGGTCGACTTCTTGGCCCCCTTCTTGGGAGCGGCCGCCGTATCGCTGGTCTTGCTCGCCGCAGTCTTTTTGGCCGCGGTCCCGGTCTTTTTCCCGCGTCCCTTCCCCTTCCCTTTACCGGTCGCGGCGGCCCGCTCGGCCAACAGAGGCAGCACGTCGGCCAGGGTCAGCGTGTCGAGCACCGTCTCCTTCGGCAGGGTGGCGTTCACGTCGCCATGTTTCACGTACTGACCGTACTTGCCGTCGAAGACCTGCACCGGCTGCTGGTCGTCGGGGTGGGCCCCCAGTTCCTTGATGGGGGTCGCCCCGGCACGGACCCGTTTTTGTTTCAGCAGTTCGACCGACGTGGGCAGGTCGATCGTCAGGACGTCGTAACCCTTGGGCAGCGACTTGAACCCGGTCCCTTCATGGAACACATAGGGACCAAACCGGCCGATGCCCGCCGTGACCGGCTTGCCCGTCTCGGGATGCTGCCCCACGGTGCGGGGCAACTGCAGCAACTCCACCGCCTGCTCGAAGGTGACCACCTGCGGATCGGCCCCCTTGGGCAGCGAGACGCGTTTGGGCTTGGGCCCCCCCTCGACGGCATCCCCCAACTGCAGGTAAGGACCAAACGGACCCAGCAGCGCGTACATCGGCAACCCCTCGGTGGGGTGCACGCCAATCGAACGCGGCCCCTGCTGCTTCTGCTTGAGCAACTCGTCGGCCATGGCGTCGGTGATGTCGGCCGGGGCGATGTCATTCGGCAGCGACGCCGTCATGCTGGTGCCGTCCTGTTCCTTCACCAGGTACGGACCGAACTTGCCGACGCGAATCCGCGAAGAGAGCCCCTCGAGATCGATGGTGCACGCCTCGCGGGGGTCGATGTTTTCTTCCTGGTTCTTCACCTGCTGATCGAGCCCGGTCTGCCCGTTGTAGAACTCGCGCAGGTAGGGGGTCGAATGCGCCTCCCCCGTGGCGATGTCGTCGAGGGTCTGCTCCATGCTGGCGGTGAACTGTTCGTCGACCAGTTGCGGAAAGTTCTTCTCCAGCAGCCGGGTGACCGCCATGGCGGTAAACGTCGGACGCAGCTGGTTCGACACCTTCACCACATATCCCCGGTCCTGGATGGTGCCGATGATCGACGCGTAGGTACTGGGGCGGCCAATGCCGTCGGCTTCGAGCGCCCGAATCAGGGTCGCTTCGGTATACCGCGCGGGGGGTTGGGTGACGTGTGAGACCGGTTCGAGATTCAGGCACTTGAGCGGATCGCTCACCGCCATGGCCGGGAGGCTCTGTTCCTGGTCGTCGAGAGCGGCTGCCGGATCATCGACCCCTTCCACATACGCCCGGAAAAACCCGGGGAATTCAATCTGGCGGCCGGTCGCCTTGAATTCCGAATCGGCGGCCTGGATGGTGATGGTGCGGAACCGCAGGCGGGCGTCGGCCATCTGGCAGGCGACCGTCCGCTTCCAGATCAGCGAGTACAACTGCAGCTCACGGCCAGCCAGACCAAGCTCTTCGCCGGTTTTCATTTCGGTACCGGCGGGGCGAATGGCCTCGTGGGCCTCCTGCGCCCCCTTGCTCTTGGTCTCGAAGCTGCGGATCTGGGGGCTGAGGTAGTCTTTGCCGTACCGCTCTTCGATGCACCGCCGGGCGGCCGAGACCGCCTCGGTCGACAGCGAGACCGAGTCGGTACGCATGTAGGTGATCAACCCTTCTTCGTACAGCCGCTGGGCGATCTGCATCGTTTCGCGGGCCGAGAGCCCCAGCTTGCGGTTCGACTCTTGCTGCAGGGTACTGGTGGTGAACGGAGCGTAGGGGCGGCGGACCTGCTCGCGCTCTTCAATGTTCCCCACGTGGAAACCGGGGGGAGCGGGTCGCTCGGGAAGGGCGCCCAGCCGGTCCCGCAGCTCTCCCACGGTCTGCTCATCCAGCAGCAGCACATCGGCCGTGGGCTTCAGCTTGCCGGTGTTTTCGTCGAAGTCTTTCCCCAGGGCGACGCGGCGACCCCCGACAGCCGACAGCTCGGCCTCGAACGAACCCCCCTGGGGGGTCTGCAACTGCACCTTGAGATCCCACCAGGTGGCCGAGCGAAACGCCCGGCGTTCCAGCTCGCGGAGCACAATCAGCCGGACCGCCACCGATTGCACCCGCCCCGCCGACAGACCCCGGGCCACTTTCTTCCACAACAGGGGACTTAGGGTGTATCCGTACAGTCGATCCAAAACCCGTCGGGTTTCCTGCGCTTCCACCAGGTTGTGATCGAGTTCCCGGGGATTGCGAATCGCTTCCTGAATGGCCTGCTTGGTGATTTCCGAGAAGACCATCCGCTTGACGGGGATCTTCGGCTTGAGGACTTCGGCCAGGTGCCAGCCGATGCTTTCCCCCTCGCGGTCTTCGTCAGTCGCCAGGATGAGTTCGTCTGCCTCTTTCATGGCTGATTTCAGTTCGGAAATCAGCTTTTTCTTCTTGGCGGGAATGACATAGAGGGGTTCAAAGTCGGCCTGGACGTTGACCCCCAGGCGGGACCAGGGCTCTTTCTTGACCTCTTCGGGAATGTCGGCGGCCGACTCGGGCAGGTCGCGCACGTGCCCCATACTGGCCAGCACCTTGTAATCGCGGCCCAGGTAGCTGTTGATCTTCTTCGCCTTGGCGGGCGATTCCACGATCACCAGACCTTTGTACTTCTGCTTGGCCACGGGGAGGATTCCAGTCTGAGAGGTCAATCAAGCCAGCGTGTCAGACCGCCGGCACTCGCCGGTGGTCCTGTTCCGGTGACCACCGCAAGGCGCGGTGCGGCCACCGCGAGATCGCCAGGCGGGAGCAAGTTGCGGCAACGAGAGGTCACCAGCGTCCGCTGGGGACCAAACCCGAAACGAACCGGGAGAGGTCCGGTGAACATCGGGGCACGAACCAGGATCGGTTTGTACGGTTTCTGACGAACAAAGGTTGGACTTTGCCAGTTACGCCAACCCCGTTACAATCGCGGTTCGCTCGCGCCAAGTGTCGACGGGCGATGAGTTTGCATAGTTCATCATTCTGCGCGTTGTCAAGGTCGACCGCCCGATGGAGTCTCCGTTCGAGTTCTTCCGCAAGCACCAGAAACAGGCGCTGGTGTTCCTCTTCCTGACCGCCATGCTGGCCTTCACTGTGGGTGATCCCCTCATGAAGCTGTTCAGCTATGCCCGCGGAGGAGGAGGCACGGGTGAAGTGTCGCTGATCGAGTCGAATGCCGGGAATCTGACCCGGACCGATGTCGAGCAGTTGATGCAGCGCCGCGGCCTGGTCAACCGCTTTCTGGAACTGGCCGCCCGCGAGGCGGGCCTGCCCGCGAACCAGTCGCCGCAGTTCGGGCCTCCCACCCAAAGTGAGGTGGTGCAGGGCTGGCTGATGCGGAAGGAAGCCAACACCATGGGAATCACGGTGGACGATGAAGACGTCTCCCGTTTCCTCGACAAGACCTTCCGCAACAAGCTGACCACCAGCAGTTTCCGCGAGGTCTGCAATGAGCTGCGGGTGGCTCCCCGGCAACTGTACGGCGTTTTGAAGGATGAGCTGCAGGCGATCGAGACCGCCCAGTTGGTGCGCCCCGCGGTGCCGACTCCTCCCGAGGAACTCTGGCGGGTGTACCAGAAGGTTCACACACGCCAGAAGATTGAGGCGGCGGCCATTCCCGTGTCGGCGTTTGTCGATACGGTGGGTGAGCCAACCGACCCCGAAGTGGCGGCCTTGTTCGCCAAGCACAAATCCGAGTTCGATCCCCGCGACAACCCCGGGGTCTCGTTGGGGGGGAAGTACACTCCCGGCTTCCGCCAACCCCGCAAGGTGCAACTGCAGTATCTCGCCCTCCGCTATGAGGACGTTGAGAAACAGGTCGCGGCGGACCAGGTGGTGACCGACGAGGAAATCCAGCAGTACTACGACGAAAAGAAGATTCTCGACTCGGCCCTGCAGGAAGCCCCCGTGGTTCCCCAGGCTCCCTCGGATCCCGAGGCCGAAAAGCCGCAATTGACTCCCGAAACAGAAGAACCCTCCACCGAGGTTGAACCAGGCGAGACCCCCGCGCAGCCCGACCCGGCGTCGGAGGGGGAACGTCCGGCCGAGCCAGCCACGCCAAAGGGGGACGAGCAGCCCCCGGCCGAGCCTCCCGCCCCCACCGAGCCCCCGGCTGAGCCCGCCCCAGAGACCAAGCCCGAGCCGGCTCCAGAAGCCCCCTGCGGCCCGCAGGAGACCGGCGACCAGCCGGCTGCCCCGACGGAAGAACCGCCGGCCGTCGAGCCAAAGACAGAAGCCCAGCCTGCCACCGAGCAGCCAACCGAGACCCAGCCCACAACGGAGCAGCCGGCGGCTCCCGCCGACGAGGCGGCTGGTCCCCAGGCAGCCGACGAGCTGATGACCGACGAAGATGCGGCCCCCGGAACGGGGCTGACTCCCCCGGCTGGTCCGAAGGCCTCCCCGATCCGCTTCAAGCCTCTCGACGACGATCTGAAGCAACTGATTCGCGAGCGAATTCTGCGCGATCGGACGAACAAGGCGCTACAGGCCCGTTCCAAGGCAATCGCCAACGCGATGTTCTCGGAGGGACAAAAGCTCACCCGGTTCATCGATCCCGAGAAACTCAATCGCGGCACTCCCTCCGAACGTCAAAAGCTCGAGGAAGAACTGCAGGTCAAGTCGGTTCCCGACGCGGCGGCGGCGCTGCAGGCGCTGGGAACCCAGAATGGAGCCGAGTACGGCGAGACCAGCCTGCTGTCTCCCATGGATCTCAGCGAGCACCCGGTGCTGGGCAAGACGCAGGAAGCGCTCTCCACCGATGATCTGCGGAGCTTGCCCGCCAACATTGTCACGCTCGCGTTTCGCGGCCAGGGGCTCTACTCGCCTCTTGTCGTCGAAGCCCAGGCCGATGGCGAAAACCTGGCGGGCGACCGCTACCTGGTCTGGAAGGTGCGCGAAGTTTCCGACCACGTTCCGACCCTCGCAGAAGAAGGGATTCGCGATCAGGTGGTCAAGGCCTGGAAACGGCTGCAGGCCATTCCCAAGGCCCGCGAACGGGCCGAGGCGCTGGCCAAGCAGGCCGCCAAGGCCGAGTCACTCGAACAAGGCCTGGCCGAGGCAACCGTGACGGGAGCCAAAGAGTCCGACACGGTCACCGTCAGTGAATCTCCCGAGTTCTCGTGGTACCGGCAGTCGAGCGTGCAGGCGATGATGGGCCGGCAGCCTCTGGAGTTTGGCAACCCGGTCGTCATTGACGGGGCCGGCGAGAACTTCATGGAGACGGTCTTCAACACGCTGGGCGAAGGAGAGTCGGGGGTGACCCCCAATGACGATGCCTCAACCTTCTATGTGGTCCGCGTCGGCAAACGCCGTGAGGCCACCCGCGAGGCGTTCCAGTCGGCACCGCTGTTCGACACCCAGATCGCCAACTTCACGATCCCCTCGCAGTACCAGGAGATCGCCAACCAGGGGGTGCGGCGCCTGTTGATTGAACAGGAGCGCCAGCTCCAGCGGCGATACAATCTCAAGTACCGCAATCCCCAGACGGGTGAACTGGTCGACCTGGCCAACGCCAACGAAGACGACGCAGAAGAGTAAGTTCTTCCGTCTCACCGCCAAGGGCGGTGGATTGCTGTTTGATCGGCCGGAAAGAGCCGTGTTCAACGCGGCTCTTTTCGCGCCGGGCCATCAGCGATCCGCCGCAAGGCCCGCGAAACACCCAGAGACACTGGCGCGCCGGGCCGTAAATCGCTTTTTTTAGCCACGGCCGACATACCGCTTCCGGTTCTGGAACGGGCTGACGATAGCACGGACTTCGGTGTCCACCCCGCCGAGAGAGCCGGGGCGAGTCTCTCCCTTCCCCGCCTCATCGTCATACACGCCCCATTTCGGACCGACGGACAGCAAGTCTGGTCCACGGCCGTAATCCGAAAACGGCTTGGCCGGGGAACCTTGTGAGATCTCTCGGAGAGCGAGCACTCGGGATCAGATCACTCGCGGTGGGCGCGGCTGCGGTCGGGTGCCTCAATCGCCAGCAAAAGACTTGGGTGCCTCTTTCGCACCCGGTTCGCCCGCTGGAGAGACAAGTTCCTGCACCTCCAGACGCCTCACGCGGGTCGGCTCGGCGTCCAGCACGGTCAGCTCGTAGTTTCCCAGACGGATCTTCTCGCCCGGCACCGGGATGTGCCCCAAAAGCTCCACCATCAGCCCCCCCGCCGTGTCGCTGG
>CAIOTJ010000159.1 GCA_903861195.1 uncultured Planctomycetaceae bacterium | reverse complement strand
TGCAAGTTGCAGTAACGGCATACCGCAAGGCTTGGCGTGCCAAAATGGATGAGGTCAATGCCTGCATTGCAGCCAATGCTCAGCAGGAGGAACTCGTCGATCAGCCCGAAGTCGTAAAGGGCATTGTACGTGTCAGTGGGCCATTTACGGTCGAGGCAGTGCAGCCCCCCGAGCGCTCTCTCGGTGCGATCGACGAAGGCTTTGATGGTGCTCCAGAGGAACTCGAGGAAACCTTCGAGGTCAAGAATGTCGAGGCGTATCTCGATCAGATGACCCGTCTGTTGAAACTCGACGGCGTCCGGTTCCCAAACAACAAGGAGATGGTTTTCACCCGGCTGGAGCGCCTGACGGGGCAATCGGGTGGTCTGCATGCCGAAGGACGCTGGGTCTTCAAGGGGGAGACGGACGACGATCGCGAGGGGCGAGCCACCGTCGCGATTGGATTTGGCCCACAGTACGGCCCGGTGACCGTCAAACAGGTCGAAGACCTCATTCGCACCGCCAACCGGCGAGGATACGACGCGCTGGTGGTGGCCGGCTTCAGTTTCGACGGTCCCGCCCAAGCGGCGATTGAGGAATCGCAGCATCCCCGGCTGCGAATTCACATGGCCAGCATTCGCCCCGACATCAACCCGGGCATGGCTGGTCTGCTGAAAGAACAGCCGGGCAGCCAGCTCTTCACCGTCTTCGGCCAACCCCGCACCCGCCTGACCGGTCCCGACCGCCGGGGGGAGTACATCGTGCATATGGAAGGGGTCGACATCTACGACCCGGTGGCGAATGTCATCCGTAGCACCGAAGACTCGAAGGTGGCCGCCTGGTTCGTTGACGGAGACTACGACGGCCGGACCTTCTGTATCACCCAGGCCTTTTTCCCCGACAAGTCGGCCTGGGACAAGCTCGCGAACGCCCTCGGCGGCGTCGTCTCGGACGACGCGTTCGAGAAACTCTCGGGTACTGTCTCCTTGCCGTTTCCGGCAGGCAAACACAAGTGCGTGGCGGTCAAAGTGATCGATCCTCGCGGCAATGAAGTCATGCAGGTCCACCGACTCGGCTGACCCGCCGCTCACACAGCCCGACAAGGAGACCCACGTCATGGCCGAACCCCAAAAACAAATCCCGATCCAGCCTGTCGAAAAGCCCGTCATCTGCTCCCCTTATGACGAGCCGGACTACTACTGGGATTACGACAAGAAGACCGGCGCGGCCCACAAGACCAAGGGGCGACGCCCGGCCGGGTATTGGTTTCAGACCCAGGAATTCGGCACCAAGGAAAAATCGCTCTTCGAAGACATCGATCCCGAAGAAAACTTCGATGACCTGCCGCTGATCAACCTCTTGCGCGAAGATGTGCGGCGGTGGCGCGAGTCGGAGTACCGCGGTGCGACCAATACCACCCGTGAACTGCTCAAGTGGTGGCGGCATCCCAACCGCAGCCGCCGGCTCTTCTTCTGCCAGATCGAAGCGGTCGAAACCCTCATCTACCTTGCCGAGATCCGCATTCCCGGACGCACCTCCCGCACGGGCTACCGCAAGTTCGCCCTGTCGGATGACAACCTGCAACGTCTCTTGCGCGGCGAGCGCCCGCTTCCCGAGGGGGAGGTGGAACTCGATCGCGACGACGGCCGCAAGTTCAAGGTCAACCCGTTCCAGTACCTCGCCAACGCGGCATTCCACCCCACCCTGGTCGATCTCCCCGGGGATGAGAATCTGCTTCCCCTCCGCCGCATGGGCTGCAAGATGGCGACCGGGTCGGGCAAGACGGTGGTCATGTCGCTGCTGATCTCGTGGGCCTTCTGCAATCGCGGGGTGAACCCCGACAGCTCCGAATTTCCCAGTGCCGTGCTGGTCTGCTGCCCCAACCTGACCGTCAAGGAACGGCTGCAGGTCTTGCGCCCCGACAATCCCGAGAATTACTACGCCGCGTTCGACCTCGTGCCGGTGCATCTGCGTCCGTACCTGCAGCGCGGCAAAGTGTTAATTGAAAACTGGCACCGCTTCGCCCAGGAGTCGGAACACAAGGAGGGAGACAAGAGTTATCCCGTCGTCAACAAGGGCCCCGAGACCCCCGAGACTCTGGCCCGCCGCGTGCTGGGAGATCTGTATGACCGCATGCCGATCATGGTGCTGAATGATGAAGGGCACCATTGCTGGCGACCGGCCCCCCCCGACAAGCAGGTGGCCGAGGTCGACACCGCCCGCAAGGGAAAGAAACGCGCCGACGTGAGTGGCGACGAAGCGAAGGAACTCGAAGAAGAGGCGAACGAAGCCCGCGTCTGGCTGCAGGGACTCGACTGGATCAACAACTGCCGCGGACCGGGCAAACGGGGGATCAGCTTTTGCGTCGACCTCTCGGCCACCCCCTTCTACCTCAAGGGCAGCGGCTACGTCGAAGGTCAGCCATTTCCCTGGCTGGTGAGCGACTTCGGCCTGGTCGACGCCATCGAATCAGGCATCGTGAAGATTCCCCGACTTCCCGTGCACGATGCGTCGGGCAAAAAAGATGAGATTGGGCGTCCCGATCCGAAGTACTTCCGCCTCTGGAAACACATCAACCATCTGCTGCCCCCCAGCGACAAAACCAAGGGAGGCCGGCCCAAACCCGAACCGTGTTACCGCGAAGCGGAGGGAGCGCTGAAGCAACTCGCCGGGCAGTGGCACCAGAAGTACGTGATGATCCAGAAGGCGAGCCCGAACCAGGAGAAGGCTCCCCCGGTGTTGATTGTGGTCTGTGACAACACCGAGATCGCCGACTACTTCTACAGGAAGATCAGTGGCGAACGGGAATCGGACGTGGTCACCCCGGATGAGGTCGACGAGGTCGAAGCCGAGGAGAGCGAAGGCGACGACGACCAGCCGACCCCGCGCGGCAAAGGAAAAGACAAGAAGCGGATCGTGTTTGGCGAGTCGGCAATTCTGCCGGAATTCGCCAACACCGCGCAGCGGAAGTACACGATTCGCATCGACGTGCGGATGCTGAAGGAAGCCGAATCGGACGATCCGCAGAAAACCAGGCAGAAGGCGGCAGAGGATTTGCGGCGTGTGGTGGCGACCGTGGGCAAGCCGGGAGAACCGGGCGAGCACGTGCGCTGCGTCGTCTCGGTCGCCATGCTGACGGAAGGCTGGGACGCCAACAATGTGACGCACATCCTGGGAGTGCGGGCCTTTCGCAGCCAGTTGTTGTGCGAGCAGGTGGTGGGGCGCGGGCTGCGGCGGATGAATTACCATCCGGAAGCCAACGAAGAGGGGCGGCTGCTGCTGCCCGAAGAGTACGTGGATGTGTACGGCATTCCCTTCACGGTCATTCCGTACAAGGGGCGGGCGCAGAATCAGCTCGCACCCGAAGACAAGCCGAAGAACCGCGTCTGGGCGCTGCCCGACCGCGAGGAGTGGGAGATTCGCTTTCCCAATGTGGAAGGGTACGTCTTCAAGCCGACGAAGGGGCTGTTGAAGTGCGACCTCGACAACATCGAGCCATTGCGGATTGAGCCGAGCCTGGAACCGACCTCGACCTTCCTGCGGCCGGCGGTCGGTTACAACGACGCCCCGACGAAGGAACAGACGTCGTTCAAGTATGTCGAGCAAGACCGGGCGGCGTACTACGCACAGACGCATCTGCAGACGATTTTGTTCCTGATCACGCAGGAGATCATCGATGACTTCCAGGACTGGAACAAGACCGATACGAAGAGCAAGGTGATGCGGCTGAAATCGCGCCACCAGCTTTTCCCGCAGGTGCTGGCGTTCGTGAAGCGGTTTGTCGAGACGAAGGTGGAATTCAACGGCGTGGACTCCCGGGAACTGGGGCTGCAGAAGTATTCGCGGCTGGTGGTCGAGCGGCTGCGCGACGCGATTCACCCCGACGATACCCAAGGAGAGCCGCCGCTGTTGCCGATTCTGAACCGCTACCGCCCGGTCGGCACGACCAACGAGGTCGATTTCACCACGACGCGGGCCACCACACCGTCGACCAAGAGTCATATCAACGCGGTGGTGCTGCATTCCGGCTGGGAGGCGGACGCCGCCCGGGAGCTCGACGCCTCGCACCTGGTGAAATGGTACGCCCGGAACGACAACCTGGGGCTGAAGATTCCTTACGAGTTCATGGGGGTGGACCACACCTACGAGCCTGACTTCATCGTGCGTCTGGCGAACGATGTGCTGTTGATTCTGGAGATCAAGGGATACGAAGGGCATGAGCCCGAGAAGACCAACGCCAAGCATCAGGCGGCGAAGCGGTGGGTGACGGCGGTGAACAATCTGGGCGACTTCGGGAGGTGGGACTTTCGTGTCTGTCGCGACGTGGGACTGCTGGCGGACATCCTGCGGGAATTGACGGCGGAGGCCCCAACGGCCGCGGCAGCCGAGACGCAGTCGGCGGCATCGGTACCAGACATCCCCGCCCGCCTGTTGCCTGCTCTTCCCGGCCGGATTGTCGACCCAACCCCGGCGACCCGGTACCGCACCTGTGTGCCAGTGTTGACCTTGCAGGCGGCGGCCGGGGGATTTGGCGAGCGGGCGGAGGCGCAGTGGGAGTCGGCCCGGTGGGTCGAGTTGCCGGGGGATCGGCGGTTGCGGGAAGGAATGTTCGTGGCCCAGGTGCGCGGCCAGTCGATGGAACCGCGGATCCCCGACGGGGCCTGGTGCCTGTTCCACGGCCCGGTCACCGGCACCCGGAACGGCCGCATCGTCCTCGTCCGCCTGCGAGACACCGTCGACCCCGACAGCCAGGAACGCTTCACCGTCAAGCTCTACCAGAGCGAACGCCAGGCCACGGGGGACGACGAAGCGGAAGGAGACTGGCGGCACACCCGG
>CAIOTJ010000158.1 GCA_903861195.1 uncultured Planctomycetaceae bacterium | reverse complement strand
GGACCCAAATGCGTCTGCTCATACATCGTGGCGAATTCCCGCCGTTCCAGCACTTCCTCGGCATACCGCCACTCAATTCCCACCCGATACAGCGCGTTTTTGAGGGTGACCTCCTCGATCACCCCGCCGACCAGATCGAGCTGCCGATTCAAAAACCGCTCGGCCAGCCGAATGAGCCGGGCGCGGGCCTCTTGGGGCGAAGGGACGGCGATCCGCTCGCGACGAGGACGGACCTCGCCTGAGCCGATCGCTGCCCGTCCTCCATCCCCTCGGCTCATTGCGGCACCTGACCTGACACGAACCTCCTCGGCACTCTCCATTGTCCCGGAGAAAAATCGGACCGGGAAGCACCGGAGGTGCGCATCTGGAAAGGAGCGGGGGAATTGACCACGTGGCGTAGGCTTTCAGCCTGCGAGTCCAATCAAGAAACCTCCCGCCACAAATCAATACGCCTCCCCCGAACCCGCCGCGCTGCAGGCCCCAAGTCTCGTGCGGCCGGAGGACGAGAGAGTGGAGCAGGAGAAAGTCAAACAGGCGAACTGATGGAATCGCCCATGTGTGTCGTCTGTGCACGACCCGTGTTTTTCCGATCCAAGGTTTGCGGGTGCCCTTGGCAACAATGCTCGGCCGATCCAAGCCCAGCGGAGCGGACACGGAGGTCCGCGCTCCCGCCACCCTGTTGTAGGCCCCATTCGCACGGTGTGCTCGGTGGGACGCAAAGGGGGGCCACCATTTGAGGGCCGAGCCTGGAGGTGTCGTTGCAAGTTGCATGCGCAATTTGGGTTAGGGTGATTTGACTCATTCGCGACCGGCCGGTGCCGGGTTGGATTTGAACATTGGCTGGCCCCTCGCTGCTCTCTCTCTGCCGATGTGTGAGGACCCCGCACACTGCCGTGTCGAATTGCCCGTGAGAGGGGATCGACGCACAAGTTCTGAAATGTCGTCAAGTGTCGGCGTCGCTGTTCATAAACCAATGAGTGAAATGGCCGAACCGGCATGTCGTTCTGAGACCGCCGCACGGTGGATTTGTCGCAGGATTCGCTCTATTGTTCCCAAGAGAGCTTCACCCGGGGAAAAAGTGGATCGCGACCTTGGTGGCACAGGGCACACAATCATGCAGGATCAATTTGAATACGACGTTTTTCTGAGCCACAACAAGGCGGACAAACCTTGTGTTCGCGAATTGGCATGTCGTCTGCGAGATTCGGGAATTCGCGTCTGGTTCGATGAATGGGTGATCCAGCCTGGTGACGACATCTACCTCGCGATTGAACACGGCCTGGAGTCATCTCAAATCCTGGTGTTGTGTCTGTCTGCGGCCGCTTTGGGGGCTGATTGGGTCGCGATGGAACGAAGCACAGTGCTGTTTCGTAACCCCACCAATCAAATGCGTCGATTCCTGCCGATCCTTCTGGCCGAATGTCGCCTGCCGGACGCCCTGGCGCGATACAAATATCTCGACTACACGGGGGCGGATGAAACTACATTCCAGGCGTTGCTGGCAGCTATCCGCAATCGCACTCCGGCGCCACCCGCTCCTTCTACAACAGCTCAACCATTCGTCACTCCTCCGGAGGTAAAGAGTCACCCAGCGACGCAGCGCGACACCCCAATCCAACAGACCCAAGGCAGCCCTGGAATGTCATCTCCTCCCGCACGAGAGGCAGGCAGTACGATGATCAAGCACCCATTCGAGAAGAGTCTCGTCTGCATCTGGGTGGATGGCATTATCGCGGGCACTGGGTGTGTCATTGCGAGTGACCGGGTTCTCACCTGTGCCCATGTGGTCTCTCATGAATCTGGTGAGCCGCAAGGACAGATTCAGGTGGAGGCATACCATTCTGTTTGCGAATGGGTGCAAGCGCAACAACGGTCGGTACCTGAGGCGGTCGCACCATTCACACTCGATGCGCCGTACCGTCCGGTCGAGGCGGAAATCGACGGGAACTATTGGCGGTCAGAAAAAGCAGAAGACATCGCTGTTTTGAAATTGAAGGCTCCCCTCGCGGATGGGACGAGCGTTCTGTCGTTCAGCCACCGTCCGCTGCAGGGGGGAGAAGAATTTCGAACGCGCGGCTTCGCTTCGGTTGGCGATACGCACGGGGTCTACGCCGAAGGGAAAGTCGCGGCCCACAGTGTCACCCGGTCGGGACAGGCTTCGTATCAACTGGAATGCGGCAACATCACCCGCGGCTTCAGCGGCGCTCCATTGTGTGATCACCGGACCGGAGAGGTATTGGGACTGATCAATGCGATTGCGAGGCAGGACAGTCATGGCAAGCTGACGGGGGTGGCCTTCGCCATTCCGAATGAAACGCTGGTCCGCGTCGTTGACTGGCTGCGGCGCGAGGAGGATGAACTCGCCCGGGAGCAGCGCCGGCAAAAACTGGCTAAATCCCACACGCTGTTGGAACAATCGATTGCGGAGAGTCTCAACCAGTGCCGCCCCGTCTGGCAGGATCTGGTGGGGACGAGGCTCGCCCGGCCCGATCTGTGCGACCAGCTTCGGATCACCGAATTGGTTGACACGCTGCGTCAGGAAGACCCGGAAGAGATCGTCCAGCACTTCGAAGACCTCGCCGCGACCTATCGCAATCGGCGCGATGACGTGGCGTTGAATGCTCTGACCGGCCTGTTCGCCGCGGTTGCTCCGACTGTGATGGATTCCAGGCTGGTCGATCAGATCCTGGCGAAGATCGGCATACCCCGTAATCAGCCGTTGGAAATCCCGTGGGACTCTGTGATCATGTTCGAATACGTGATGGCCCGCCTGGATGGGCGTCCAGCCGCGTTTCGTCCCCCGGCCACCGAGAGTGGAAAGCCGAAGCCGGGAATGCTACTGGATCCGCTTCCCGAGCAGGGCTTTGCGCATCCCGTGGACAAAGACAACCTCGAGGTACTGATTCCAGAGATCGCCGCCAAATTGGGCCGGCTGCCAGCCCCCTTCAAACGCAAGGTCAATTTGGAGGCGCAGACGATCGAGGGTCGGGCGCGTGAGCTGAACAAGAGTCTGAAGATCATGCATCAGAAGTGTCAGACGCCCTTTCTGGAAGCGAAGACCGATGCCGAACGTCAATTGAACGAAGACGATCTGCGTTTGATTCACCGCGTTTTGACGTATCTTGCCGTGGTGGAGATCAAGCCGTGCCCGAACATTTCAGACGCGGATGAGAAAATCCAAACACTCACCCGTCCCATCAACGATCACACACTCCTTCCGCCGGACACCCCCGTCCCATGACTCAACCTGTGATCCCCCCCTCCGTCCCCCTGCGGCCGCTCCCCGGCATCGAACAACGGGTCCACGTCTTCGTCGATCCGCCGAAGGAGCCGCCTGAGAAAGAGACGGCTGCGCCCCGGGAAGCGGTGCCTGTGGTCGACGCCCGTGACGCGGTCTACGCGGCCCTGGGGGCCCGGCGGCCTTTGTTGGTGAAGGGGGAACCGGGGGTGGGAAAGACGCAGTTGGCCGAGGCGGTGGCGACCGCTCTGGGGCGATTGTTGCTGTCGGTGACCGTCGATTCCCGCACCGAGTCGCGCGATCTGCTGTACAGCTTCGATGCCGTCCGGCGCCTGGCCGAAGCGCAGTTGCAGGGGGCGATTCCCACCCAAGACAAAGCCGAGGTCCAAGAACGAAAGGAACTGCTCGACCCGCTGAATTTTCTGGTTCCGGGACCGTTGTGGTGGGCGTTCGATTGGGTTTCGGCGTCGAAGCAGGCGGAACGTGCCAAGGGGCCGCAGGAATATTCGAAGGAGCAATGGCAGGCCGCGCAAGGAGCTGTGCTGCTGATTGACGAAATCGACAAGGCCGAGTCCGATGTGCCGAATGGGCTGCTCGAAGCCCTCGGCTCGCGGCAGTTTGTCGCCCCCCACGGGGCGGGCATCATCGCCAGCGGGGTGGTCCCGCCGCTGGTGATCATCACCACCAACGAAGAACGCAGCCTGCCCGATCCGTTTGTCCGCCGGTGCGTGGTGCTGACGCTGCGGCTGCCGGGCCATGACCAGGATGAAATCAATCAGCCCCTGCAAGACTTCCTGGTCCTGCGTGGTGCGGCGCACTTTCCCCACTGCAATCGGCGGATTCTGGAAGAGGCGGCCAGGCAGTTGGTGCGCGACCGGTTCGTGGCCCGGCGGGAAGGCTTTACGCCGCTCCCCGGTCAGGCCGAGTACCTCGATCTCGTGCGGGCCACTCTCGAGAGTGCCGAGACGTTCCCAGAGCAAGAGGCGAATCTCAAAAAGTTCGCGGAATTCATTCTTCGCAAGCAGAGCCCGGTGGAATGACCCGTCCGGTGGACCCCGTGCAACCGTCGACTCCCCCCCGCACCCGCGGGTCCCTCGTGGGGCTAGCCGATCTGCTGCGCCTGGTGACCGCCGGCGGCGGTTGGGCGGGCTCGCCAGACGACGAGCAGACAAAAGACGAGCAGACAAAAGACGAGCAGGCGAAGGACGAGCAGGCGAAGATTGTCGCGGCGATTGGTTCGCTGGGGCTGGGCTACGAGCGACGCACACCGCCAGTCGCCACAACGACAGACGAGACGGTCATCGAGGCCGAGCCGGTGGAGGTGGATCGGGCGCAAAGTTCAACAGCAACCTCGCAACACGCGGCTGCGGAATTGCAATGGGTGCAGGACGCCGCCCCCGCACTGTTGTGGCGGGCGGTGGAGCATACGCTCTACGAGGTTCCCACCGAGCAGCCGCCCCCGCCGCCTCGGGCCGAGCGCGGTTGGGCCGCCCAGCCTGCGGACCCCGCGCCGTTTGCGCCGTTGCTCACCTGGGGCCAGATCGTTCCCCGGCTGCGGGCCCTGTTGGGAGCGCACTTTCCCACCCGCGAGATCGACATTCCCCTGGCGATTGACGTGTTGGCCGAGGGGGAAGTGCCCGAGTCGCTTCCCGCCCGCTCCCGCCGGCAGTGGGGCAGCACACTGCAGATCTGGTTCGACCTCAGCACCCGGCTCATTCCGTACTACGACGATTTCGAATTGGTCCGCAGCCAGTTGGTCCGCCGGTTGGGAGACCGGCAGATCGAGTTTTTCTCGGGGCACGATCCGGTCGATCTGGTGTGGTCGTATGCCGATCCCGACAATCCGCAGCCCGGCTATCACGCCCCCCCTCCCGGCACGAACGTGTTGATTCTCGGCGATCTGGGGGCGCTCGATCGTTCGGGACAGCCGATTCGGCAGAAGTGGCTGGCGTTTGGCGAACGGCTGCGCGGCCTCGGGTGCCGTCCGCTGGCGTTGGTTCCCTGTGTCCGCTCGCGGGTCGATGCCGCGTTGCGGCGGGTGTTTGACGTGGCCACGCTGGCCCCGCAGCGGGGTGTCGACGCGGGGCCCCGGCGGGGGGATCTGGTGCGGGAGTTGCTGGCGCGAGTGTCGTTTGCCGTGCGGGTCGAGCCGGGATTGTTGCGGGCGTGCCGGCGGTTGAGTGCCGAGATG
>CAIOTJ010000157.1 GCA_903861195.1 uncultured Planctomycetaceae bacterium | reverse complement strand
GCTGGTCGGACGCACGGTGGGCGCTGTGCAGTACCGGTACTGCACGGTCGCAGGCTGCGATTGCGCGGTGACCACCTACCGGTCCGACGCCCCGCACAAACGCTGGCCCCCCGCCAGCCATCAGGCCGTCACACGCCCCACCCGGGGGGCGAAATCGGGGAACGACACCACCGGCCAACCCGTCGGGCCAATCGCGGACGGGGTCAGCATCTTCCCGCAGGAGTCTCCAGTCACCCCGCTGGAATGGCCGGTGGGGCGCCCTCTGCCGGGTCAGTCGTCCTGATCCTCCAGACTGGCGGTGGCGAACGATTTGCCAGGGGGAATGCTCTGTTCGTCGGCGTGCTTCCGCCGGCCAATGATCATCCCGATCGGCCACTTCTGCACCCGGTGCTTGGTGCAGGGAACATAGAAGATCTGTTCCCAGTCCAGCGGCAGAGGACCGTTGACCTGCCACCGTGTGTCGAGGCAGAGGTATTCGAGGTCGGCGGGGATCTCGGACTCGGTCTTGGGCCAGGGGAGGTGGTGCACTTCCCCGTAGTGATGCACGAACATGTGGTGCGCCAGGTCCATGCTGTAGAGCTTCGTCCCCGGGGGCAACATCTGCTTGAGCTGCCGGACCGCCTCGACGGTGTCGGGGGTGGTCTTCTGGTGGGCGTTGGTCAGGACTCCCAACTGGCAGGCCACCACAAACCCGGCAATCGTGGTCACGCTGCGACGCAGGGGGGCTTCCCCAGGGGTCTCGGACCAGCGCCACAGCGCCGCGGCGGCCAACCCGCACCCCGCCAGGTGCGCCAGGGCGAAGACGGGTGTCTGAGACAGCCAGACGTCGGGCCGCACCAGCGAAACCGCCGCCAGCGCCACGCCGACCCCGCCGATCACCAGCGCACAACAGCGGACGAAATGGGGCCAGATTCGCCGCCATTCGGTCTCGGCCGAGGCGGCGGCCAGCCGGTCGAGCGTCGTGCCCACCAAAATCGCCACGCAGGGATACAGCGACATGAAGTACCGCGGCCGCGACCCGGGCGGGAGCCAGACAGTGGGTAACGCCACCGCGAGGGCGGTCAGTTGGAACCCCACCTGCGGCCAGGTCCCCGCGAGAGCGGCGCGGAATCCCGGACGGGTCCAGACCAGGAACAGCACCGACCAGGGGAGCAGACAAGCCCACAATTCCAGCGGGTACTGGGCGAAGTGTTCGAAGAATGAGCCCCAGGTGGCGTCCAGGAACCGATGTCCCACATCCATCACGTAGATTTCGCCACCGGCCGAGCTTCCCGCCTGACGCATGAAGGGAATCTGCCAGGCTCCCACCACCAGCGCGTACAGGGCGAGGCCCCCGGCATGGGGCAGTTGCAGGGCGAATTTGACCCGGCGGTTCAGCAGCAGGGTCATGCCCACGATGGCCGTGAAGTAAACGGGGGCCTGTGGTCCCTTGGTCAGCGTCCCCAGGGCGGCACAGCCGTACCCGAGCGACCAGGTCAGCCAGGGGCTCCAGCCCCGCGTGAAGCCGAGGTGCCACAGCAGCAGCGACCCGGCGACCAACAGGGTGAACATCGCGTCGGTTTCGCCCGTCCGCCCCAGTTCAATGACCTGGCCGAGACTCGCGAAGACCAACCCGGTGCACAGGGCCCCCACGGGGGAGAGGAAACCGCGGCTGTAGGCGTACAGCAGGGCCACGGTCGCCACGATCGACAGCAGACTGGGAAGCCGCACACTGAATTCGTCAATGGTGCCCTGCAGCGTGGCGATCCCGGCGATCAGCCAGTTCTGCAGCGGCGGCCGGCTGTAGAGGGGCTGCCCCTGCGTGCGGGGAACCACCCAATCGCCCGTCTCAAGCATTTCCCGCGCCACCAGCGCCCGCCGGGTCTCTTCCCCCCGAATGGTCAGGTCGGTCAACCGCACGCTGTACGCCAGCACGACCAGCCACAGCAGCCACCAGAACTCCCGTTCTTTCCAGAACGCCAGACGGGTCGGGGGAACGGCGGACGACTCTTCGGCGGGCATGACACATCCTTGTGTGATGCGGGAGGGAACACGCATTTCGGCCGGGAGACTAAGTCAGCCCCCCGAAACCGGTCAATCCGTCTTCTGTTCAAAAGACACCCTGCCGCTGGCTCCAGTCTCCCACCCCTGCCAGCTCAGTCATACTGCTGGAAAATCCCATCTGTTCCCGGTTTTGGGAATTGTTGGACAACTTCCAACGGCCATGTGGAGTGTCGGAGGGGCGCAACGTTGAGGAAGAGGGGGGATTGCGGAAAGCGACTTTTTGAGCGTGGTTTCGGCGACAATTTCTGTTTCCCAGGCAACACGGCTCGAGATGAGGTGTGACGATGCGCCAGGTTTGTCGTGTGCGGTTTGAGGCGGGCGTCAAAATTCGTGGCGGCTTCACCCTGATTGAATTGCTGGTGGTGATTTCGATCATCGCCGTGTTGGCATCCCTCATCCTCCCGGCGGTGCAGCAGGCCCGGGAGGCGGCCCGGCGGGCCGAGTGCCTGAATCACCTGCGGCAGTGGGGGATGGCGTTTCAGAATCGCAGTGCGGTGCAGCGGAAGTTGCCGCCGTATGGGATCTATCAGATTGGTCCGGGAATTCCCTCCCAGGGACTGGGGATTCTGGACCAGCCGATCCATTCGTGGCGGGTCGAGCTGCTGGGTTACCTGGGGCGGTCCGACGTGGCCGACCGGTGGGATGCCAGCCGACGGTTTGACGATCCGACCGATCCGACCAATCCCAACACGGCGCTGGGGCGGCTGTCGATCAAGCTGTTCACCTGCCCCTCCGACACCACGGCGTTTGGGCTCGATGGCGGGGCCAGCTACGTCTGCAACGCGGGAATGAGCGACGACAATCTGAACATTCACATCAATTCCCTGGAGTGCATCAAATGGGACACCAGCAACTCGCCCCCCAACATGCTCGGGAATGATACCAATCTGTTGAGTGCCCCCCTCAACGGGCGGGATTCCGAAATCACCCGGTCGACTGGGCTGATGTGGCATGGAATTCGTCATGTGATCCCCGAAGTGCCGCAGAACCGGGTCCGGCTCATCAATTTCAGCCACGGATTGGAGGAGATTGCGGATGGCATGACCCAGACGTTTCTGCTGACCGAAAACGTCAACGCCGGGGAAACTGCTGGTTTACGGAATTGGGGAGATCCTGATTTTCGCGCCGCGACGTTTGTCTTCCCCCTGCAATACCTTTCAGGTGCGGTGCATCACTCCCTGCTGGGTGGGGCGGGGCCCAGTCTGGGGCGGGATGGTGCGGGAGAAACCCCGGGGCGGATCAACGGGCAGCGGGGGGGGGCCGAGGGGGCCGCTCCGTTCCCGAACTCGTTCCATCCACAGGGGTGCAACTTCCTGTTCGCGGATGGGCATGTGAAGTTCTTGTCGGAACAGATTGATGAACGGGTGTACGGGCGTATGTTTACCCCCAGCGGTACCCGTCGCCGCTACCCCGACATAACCCCCCAGGATCCCCTGGGTGAGACCGACCTGTAGCCGTCGATTCGTGATCGGTTGGGCCCGGTTCAGAAAGGAACCCGGGCCGCAGGTGGCGGGAGGTCCCCTGAGTGAACTCGTTGGCCGATGTTCGAACATCAGTCGCGGCGAGGACTCGGGGTGGGTTGGGCAGTGCGTCCCGGTGCTGGACTGTCCGGCGCGGCTCTCGTTCGATTGTGCCGGCCGTGCCGGCGGTACCGGCCCGGCGGCAGGTTGCGAACGCAGGACATAATACGTGCGACCGGCGAGGTTGGAACAACCGGCCGGATAGGTGTTTTGCCTACGTCCGGATCAGGTGGGGTGACTCCAAAGTCAACCAGCCGGGGTGCCGAAACTCTAGGCCACGATGGATCGCCTCTCAATCTCGACGTGCGCCCCCCGTGGCAGGATGGCCCCATGGCCCACGGGTTGGCTGCTGACAACGCTGCTGGGCCTGACCACGACACTCGGTTGGGTCGACCAGCCGGCGCGGGCCCAGTCGGCATTCGGGAACTTTGAAACCCGGACCGTCACGCGGCAGGCACCGGGCGCCAACAACCTGCCGGGTCACCGTGCCTCGCTGTCGCCCACCACGGGACATCTGAATCACCCCGGCGATGGAACCGCCATGCCCCCGCCCGGTGCCACCCCGTCTTCGGGGGCCCGGCCAGGAACTGGCTCTGAGTCTGGCGGTCGTGGCGTGACTGTGGGAGGGGCCCCCGCGTCCCGCACCCGGCCCGAAACGCCCGGTCAATTTGCGGTCGAGAGTGACCGGTCTGCCGGACAGCCCGCCGCCAATCCCGCCCCGGCGCGGCCAGGCTCGTCGCCAACTCGGCTGGTCCAGCCCACCAGTGCGGCCCTGCCCAACGAACTGCCTCCCCCCAGGCAGGCAGGGCCTTCTGGCGGGCGACGCTCTCTGGTGGCCGAGGTTCCCGGGGGAGACTGGATCATCTCCAGCCGCGAGGTGAAGGGCTCTCCCGCCACCCACGATTGTGCCGGGCAGATGGAATATCTCTACCGGGGGCCCGAGGGGTTGGTGCAATACTCGGCCGAGGAGTTTTTGTCGACGCTGCGTCCCGACCGGCCGGTGTGTGTGGTGATTCATGGCAGTTACAACTACTGGAAAGATGTGTTGGCCGAGAGTGCCCGCAACCGGGTCTGGATCCAGCAGGCGGCGGGGGGGGCGGAGGTGCAGATCGTCCATTTCTCGTGGCCCAGCGAAGGGGTGGCGCACGTTCTGTTTCCCGTGGAATTGCGGGTAATGGGGCGGCGGGCGGCGGTCCACGGCGGGTACCTGGCGCAACTGATCTCGCTGTTTCCGGCGGCTCAGCCCGTGACCCTGGTGGGGCACAGCCATGGGGCCCGCTGCGTGGCGGCGACCCTGCATGCGTTGGGCGGCGGCGTGTTGGATGATGGGTCGCACCTGGGGGGCGAGGTGCGGAGTCCGCAGCGGGTGCGGGGGGTCTTGCTGGCGGCGGCGATCGACCACAACTGGCTGAATCCCGGCGAGCGATACGATCGGGCAGTGACGGTGGTCGAGGGAATTCTGGTGCTGACCAATCCGCGGGATGGCTGGCTGCAGGTGTATCCGCTGCACACCCCGCTGAAGGGGACCCAGGCTCTGGGTCTGGAAGGTCTGACCCGGCGCGACTTGCGGTCGCTGGGGGGGTGGGGAGACCGGGTGCAGGCGTTCGATTGCAGCGACTGGGTGGGGCGCTCGCACGATTTCGCCACGATCAACAGCCAGCCCGGTCTGGCCAGCGTGCTGCAGCCGTACGTGGTCTTTGCCCCCGAGAGACGGTAGAGCCACTTCCCCTGTTGTCGACGCAAGTCGTTGCGGCGGAATGACCAGAGCGGAACTGCACAGATCAGCCTCGGGAGGACTGGCAGGTCGGTGCCGGGCTGCTCTTGTGGAACCCGTCCGGCTCGGCTCGGGGAAAGTAGGGGAAAGGTTGTGGGAAATTCCCTGGTCCAGCCAGCCGGAGAATACATCAGCCAAATTTTGTGGAACGTAAGTCGATACAGGATAGACACTAAAGAGGAATTGGGAGAGATAAGCAAAATTTATGGATCGTAGCGGTTGACGCGTCTGCGGCGTAGGAGTAGGGTGAGTCTCGTCATTGGAATCCTCCCTGGCTGGGGGGTTGATTCGTGGCACTGCAGAAACGTCGAAGCACTGCAGTCCGGGAGAGGGAAAGGTCGGGTCGACCTTTCCACGGGGTTGGTTGACCGGTGCGTCAGCGAGCTCTGGAGTTCCCTGGACTGCCTGGTGACCGGATGCAGGGAATGTTCCGCGAGGGACGTGCCGCCTGTCAGGACAGTCTGAGTCTCAGACGCTGAGTGGCAGGTACGGCGTTGCGGAGACACGCCCCGGGTTTCTGGCGCAGGTGAACATCCGAGAGGATGGTCTGTCGTCAGGGAGGGGTGAGTTCCCTGGGAGATTGCATGTCAGGTGGGGTCGCCTGGTGTGGATCCGTCTGGTCGATTGCTCCTTTCTTCTACCACGAGGAATCACCATGAAGCGTTTGTTGGCTTTTGTTTTGGCCACCGTGGCCCTGTCGG
>CAIOTJ010000156.1 GCA_903861195.1 uncultured Planctomycetaceae bacterium | reverse complement strand
GCTCGAAGGATCGCGGAGGTATCCGCCGTGCCGGCAGGATGTTCGCCCTGAGGACTCTGGGAAGCAATACGGCTTCTCCGGCAAAGCCCTCCAGTTCTTGTGTCAGACTTGGGAAACCGGAGAGGGGCGACCATCAAACCGCCGATGCCGATGATGGAGGACCTATCGGATTGGTCATCGGCGCAAGCTGTCGCGACTGGAGTGACCTCATCGCCGGCCGCGATTCCTCTGTCAGAACGATCGGTGGCCGAGAATCTAGGAACATGGAACTTCAGGTCTGTTGCAGATGTTCGGTAGGATCGGCCGCTGGAAACCGGGGGACAGGTCTGGGGTCGACTGGAAAATGGACCTGTCCCCTTTTTGGGGAGCCCCCCTTGTGAGTTGCGGCTTGCCAGTGGACATCACGTGGTCTCCTGCGCGGCGTCACGGCGTGACGGTGCGGGGGATGTTTTGTCGGTGGGGTTGGGGATCGCATCCGGGTGAACGGACGGTGCGTCTTCGGACCGGTCTTGGCAGTACTTCCATTCCGCGACGGCCCCCTCGATGGCCGTCACCGAGCCCGCATCCAGCAGCCGCTTGCACCACGGCTGATTCAACATGGCCGGGTTGGTGAAGTCGCCGAGTTTGCGCATTTGAAACGCCCCCATGACGGCAAGCACCAACTGCAGCGAGTTGGACACGGTGTCGAAATCATGGGGTTGAGAATTTTTCGAGGCCCATGCCTGGCTGGAGACCAGCAGGGCACCGCCAATGAGAATGGGGGCGGACAGGGTCAGGATCCAATGAAGCTGCCGCGCTCGCCAGGCCCGCAATTGCACCAGCGTGTCGTGGATCAACTCCAGGGGGCCGCTCCAGTCCAACGACCATGCCAACTGGAACCAGCGGGCGACGCTGATCAGCAGCGCCACGCAGCATACCATCAGGAAAATCTGGCAGCCCCGTAAGAGGATGCCGCCCCGTTGATACTCCGACAGGCACCAGGCCAGCACGGCCACGGCGCAGAGCCCCTCCATGGCGGGCCAGAGGGAGACCGTCGAAAGGCGATGGCGCACAGGCTCCAGCAGCCTGTCGCGCAGTGGCTTGCTGTCGGGACGGGGAGGGGAAGTTCCGCGGGTGAGCGGTGTCGGCGCGGGGGCTTCAGGGTGATCCAGCGACATCTCGATGGCTCGGAAGGAGGGCTGACGAAACAGAGATGATCCGGCGATTGACCGCCGGACAACAGTGACAGATGCGGCAGGGGAGACTGTGCAACAGTTCCCACAAACCGGATCTCCGTTGGGGAGTCCGTTGCGGAATTCCCGTTCGGGAGCGGTGTGGCGGCCGGGGGAGGCACGGCTCCACACGCTGGTTCTTGATAATACCCGAAGTCGCGTCCGGTGGTTTCGATGGCGGTGACGGAATCTTCACCCGCAACCCTCCCTCAAAAGCGGCCTCGGGGGTGGAGTGGTCGGTGAACTATTGGACCGGGCGCCGCATCTCAACCCAGTCAGCGTGGGCCCCGAGTGAAAGGCATTTGCACTCCACGTCAGGAGCTCTGTCGTGTGGCTTACATGTTCGTCTTCGCATCCACTACGTCGCCCG
>CAIOTJ010000155.1 GCA_903861195.1 uncultured Planctomycetaceae bacterium | reverse complement strand
CTGATTCCCCGCAAGGGAGGTCCCGCAGTGCCGGCGACCCCCCTCGGGGCCGATCATCCCGACGCCCCCGCCGAACCCCCGCCCGCCGATGTGAGCGATGACGAATTGTTTGGCGACACGCGAAGCTGACCGGTGCGCAGCGGACCGGTGCGAAGCTGACCGGTGCGAAGCTGACCGGGACAGTCGCCCGGGAATGGCCCGTCGGGCACGTTCCCGCCACCCACCCCCAAGCGTCGGTTGACCCCGATCCGATTTGTCGGGTTCCGATTTTCCCGCTGTGAGTGTGTCTGAATGGGTGGCCCTCTCCCACAGGGCCGGCTGCTACCCGGTTCTCTTCGCGGTGGTGCTTCCCCATGGCCGACTTCAAATACTGCCTCAATTCCAGCACGATCCGCCCGGTGCCGATTCTCAAGAAGATCGAGATCGCCCGCCGGGCCGGGTACAGCGCCATCGAACTCTGGCACGACGACATGGACGCCCACCTCGCCCAGGGGGGCTCGCTGCGCGACATTCGTCTGGCGGTCGAAGACCAGGGACTCACGGTCCCCACCACCATCTCCCTCAAGGGGTGGTTCGAAACCACCGGGGCCGAGCATGCCCGCAAGCTCGTGGAAGTTCAGCGGCGGATGGAACAGGCGGCCGCCGTGGGGGCGATCCACGTGATCGCCGGCCCCCCCGCGGGGCCGGCCGACCATGACCTCGGAGCCCGCCACTACCGCGAGCTGGTCGAACTCGGGCTGCGTTTTGGCGTCAAACCCGCAATGGAATTCCTGGGCTTCGTCGACGACATCAACTGCCTCGAAGACGCCCTCGAAGTGGTCACCCAGGCGGGGCACCCCGCCGGCACCATCGTGCTCGACCCGTTTCATATCTTCCGCGGCGGCGGCTCCCCCGAATCGATCGCCAAACTGACCGCCTCGCAAATCGCCATCTTCCACTTCAACGACGCCCCCGCCCAACCCCCCCGCGCCCAACAACACGACCACGACCGGGTCTACCCGGGCGACGGGCACCTCGACCTGCGGCGGCAGCTCGGCCTCCTGCGAAACATCGGCTACCGCCAATGGCTCTCGCTCGAACTCTTTCGCGAAGATCTCTGGGCCAGCGATCCCCTCGAAGTGGCTCGGGTCGGGCTCGAGAAAATGCGGCAGGTGGCCGAAGGGGGCTGAGCCCCAATCCCCCCACCCGCCTCCCGGGTTGAAGCCTCCCGAGCGCACCTCCGGCGGCCGCACTCCCGCGGCTTCTGTCCAGCCGTTTGCGAGTATCCTCCGTCTTTCCCTCCCCCCATGATTCGGCCGACGGTCCGCGCCCGCGTCCTGAAAACCCGATTTGCCCCGTCAGCCGCGGCAGACGTATACTAACGGGCATGAGCACTCACACTCCCACTCCGCCGTTCTATCTGGGCGTCGACGTTGGCGGCACCAACATCAAGGTGGGGGTCGTCGATGACGCCGGCCATCCCCTCAGCAAGGCCAGCCTCCCCACCGAGCCCCGCCGCGGCCCCGAGGCGGGACTGGAAACCATCGCAGCAGCCGGTCAACAGGCCGTCGCCGCCGCGGGTCTCGACTGGAAAGATCTGCGCGGCGTGGGGCTCGCCACCCCCGGCACGATGGACATCCCCGCGGGCTGGCTGCTCGAGCCCCCCAACCTCGGCCAGCTCTGGTACAACTTCCCCATTCGCGATCGGCTGGCCGCACGCCTCGGGATTCAGACCGTGCTGCAAAACGACGCCAACGCCGCCGCCTATGGCGAATTCTGGGCGGGCCGGGCGAAAGAGGCCCGCAGCCTCGTCTTCTGGACCCTGGGAACAGGCATCGGCTGCGGCATCATCATCGACGACATGATTCTCGAAGGAGCCCATTCCCATGGGGCCGAATGTGGTCACATCATCATCGAGATGACCAACGGCCGGCTATGCGGCACCGGGCAATACGGCACCCTCGAGGCCTATGCCGGCGCCAAGTCGCTCATCGCCCGCTGTGAAGAAGCCCTGGCGGCTGGGCGTTCCTCAGCCATCTCGGCCCGGCTGCGGGCCGGCGAGGAACTGACCCCCAAATTGATCGCCGACTGTGCCGAGCAGGGAGACAGTCTCTGCAACGAGCTGATTCTGCAAACGGCCCGATACCTCGGGGTGGGCACCACCACGCTGATGCACACGATCGATCCCGAAATGGTCCTGCTGGGGGGCGCCATGACGTTCGGCCGCGACGACAACCCGGTGGGCCGCCGTTTCATCCAGGAGCTGCGTGACGAAGTCCAACGCCGCGCGTTCCCCATCCCCGCCGCCAAGACGAAAATCGAATACGCCAGCCTGGGGGGAGATGCCGGCTTTATCGGGGCCGCCGGCTGCGCCCGGCTGAAATTCGCCCGTTGACAGCGGCACCTGTGGTGACATCGCTCCGTTGTCCGTTTCTGTGGGTGGGGCGGTGATGAGTGGTTCGTTGTTCCAGCGGGGGAAGTCAGCCATGCGGGGTGCAGTCCAATCTGCCCATCCTGGGGAAGTGCCCCCCTCCCCTCACCAATCGAAGAGCCGGTGGGGTTCCCCGTTGCGTCTCTGCCCGTTCCATCTCAGTCTCGCTCGTCTCTGTCTGACCGGCCTGCTGGGCCTGCTGTCGGTCGCTGCGGTCACTGCGCCGGCTCTCGCCCAGGGGACCAAACCCTCGCGGGGAAATCCCCCGGCGAAAGGCTCACCCCCCGCCAAGCCCAAGAAGAAACTCGGGTTTGAAGAAGTGCGCGGCGCGGGGAAATCCATCGAGGGCATCTCGCGCTACACCTCGAAACACTATGAGCTCTACACCGACCTCTCGGCCGAGAAGGCCCGCGATCTACTCGACCGGCTGGAGACCATGCTGGGGCACATTTCGAAATACTGGGGGCGGGCCCCCCAGGGAGTCATCGAGATGTATGTGGTCGAAGACCTGCGCAAATGGCCCCCCGGCGCGATCCAGGCCGAGGGGTTGGCCCACATCGAAGCCAAGGCCGGCGTGACCCTCGGCAAGACCATCTCCGATGGCAACACGTTCCTCTCGAAGGCTGTGGTGTATGCCGTGGCCGATCCCGGCGTTCCCCAGCATGAGGCAGTCCATGCCTACTGCGTGCATGCGTTTGGCCGGACAGGTCCCGTTTGGTACGCCGAGGGGATGGCCGAGATGGGCAACTACTGGGATGGCGAATCCCGCGCCGTCAACGCCAACCCCAACGTGATCGACTACCTGCGGAAGGCCCCCCGGGTCGACTTCGGCGAGATCGTGCATGCCGAACAGAAATCGGGCGATTCCTGGCAGAACTACGCCTGGCGCTGGGCGTTGTGCCACCTGCTGGCCAACAATCCCAATTACTCGCCGCGGTTCCGTCCGCTGGGGGTCGCGCTCCTCTCGGGACAGAAGACCAGCTTCGATGCCGTGTATGGTCCGATGCAGGAGGAAGTGATCTTTGAGTACCGGCAGTTTCTGTCGCAGTTGGCCCCCGGCCTGCGCGTGGATCTCACGGCGTGGGACTGGAAGGCGAAGTTCAAGGCCCTCACCGGCGGCACAAAGGTCAAGGCCCGAATCGAGGCCAACCGCGGCTGGCAGCCCTCACGCGTGCTGGTGAACCCCGGTCAGACGCTCGCCTGGGAGACCGAGGGGCAATGGAAACTCGCCGACGCGGCCGACGAGCTGTCCGCCGCCGGCGAGCCAGGGGGCCGGGGAGGACTGGAAGGGGTGCTGCTGCTGCAAGATGAGGGGGGGTATCGACTGGGCGAACCGTTCTTCCTGGGAGCCCAGGGAAACTGGACCGCGCCGACCGCGGGGCGGTTGTACCTGCGCTGCCGCGACGACTGGGCGAAACTCGCCGGGCACAAGGGAGCCATCACCGTCCGGCTGCAACTGGCGACCGAGACCACCCGGGAATCTCCCCCGCTGCCCGGAGATACCGACGCCGATCGCGACACCCGCCCCGCTCCGGAAGACGAATCTGGGCTGTGATGGACGGGTCGTGATCTCCGGGAAGTGACCTCCGAACTGTGATTTCTTTACGGAACTCTTCGGGCTGTACGCCGGCGAATTGGAGATCGGCGGTGGAGAACCGCTGGGCAAGCAAGGCCGGATGGAGCAACGGCCTGAAATTGCCCCGAGACTCAGATGCCCGGTCGACAGGCAGTCGCTACGATTGCAGCGTTGACACACCCAGGAGCTGAATTGAGATGAGTGAAGAAAATCGCGAGGAAGGGTCGGGCAAGGGCTACCACGAAGAGGTGCAGCATTCCCCCGCCACCGCCCGCATTCCTGAGAAAGTGAGTCCTGGCGTCTTCAGCACCGGGACGATCGTGATGCATGGACCTCACGAATTTGTGATCGACTTCCTGCAGAGCCTGGCGCATCCCCGCCGGGTCGCCGCCCGGGTGGTGCTGCCCCCCACAGTCATTCCCCCGTTTCTGGGGGCGATGCAAGACAATTTCGCCAAGTACACCCAGATGTTCGGGCCCCTGCCCCGCATGCCCCAGCCCCGTTCTGCCACCGGTCCTCGGGAAAACTCCGACGCCAACGCGGGGGGGCAGCCGGGTGGCGGATCGCCGGGTGGCGCAGCGGGAGGATCGACCGGTGGCGCGGGCCAGGAGCCGACTCCCTTCCCACTCAATCAGCCCGATCCCAACCCCCCCAAGCCCTCGACTCCCGCCCCCATGCCCATCTCCGAGGTCTACGAGCACCTCAAGCTTCCCGATGAGATGCTCTCGGGGGTGTATGCCAACACCGTCGTGATCAGTCACACCGGGGCCGAGTTCTGCTTCGATTTCATCACCAGTTTCTTCCCCCGCTCGGCGGTCGCGGCCCGCATCTACATGGCCTGCCCGCACGTGGTGGAGTTCAGCGAGTCGCTCACCCGCTCGTGGGAACAGTTCCGCAGTCGCCAGCGGTAAGTTCCCAGGGAGCCGGCCTGTCCATTCGAGGGGGACGCGACAGGATCCAGACTGCCGACCGGTCCTCGATTCTCGAAAGCCCCTCGCGTGTTTCCCCCTCCCGAATTGACCCGCGATGAGCCGTTGATCTGGTCGCGAGGTCGCGGCACCGACGTCTGGCAGATGTTTCTGGCGTGCCGCGACGGCGACCTGCCCCGCGTGCGGGCGCTGACCGCCCGCGATCCCGGCCTCGTCCGCTGCCACTGGCAGTACCGCACGCCGTTGTATTTTGCCGTGCGGGAAAACCGCGCCGCCGTCGCCGCCTTCCTGCTCGATCACGGGGCCGATCCGCTGGGGCTGGCGGTCAACGACACCCTGCTGCAGATCTGCCAGGACCGCGGTTCCGCCGATCTCGAGCGGTTGTTGCGGGAACGCTACGCCCGGCTGCAGGGTGCCACCGACGCGGGAGAGCCCGTGGCGGCCGCCATCCGCGCACACGACCAGGCCGAGGTCTCGCGTCTGCTCGCCGCCCAACCCGGGTTGCTGCACACGGGCGATTCCCGCTCGAACCAGCCGATTCACTGGGCCACCATGACCCGCCAGCCCGACCTGGTCGACCTGCTGCTGGCGCGTGGGGCGAATCTCGAGGCGCGGCGGGCCGATGGTGCCCGGCCCATTCACCTCGTCAACGGCGATTACCACTTTCGGGGTCGGCGCGACGTGCCGGCCGACTGGCCCGTCTCCGCCGCGCAAATGCTCGACCACCTGCTGGCACGGGGCGCCCTCTGCGACCTGGGAGTCGCCTGCCACCGGGGAGACCTCCCCCGCGTGCGGGAGATTCTGGCGGCCGATCCGGGGGCCGCCAACCGCCTGCCCGAGTACATCACCTACTACCTCGGCTCGGGAGCCCCCCTCAAGAACGCCGCCCAGCAGGGGCACCTCGAGATTGTGGAACTGCTGCTGGCTCATGGGGCCGATCCCAACCTGCGCGAGGAAGAAATCGCCCCCCGGGGACACGCCCTGTATGCCGCGGCGGCCCATGGCCATCTCGCCGTCGCCCAACGGCTGTTGGAACATGGTGCCGATCCGAACCCCGAGGTCGAAAGTTCGGCCGACGCCCTCACCATGGCGATGGACCGGGGAGACACCGCGATGGTCAACCTGCTCTGCCGGTACGGCGCCGCGCGCCGGATGGAGATCCTGGCGTACTACGGCGATGTGCGGGTTGCGGCGGCGGTGCTGGCCGCCAATCCCCAGCTTGCCCGTGATCCCGAAGCGCTCGCGAACGCCGCCGGCGAGGGGCAGCTCGACTTCGTCCGGCTGCTGCTGAAGTACGAGCCCACGCTCCCCGCACAGCTCACATTTCCTCCCTGGTCGCCCGCCGGGCAGGCGGCCGAGATCAACGAGCTGCTGTTCGCGCACGGGCTCGATCCGAACAGGGCCGACTGGCTGGGCATTACGGCCCTGCACCGGTTCGCCGGGGGGGGCCATCTCGACTGGGCCCGGCAATGGGTCGCGCGGGGCGCGCAGCTCGATCCGCGCGACGACGATCTCTGCTCGCGGCCCTTGGGCTGGGCCGCGAAATTCGGCCGGCTCGAACTGGTCGAGTGGCTGCTGGCGGCCGGTTCCCCCGCCCGGCATCCGGACGATCCCGACTGGGCCACCCCCCTCGCCTGGGCCAACCGCCGCGGCCACGCCAAAATCGCACAGTTGCTCCGCGACCTTGGGGGCTGACTCGGCGAGATGGGATTTCCATTCGGTTGGGAATCCCACGCGTTGCGTTTGCTACGGAGCGAGTTCCAGGGAGCGAACTACCGACTCAAACAACGGCAGGTGGTTCTCAAATTCTTCGGAGGTCGACTGGCCGGAGAAGATCACAACACGCGGACCCGCCGGGACGAAGTACTTCAATTGCCGGTTCGGATTTCCGGGAAGATTTTGTGTCATCACCATGCGGTGGACCTGTCGGCCCTGCAGGGCGAGCTCGGTCACCTCCTCGACCGTTCCGCTCTTGAGATAGGACTCCTGCGAGGCTTTGACCACATCGGTAATGCTCTTGCCATCGGGCAGCTTGAGAGTCGCGACTTTCATATTGGGAAACAATTCCGTTTGCGATGCTCGCACATGGAGCGGCACGACGGGATCAGGTTGGACGAACCAGTCTTTGGGAAGCCTGAGTTTGAACACCTTCCCATCAAAGGTCTCGCCCCCCGCGAGCAAGTCAGTGCTCGCTGTCGGCTCAGCTTGGGGAGTGACAGGTGTCGTCACGACCGATGGTTGATTCGGCGACTCGACAGGGGGTGCGGAGGCACCGCAGCCGAGGATGAATGGGATGAAGAAGACGAACGAAGACTTGGCTGACTTCATGCTGGATCTCTGTGGTTGGTTTGCAAATGTTCCAGATCAACCGCTCGAGCGAATCGGCTGCTTCTACTGCCCGCATCGTCCACATCAAGGCCCCAGGCACTCCGGCGGACGACCACGAACCTGCGTTTTCGCAATTCGCGAGATCCGCCGTTGGGGTTGTATTCTCGTTCGCCATGTTCGTTCGAATCCAGCATCTGGTTCAGTGACGATTCGGCAAACTGCCTCGATGCAAAGAGCAGTCTACCAGTTTTTGGTTTTCGGCGATATCCTCCCGATGGAGCTGGCAAGGAATGGTCGGGCAACGCTCTGTTAGGATGCAATCGGAAAGGTGACAGGCACATCCTCTGCATTGACATCGGCTTCTCGTGTGTCGTGTCGGCCGACATGGTGTTCGGCTGTAGTAAACCCGGGATCGTGTTGCGCCGCCCGCAGCACAGAGGTCGGGAAATAAGAGACGGGAACAGTCTCTCAGAAGATCTTGCACCAAGGCCTGCGTTAGCCATGCGCGGCACCCAGTGGAGCGCAGAGCCCGACCGATCACGAGACCGTCACGCTCATCGGAAGCAGCGAGGCGGGAGCGCCGACCTCCGTGTCCGTTCCGCTGAAAGGCCGCCCGAATTCTACTCTCTACTTTCTCTACTCTACTCTCTCGGCCCAGGGCCGCCGGACCTCCGTGTCCGCTCCGCTGCGCATCCATCCGAAAACCCCGCTCCAACGGGCAGAGAACCAACTCGGACTGGTTGGCCCCCCGATCAATTCGTGTCACAGACCGTTCGGCGCCCATCAACAACATCCCTCCGAGCGATGTCCTGAAGGGACATGCTTTCATAGCCCAGGGTTCGTGCGCAGCACTACCCTGGGTTGCGAGGCAACCAGATCGACTCAGCCCTGAAGGGGCTGGCTTCAGGCGTGCCGCCGGGAGGAAACACGGGCGGAATTCGACCCTTTGTTTGTTGTGCGAAGACCGATCGACGAGGCCGGTTCCGACGATCCGCACGGAAGCGAACCCCTACAGGGTTCAGGCCGATTATGACTGTCCCCCACCCAGGGTAGCCGCTGCGCGGCAAACCCTGGGCTATCGAAGAGTTCCCCTTCAGGGAACGACACCGGCCGATGTCGGTGCGCGTGCGATCTCGCGATTTCTTTGTGTTGGATGACAAGGGGCGATTCCGGACCAAACACGTTCGCTGCCCATTGGGGCGGGGGTCTTCAGTTGAATGCCCAGCGGGCGGACACAGAGGTCCGCGCTACAGCGAGGCTGACTCTGGTCCCTCTCGGCGGGCTGTGTGGATGTGAGCGGATTGGATTTCCGGCCCACGGGGATTGGCTGCCCATCGGGGCGGGTGTCTTCGGATGAACGCCCAGCGGGCGGACACAGAGGTCCGCGCTCCCGCGGGGATGGTTCCGCTTTCCCCGCCCGAAAAATTTCCCGCTCTCCGCAACCGCCGTTCACCAGACAACTTGCGCCACGGAAGCGCCCTTCCGCGCGCCCCCCATCTGGAAATCTTTCCATTTTGGTGTTGCACACGGTTTGTCTACTGTTAGTGTTGTCACAACGCGCACCAGTACACTCACCCCGGAGCACACCATGTCCCGCTACACCCGGGCCCTCCGCAAGCAGGCCCGTGCCCAAGCCCAGATTCATCAGAAAGATACGACAAACGCCGAGCCCATCGCTCTGCTCGGGGAGTCCGAAGCGACTTCCCTCGACTCCGCATCCGACGTGGCTGGCAGCGATTTCGACCCCGGCACGACCTGGACACCGGCTGAGCGCGAGACAGACTCCCTGCCAACCCAGGTCCAGGCTCTCGCGCCGGTGGGCAAATCCGGTTTGATCTCCCCCACCCGCCGGGTCCTCCCCGGCCGGGATCTGGCTCCCGAAATCCAACCCGGCCACCGCCGGCAGCCGCTCAACGACGGCTGGGTCTGGCGCGACAAGATCCTCGCGGGGGATCTCGTGGTGATCGTCGGCGAAGAATGCTCGGGCAAAACCCGCGTGCTGACCGACTGGATCGCCCGCATCACCGCCGGCCAGGCCTTTCCGGGAACGGACAACCCTTCCCAGGCCCTCCCCCCCTCCGATGTGCTGGTCTTCAACTGCATCGACAATTTCCAGCACGCGATTCTCGATCAGGTGAAGCTCAACGGCGGCAATCCCGATCGCGTCCTGCAAGCCTCGGCCCAACTCCTTGACTGGGGTCACAGCCACAGCGAGTTTCCGGAGGAACACCTTCCGGTGGCCGGGGGAGAACGCCCGGAAACCCGGGTCCGCCTGCACACCCAGGAAATCCTGCGGAAGCTCGAGCAGTTTCTGCTCCGCCGGCCGAGCATTCGGCTGGTGGTCATCGACCAGCTCAAGCAGCACCTCAAATTCGACAGCGAGCGGGTGTTCGAAGAGCTGATCTATGAACTGCAGATTCTCGCCCGGTACACCGAAGTCGCCTTCGTGCTCACCCAGCGTCCTGATGCGTTCCGGAATGCGTCGGGAATCAAGCAGTATTTCAAGAGCGATTCCCTCACCAGTGTCGCCCGCAGCATCTGGCGGAT
>CAIOTJ010000154.1 GCA_903861195.1 uncultured Planctomycetaceae bacterium | reverse complement strand
CTCCCCTGCGGCAGTGACGTTGCTGGAGAGTTGTCTGCCCCGAAACCGGTGGGCGTTGCTGATTCCCCTCCAGCCACCTCGCCTTCCTCTGCTGCGGTCTGCGTGCTCAATCAACTTCGTCAATCGGCGATGTCCCCGGCAAGTGCGTCCCTCGTGTGCTTCCACGGCATTCATCAGGGTCAGTCCAGTCCCGCGCTGTGTGGCCTTGATCAGCATCAACTGGACTGCGAGCCTCGATCCATCGGCATCGAGTTCAATCGTTTGTCGGGACTCGGCGGACATTCGGCCAAAGTCATGGGGCGACGATGCGGCGGTTCCGACCTCTGGCAGCGACTTCCGAAAAACCGCAGTCGACCCAAGGTGGAATGCAGTGCCGGTGGGACGTCCCGGGTTGACGGGTACCGCCCCCCGGGACTGTCGCTTGAACGGCTGTCCCCATCCGACTTGGTGAATGCCTCAGGTCGCCGGAGTGAAATCACTTTTCCGGAGATGAGGCGATATACTGGATTCTTGGCGTGGTAGGCCCCTTTCCCCTGGCGGGAGGCCGACGCTGGGCGATCAGCTTTGAAGCCCGAACACGGTCGCGGTGTGTGGTCTCTCGTCCCCTGTCACTTCAGGCTCACCAGGCTCTCCTTCTGCTCAAGGCATGCGCCATGCGTTCGCTTGTGATTGCGGCTGGCTTTGTATTTCTTTTGTGGGGGGGCAGGACGATGTGCAGTGCTGGCGAAATCGGCTTCGTGGAAGATTTTGTCTTCGCCCCCGAACGCTCGGTGGCCTTGGCCCAGCTGATCCCCGGAACCGAGGAGTTCTACTACTACCACGCCCTCGATCACCTCGCACATGAGCGATTCGAAAAGCTCCAGGACCTGCTGACCCCCTGGGTGCAGCGACATGGCGAGACCGCCCGGGTCTGGCAGATCCGGACCCGGCTGGCCCTGCTCACCTATCCCCGTAACCCGCAGGCGAGCCTCGAGCATCTGCAGCGCCGGCTCAAGCTCTCGTTTCCCCATCAGAGAGAAGATCCGACCGCCGAGCCCAATCTGCCCACCCAACTCGACCAGGCACTGATCTCTCGCAAAGCCGGTCTCGAGCGGGCGAATGCCGCCGACCCCGACCATCTCAACCAATACGAAGACTCGGCACTCGACTGGCTGACCTCTTCTGATTTGACCCCCGACCGTCGTCGGGAACTGCTCTCACGGCTGACCCGTCCCGACGTGCCCGGCGTCGTCAAGTTGATCGCCGCCGACCTCGACCACGCCAAATCGGGGGGCTTCGGTTCCCTGGGCATTCACAGGTTCCTGCTGCGCACTCAACTCGACGAACTGCTGCGACTGAAGCCCGGGTTATTGAATCAACAGGCGTTCGTCCGCACCATGCTGTCGAAGCTGGGCCCCACCTCCGAAGAGAACGGGCGCACCTCGCCGGAGCTGCTGCAGGCACATCTGGACCGGCTCGCGCAATTTGCCGGGCGGCTCAACCAGACCCACAACACGCTCAAGGCCCATGTGGCGTATCACCAACTGCAGTTCGACCTGCGCAAGGGTCAACCCGACAAGGCCCGGTTCCTCGCCTATCTCAAACTTCCCCGTCCGGTCCCGTATGCCGCCCGCAAATTTCTCGAAAGCGAGCCGGTCCGGAAGTTTCCCTGCCGGCTGGACGACAACTACGACGGCCTCACCCGACTCGCCCCCATCGGCAACGATGAGCGCCTCGTGCGCGAATTCCTGCTGACTTTCCTCCGGGAGGCCCCCGACACACGGGAAATCGAGCCGTTCATCGACGATGTCTATCTCAGGCAGGTGTTTGCCGAGGCCAAGATCACCAGCGGTCTGGGAAGTGCGGAACAGTGGGCCAGCCTGCTCTCTCCCGGACAGTATCAGCAGCTCAAGGACCGCATCGACCTCACCTTTCTGCCGACCAACCCGGTGGAGTTTGCGGTCGGGCAGCCGGTCTCTCTTGAGCTGGCGGTCAAAAATGTCCCCACGCTGATTGTTCGTGTCTTCGAAATCAACACCACGAGCTACTACCGAGAGCATGGCCGGGAGATCGACACCGACATCAATCTCGACGGCCTCGTCCCCAGTTCCGAGCAGACATTCCAGTACAACGACCCGTCTGCCCGCCGGATCACCCGCCGGTTTGAGTTTCCCCAGCTCAATCGTCCCGGGGTCTATGTCATCGATTTCATCGGCAATGGTCAGAGCAGCCGGGCCCTCATCCGGAAGGGACGGCTGCAGCACGTGGTGCGCACCACCGCCAATGGTCAGGCCTTCACCATTTACGATGAGACCGGAAAACCTGTCCCCAACGCCAGCCTCTGGCTGGGCGGGAGAGTGTATTCCAGCGCCGACAACGCTCCGATCGTGGTTCCCTTCAGCACTTCTCCCGGACGGGTGCCGGTGGTCCTGACCAGCGGAGACTTCTCGTGTCTCGACTTCCTGGGGCACGAGGGCGAAAACTACACCCTCGAAGCAGGCCTCTACGTCGACCGCGAAGCTCTGCTGACACGGGCGAAGGCCACGGTCGTCGTGCGGCCGGGGCTGTTTCTCAACAGCGCCCAGGTCCCCATCGAGCGCTTCGAAAAGGTGCGGCTGACGATTGTCTCGACCAACCTCGACGGCATCCCGGCGACGCAGTTCGTCGATGATTTTCCCCTCTTTGAAGATCGTGAGACCGCGCACGAGATTGTCGTGCCGACGCGTCTGGCATCGATCCAGTTCACACTTTCGGGCATCGTGAAGCGGCGCTCCGCCGGGAACGCGCCGCAACCGCTGGCCGCCACCGTGTCGTACGCACTCAATGGAATTGAGCGGTCCGACTCAACCGCCGACCTGCATCTTGTCCGGTCTGATCGCGGATACCTGCTCGAGCTGCGGGGCAAGATGGGCGAGCCCCGCGCGGCGCGTCCCGTGACGGTGGTGCTCAAGCAGCATGATTTTCGTACGCCACTTACGGTCGCGCTCAAGACCGATCCAGGAGGACGGATTGACCTGGGCCCCCTGGCCGGGATCGAATGGATCACCGCCACCGGGGCGCACGGCCCGGGTCACACCTGGTCTCTGGACCGCGACCAGTTCACCACCGGAACCGCGCTGCACGCCCAGGTGGGCGAAGCATTCACCGTCCCGTTTGTTCCGGGGCCCGGCGGAAAGCTGACCCCATCCGAGGTCTCGTTGCTCGAACTGCGCGGAACGACCTTCGTCGCCGACCGATTCGAGAACATCCGTCTCCAGGATGGCCTGCTGGTGATCGCCGGACTTCCCGCAGGCGACTTTGATCTCTGGCTCAAGACCACTGGCATCCGCATCAGCCTGCGGGTCTCGGCCGGCCAGAAACAGGGGGCCTGGTTGGTGGGACCGGCCCGTCTGCTGGAGACCAGTCGGCTCGCCCCGCTGCAGATCGCCTCCCTGGAACCGGAGGCCGGGAAGCTGAGGATACGGCTGACGAATCGGTCGAAATTCACGCGCGTGCATGTGTTCGCTTCCCGGATGCAGCCCGAGTACTCCGCGTTTGAGCAATTGGCCCGCGTGCGGGCCCCGGGGCTCATGGCCTTCACCCCCTCTCAGGTCCAGACGCTGTACCTGACTGGACGGCAGATCGGGGACGAATACTCGTACATCCTCAATCGGCAGCGGGGCCGGAAGTGGCCTGGCAACATGCTCGAACGCCCCAGCCTGCTGCTCAATCCCTGGGCCGTCCAGGAGACCGAAACCGGAGAGCAGGTCGCTGTGGGGGGAGACGAGTTTGGTGCGGCGGGTGATCCCGCACCGAGCAGTGCCGCCCCCGGGGATACGGCACCGGTGAACAAGTCGTCCACCGAAGCGTTCTTCGCCAATCTCGACTTTCTCGCCGAAGCAGCGGTCGTCCTGACGAATCTGCTGCCGAATGAGCAGGGGGTTCTGGAGATTCCGCTGGCCGAACTCGGTTCCCACCAGCACCTGGTGGTGGTGGCTGTCGATCCCCTGCAGGTGGTGGCCCGCAACCTGGCCCTCCCCGAGCAGAATCTCCGGATTGTCGACCAGCGGCTCGGGCAACCGTTGGATCCCCGACGGCACTTCATCCAGCAGCAGCAGCAGACGCTGGTCGAGGGAGGCAAGCCCTTCGTTCTCGAAGACGCCTCAGCCAGCCGGTTCGAACTGTACGACAGCCTGGCCCGGGTCTACGGTCTGTATCGCACCCTGTCTCAAGATCCCCTGCTGGAAGAATTCGCGCCGCTGCTGACCTGGCCCAAGATGACCGATGAAGAGAAACGGACCTTCTATTCGAAACATGCCTGCCATGAGCTGAACTACTTCCTCTTTCGCAAGGATCCCGCGTTCTTCGAGGCGGTCATCCGCCCCTATCTCGCCCACAAACGGCACCCGACCTTTCTCGACCACTGGCTGCTGGGCGGGGATCTTGGAGAATGGCGCCAGCCATGGCGTCACGCCCAACTCAACGTCGTCGAACAGATCCTGCTGGCGCAGCGGATCGCGGGGGAAGGGCCGGTGACGGCCCGCCACCTCTCTGACCAGTTTGCCCAGTTGCCACCCAATTCCGACTGGCAACAGCAACTCTTCGAGACCTCGCTGCAGGGGTCCGCACTGTCCCTCGACAGTGACTTCGTCGAATTCGTGTCGGAAACGGGCATTCTCGAGCAGAGGGTAACCTCCGATGTCGGTCGTGAGTCGAATGGCATCGTTCCCGGGTTCGATGCCCCCTTCGCTGGAACGGGGGGAGGCATGGGAGGCCTGGGAGGCGGCATGCTGGGAGCCAAGGGGCGTTTTCGAACGAGTGGGAACCGGGAGAAGCAGGGCCAGAGCGAAGCGGGTGAAAGGCCTGGCGCTGATGCCGCGAAGGCATCGAAGAAACTGTCCGAGAGACTGGAGGACCGCTCGCGGAGCACGCGCGGGAATACACAGGGTTTGGGGCGTGGCGAACGAAACGCCGCAAATCGCGCGGCCGACAACGACATGTCCGGCGATCTGAACGAGGCGAAATCACCGGAGGACACAACGCTCAAATTCTTCGATGCCGATGCTTCGGGCCTGCATGAATTTGCCCCGCGCGATCTGTTCCGCCAGCCGGAAACCACGCGCGAATGGGCCGAGAACAACTATTACCACCAGCGAATTGCCGAGCAGGATGCCGACCTGGTCACCATCAATGCGTTTTGGCGCGACTTTGCCCGGCATCCGGCCGGCACGCCGTTCGTGTCGCGTCAATTTGCCGAGGCCTCGCGCAACTTCACCGAGATGCTGCTGGCCCTCTCTGTGCTCGATCTCCCCTGGGAGTCACCCCGGCAGGCCCCTCAATATGACGGCCCGAAGATGACCCTCGAGTCGCCGGTCCCGGCGATTGCCGTCCACGAAGAGATTCGTGAAGTCGAGGCCCGGGAGGCCGCCTCCCGCGTACTGGTCGGTCAGGCCTGGTTCCGCCAGGGAGAACGGCACCGCATTGTCGATGGCGAACAGGTCGACCTGCACGTGACCGACGAGTTCCTCGTGCACACCGTCTACGGTTGCCAGGTCGTCATCACGAATCCCAATTCCACCCGACAGAAGCTGACGGTGCTGCTGCAGATTCCGCAGGGTGCCATTCCGGTCCTCAATGGCCGGGCGACGAAATCGGTCGCGCTCACCCTCGAGCCGTACCACACGCAAACCGTCGAGTACTTCTTCTACTTCCCGGCAGCCGGTGAGTTTGCCCACTTCCCGGTGCATGTCGCCCGGAACGACAACCTGCTCGCTTTCGCGGCCCCATTCACCTTCCATGTGGTCGACAAACCGACCAAAACGGATGAGGAGTCGTGGGATTTCCTCTCGCAAACCGGCACTCCCGAGGCGGTGCTGTCGTATCTTGATACGCACAACGTCAGCGCCCTGAATCTGGGCAAGATCGCCTGGCGGATGCACGATGCGCAGTTCTTCGAGGCGGTGGTGGCCCGGCTGGCCGCCCGGCATGTCTACGACCACACGCTGTGGTCCTACGCGCTCCGGCACAATGCCGTGGGTCCCGCGCGGGAATACCTCCAGCACTGCGACGAACTGATCGAGGAGGTGGGAGGACGGCTGCGCAGCCCGCTGTTGATCGTTGACCCGCTGCTACGGAGAAGTTTCGAGCATCTGGAATACCGACCGCTCATCAATGCCCGGGCGCACGCCCTCGGCAAGCGCCGGCAGATCGTCAATGACCGGATTCACGAACAGTATCATGCCTGGCTCAACCAGGCGGCTTTCGACGCCGAGCTCTCGACTGACGACCGCCTTACCGCCACCTGCTATCTGCTGCTGCAGGACCGTGTGTCCGAAGCGCGGGAGATGTTTGCCCAAGTCATTGCCGACCAGGTCACCAGCCGGATGCAGTATGACTACTGTGCGGCGTACCTCGACTTCTTCAACGATGAGCCGACCGGGGCCCGGGCCATCGCCCAGCGTTATGTCGATCATCCGGTCGACCGTTGGCGGAACACTTTCCGGTCTATCCTCGCACAACTCGACGAGGCGGAGGGCAAGACGGCCGAGGTGGTGGATCCCCGCGATCGAGACCAGCGGCAGGGAGCCCTCGCGGCCACCGAGCCAGCCCTGGAGTTCCGGGTGGAATCGGGAGAACTCCAGCTCGACTACCAGAACCTCAAGAGCGTGCGGATCCAGTATTTCCTGATGGATGTGGAACTGCTCTTCAGCCGCAATCCGTTCGTGCAGCAGTTCCGGGGGCAATTCAGCGCGATCAAACCGAACCAGATCCAGACGGTGGTTTTGACCGACGGGACGGAGGAGCCACTGCAGCCAGTCTCCGGCTCTCGCAAGATCCCCCTGCCGCCGGCCCTGCGCAACAAGAACGTGCTGGTGGAGGTGCTGGCCGACGGCGTCTCGCGCTCGCAGGCGTACTACGCGCATTCGCTGGCGGTCCAGGTGATTGAGAACTATGGCCAGGTGCGGGTGACTCAGGCCGAGGGGGGCCGGCCGGTCCCGAAGGCCTACGTGAAGGTCTACGCCCAACACGCCGACGGCACGGTCAAGTTCTACAAGGATGGCTACACCGACCTGCGGGGCCGGTTCGACTACGCGAGCCTCAGCACCGACGATCTCGGAGAGGTACGCCGTTTTTCGATTCTCATCCTCAGCGACCAGCACGGAGCACTGGTCCGCGAAGCCGCTCCGCCCAAGCAGTAATGTGTGGTCGCGACGCGGTCGAGGAACAGGCACGATGCGCGGAGCAGAGCGCATCGCGCACCCTGGGGACCTCTCCATTGACCATCCAACCGAACTCTGCCGCGGCAGGGGCCGCCCTCATGGGGATTGAGCGATCGCGACACGATTCGGTTTGAATCGGGGACGATTGGATTTCTGGACCCACCTTCCCACACCGAGGCTCAGGCGATCCACGCGTTGCTCTGCTTCGACTCCCGGGCCAGTCGAGCAAGTCCCCTTCGTCTCCTCCCGGTGGGCTTGTTTGAGGGGGTTGGACACTGGGCTGGATCGATGTCGAATTACTTCCGTCGGCGGGCTGGGGGGGCGGCCCGGGTGCGCATCAGCTCTTGCAGCGGGGCTTTCTGGGCGTTGTTGTCGATGTAGTCGGCCTCCCAGAAGAGGATCTGCCGGGCGGGGAGTTTCTGCGCCCGTTGCCACTCCTGCTCGAAGGCCTCGGGGGTGCCGGGAACCCAGCCGTACTGCCAGATGTCGACTTTGTCTCCCAGCACGTCGCGCAGGTGCCGCCACGCCTGCTCGGGTGTCCCGCCGTCCTTGTAGTAGCCCGCCGGGACCGCGGCATCGATCAGTCCTTCGCGCGACCAGGTGGCGACATCCAGCAGCAGGCCCCGGACATTGTCGGCATAGCGGGGATTGTTCCCCCGGTAGCCCCAGGGATGCTGGATCAGCGCGGCGATCGGCAGTCCGGGTTTCAGCCGGTTCACCTCGCGGCGCAACGACCGCATGAATTCGGTCTGCGGCTCGGCCCGAAAGCGCACCCACTGCGGATCGGTGTTCGGCAGGGTGTGCGGGTCGACGCCATGGGCCTTCCGATACGCCTCGATGAGGATGGTCTCGTAGCCGAAGTTGGCATGTCCCTGATCGTCGACCTGGGGATCGCGGACATCGCCGGTGCGGATCCAGTCGATGAACAGCCCATCGACGTCGTAGCGGTCGAGAATCTCGCGGACAATCGCCAGCTTGTACTCACGAACCTGGGGCCAGGCGAAACTGAGCTGGCTATGGAACATCTCGCCATCGCGGCGGCGCCAGCGGTGTTCGGGGTGAGCGAGGGTGTACCGGCTGGGCCAGCCCCAGGCGTGGTCGTCTTCGTTAAGCGACAGCCAGGCATGGATCTCGAGTCCGATTTCATGGCCGTAGCGGACTGCTTCGGCCAGGGTGTCGAGAGTGCCGTACTGGTATCGCTCGCGCATCTTCTGCAGGATGGCCTCGTTCTTCTGGGCCCCCAACAGGCCGACTTCCGCGGGCAGCGGATCGAAATAGCTGTCGGCGGCGGGAGGGCCCATGGGGTCCATCAACTGGCTGGGGTAGAGGGAGCGGCCAGCGTCGAGGAAGCGCCAGTAGATGCGGGTCCAGCCCGCCGCCCGGCACATGTCGAGCATATGCCGAACTCCCCCCAGTCCCGCATCGAGCCCGGGCACATTGTCTTTGAGCACCCAGTCGGAATGGGTGAGGGGGGCCGAGAGCACGAGGGGGGGCGGGGCCTGGTCTGCGGCGGCCGCTGGCGAGGAGTACAGGCTGAACGAAGCCAGCCACAGGGGGACACTGCAGACCAGAACTGGCAAACCAGGCACGTCGCGGGACTTCATGGGAGAGGGGCGGGAGGGGGTGGGAAGAGGCGTGGCAACGTGAAGAGATTGAAACTGTGCGATTGCACTGGGCAGTTTTCAATGGAACGGCCCAAGGCAGGAATGGGCTGGAAGTACAGCATCTCGGGGACGATGGGGGCTGATCTTGGAGAAAAAACGCCTGATGTGCTAGGGTGTTCAGCGGTGGGGAACCCAGACGGGTTCCCTGGAGACTGGACTGGATGGAACATGCCTGCCCCGACCATTTTCAAGCGGATCATCGACCGGGAGATTCCCGCGCAGATTGTGTATGAAGACGACCAGAGCCTGGCGTTTCGGGATGTCCGTCCCCAGGCCCCGGTGCATGTGCTGGTGATCCCCAAGAAGGAGATCCCCGCTCTGGCGGCGGCCGGAGACGAAGACTCATCCCTGCTGGGACATCTGCTAACGGTGGTCCGGCGGGTGGCGGTGCAGGAGGGATTGGCCGAGAACGGCTATCGGGTCATCATCAACTGCGGCCGGGATGGGGGCCAGACGGTGGACCATCTGCACCTGCACCTGCTGGGGGGGCGGGATCTGCACTGGCCTCCCGGGTGAACGGGATTCGTGCCGTGAGGCCGGTTTGAGATGGTTGCGAACTGGTTTGCGTGTGTGTGCGGCGGGCCGAGCCTGCCGCCTGAAGGATGAAACGGAATGGCGTTGCTGACTCAAAAAGACCTGCGTTCACTGAACGAAAGCCTCGAGGAACGGACTCCCCGTGAGATCCTCGATTGGGCGGTGTCGATGTTTGGGGGGCGGTTGGCGATTCTGTCGGCCATGCAGCAGGCCGGCTCGGTTGTCTGTCACATGGCGAGTGTGGCGGGGCACAAGCTGCCGGTGCTGTTTGTGGATACGGGCGTGCATTTTCCCGAGACGCTGCAAACTCGCGACCGCATCGCCAGCGAATACGGGTTGGAGGTCATCACTCTGTCTCCGGAGCAGAGTATGGAGGACCAGACACGGGAACTGGGGATCTTGTACCTCAGCGTCGATGGGCAGTTGAAATGCTGCGAGCTGCGGAAATCACAGCCCCTGCTGAATGCGGCCGGGCGGTATGACGGTCTGCTGTCGAGCCTGCGACGCAGTGACGGTGAGCGGCGAAGCAATGTGCCGATTTTGGCTCTCGATCAGAAGATGAACAGCGTACGGATCAATCTGCTGGCCAACTTCGAAGATCAGCAGATGAACGAGTACATCGCCCGGGAGAAGGTGATCGTCAATCCATTGCATCACCAGGGATATTCGACAATTGGCTGCAGCCGGTGTACGACCCCGGTGATGCCCGATGAACCGAAACGAGCCGGGCGATGGCGGCATCTGGGGCCGTGGGCGATGTATTGCGGGATCAATCCGACCGACGTCCGACGTCCGGAATCGGAAGCGATTGAGTTGCCGGGCGATCTGGTCGATCGGCTGCTGGGCCGTACGGTCGACTTTTCGATCTGAAGGTCCAGTCCGGCCCTGCCGCGAACGCAACGCCCCCTCTGTCGAGTAACCGTCAGCAGGGCCAACGTGACGGGGTCCAACGGAACGGGGGCCAATGGAACGGGGGCCAATGGAACGGGGGCCAATGGAACGGGGGCCAGCGGCACGGCCTGGTGAGGGATTGGTCGGGGCGAGGGGACTGTGCGACGCAGTTTCTTCCTGGACTGGCACGCTATCTGCAGTCACTCTGGTAAGCGCGGTGAGTCGCGCTCAACTCCCCAAAGGGGGGGACGCTCCACAAACTGTGGATTCGAGGCACAGGGAGCGTCCCACCCTGGGGGAGAGACCGGTGGAGAATGGTCTTCGAGATCGTTTGTGTGCGCATTGTTTTGCCTGACGCAAAACGATACACTTCGACAGATTGATCTGACCGACAGGAGATGCGATGCAACACCTAATGTGTTCGGTGCGACCTGGGGTGAGGGTTGGCCTGACCATTGCCAGAGGGGTGAGTCTGGCAGTGGGGTTGGGATGTTCGTTGTATCTGGGGACAGCGTCTCTGGTGGCTGGGGACGACAATCCTGCTGCGGAAACCAGGGCTGGGTCGCGTGAGACCTCGGCCAGCCGTAGCGAGGAGCGGGGGGGGAGTCGGGAGTCAACACGGCGAAACGGGTCGCGGACCAGCAAGGCGGAGGGGGATTCCCCTGCCGCGGGCTTGTCTGCCAAGCCGTTCTCCACTGGTTATGATGGGCAATACGGCGATCTGATCGGCTTCATCAACGAGCAGGTTCGCAAGGGGTGGGCCGAGAACGGCATGGTCCCGTCAGGCCCGGCCGTGGATGGCGAGTGGCTGCGGCGAGTGCATCTCGATCTGGTGGGGCATATTCCCGACCTGGAGACGACCGAGGCGTTCGTGGCCGACAAGTCTCCGGACAAGCGCTTCAAGGTGATTGAGAATCTGTTGAATGATCCGGGGTATGTCCGGCATTTCACGACCATCTGGACCAATCTGCTGATTGGCCGGGCGACACCTCAGAATATCAGCCGGCCGGCACTGCAGAAATTCCTGCGGAATTCGTTCGGCAAGAATCGGGGCTGGGACAAGATCGTTGTCGATCTGTTGACCGCCGAAGGGCATTACGAAGAGAACGGGGCGACGAACTTCCTGTTGTCGCATTTGAACGAGGGGGCGGTCCCGGCGACGGCGCTGAGTGCCCGGCTGTTCCTGGGAATTCAGGTGCAGTGTACTCAGTGTCACAATCACCCGTTCAACGACTGGAAGCAAAACAGCTTCTGGGAGTTCAACAGCTTTTTCAAGCAGGCCCAGCGGGTTGAGCATCGCGAGTACAATGAGAAGACCGGCCGGATGGACTTTTCGTACTTCGAGTTGACCCGGGCCGACTTCGAGGGGCCGGTCTTCTTCGAACGCCGCAATGGCGTGATGGAAGTGGCCTATCCCAAGTACAACGGCGTCGAGGTCTCGCCTGAGGGATCGATTGACCGGCGGAAAGAGCTGGCGTCGATTATCGTCTCGGGAGAGAAGACCCAGTTGGCCGAGGCGGCGGTGAACCGCATGTGGGGGCACTTGTTCGGCTACGGATTCACCCGCCCAGTGGACGATATGGGGCCGCACAAGGTGCCGTCTCATCCCGAGTTGCTCGACAGGCTGGCCCGAGAGTTTGTGAAATCGGGTTACGATCTGAAGCAGTTGGTCCGCTGGATCTGCAATTCTGAGGCGTACAATCTCACCAGCCGGTTCAGCGACGGCAACCTGAAGGATGACCCGGCGGCGGGGGAGACCCCGATGTTCAGCCATCTCTACATCAAGTCGATGACAGTGGAGCAGGTGTACGACTCTCTCCTGGTGGCGACCAACGCCCACAAGACCGCCAGTGGGGGCTGGGAGCAGGCGGAATCGCGCCGCCAACAGTGGCTGCAGCAGTTTGTACAGACCTTTGGAACGGACGAGAATGACGAGTCCACGTCGTTCGACGGCACCATTCCTCAGGCGTTGATGATGATGAATGGCGAGCTGATCCAGAACGCTCTGAAGGATGCCCAGGGGAGCACCCTGCACAGTGTGTTGACTTCTCCCGCCAAGCCGGCCGACAAGGCCAAGCAACTCTACCTGGCGACGCTGACGCGCGTTCCTTCCGAGCGCGAATTGAAGACAGCCAACATGGTGATGAAGAATGCCCGATCTCCCCTGGAAGCGTTCCAGGACCTGTATTGGGCCCTGCTCAACTCCAACGAGTTCATCCTGATCCACTGATCGGGCGGAACCACCAGTTTCCAGCGACACGCTCCGACTGACCTCTACCATCACTCCGGCGACTGGGTTCGTGCCTGTCGCTCTCTTCTCTGTCCAAGGTGCCTGATGAATCTCTCTTCGCTCGCGACATCCGCCGGAATGTCCCGTCGTCACCTGCTGAAGCACTTGGCGGCCGGGGTCACCCTCATTCCTGGACTGCAGTTCCTGCAAAACATCGAGGCCAACGCCGCGGCCCTGAAGAAGAACAACAAATCGTGCATTTTGTTGTGGATGAGCGGCGGCCCCCCCACGATCGACATCTGGGACCTGAAGCCTGGGTCGAAGAATGGCGGTGAGTTCAAGCCGGTCTCCACCGCGGGCGATCTGCAGATCAGCGAGCACATGCCCGAGACTGCGAAGATCATGAACCACCTCTCGGTGGTCCGCTCGATGAGCACGCGCGAGGCCGACCATGGCCGTGGGCGGTATTACATGCATACCGCCTATGTGCCGAATCCCACGGTCATCCACCCCACGTTCGGGTCCGTGGTCAGCTACGAATTGGGAACCAAGCGGGAAGGGTTGGAGATTCCCTCGTTCATCTCGATCGGGGGCCCCAGCATGGGCCCCGGGTTCCTGGGAATGATGCATGCCCCATTCTCGGTGGGGAACAACGGCGAGATCCGCAATGCTTCGCTGCCTGAGGGGTTGGGAGGCAACCGGCTCGAGCAACGGCTGAGCATGCTCAACGTCGTGGAGACCGATTTCATCAAGAACTCTCGCAGCCAGATGCCCAAGGATCACCAGGAGGTCTACAAGAAGGCCCGCAACCTGATGACCTCGCAGCAGATGGATGCGTTCAAGGTCAACGAAGAAAAGCCCGAGACGGTCGCCCTGTACTGCGGCACCGGTGCCAATGCCGCCGGTGGCGCGATGGGAATGGGGGCCCGCAACCCGTTCGGTATGGGCTGTCTGATGGCCCGTCGTCTGGTGGAGCAGGGTGTTCCCTTTGTCGAAGTTGATTTCGGCGGCTGGGACCTGCACCAGGGGGTCTTCAATAATCTGAAGACCCAGAAGCTGCCGGTGATCGACCGGGCCATCTCGGGCCTGGTGACCGATCTCGAACAGCGCGGCCTGCTGCAAGACACCGTCATCGTCTGGATGGGTGAATTCGGCCGGACCCCCCGCATCAATCAGGATGTGGGGCGCGATCACTGGGCGGCCAGCTGGTCGGTCATGATCGGCGGCGGCGGTATCAAGGGGGGCGTCGCGGTGGGTGAGACCGACAAGGACGGCATCCAGTGCGTCAGCCAGAGCTATCTCCCCGGCGACATCTGGGCGACCGCCGCCCATGCCCTGGGAATTCCCGCCAACATTGTCCACACGTCCAAGAATGGCCGCCCCATGAAGCTGGCCGACGGAGGCACCCCGATCAAGGAATTGATCGGCTAATGCCGCCCCCCCCGGTTGTTGTAAGACGACCGGAATTTGCGCTCTTCCACAGCCCTCCGGTATGTCAGTACCGGGGGGCTGTTTTCATTTTCGGCCGGCTCGGTGAGGCAATCGCGCGGATGCGATCTTGCCGTCCAAAACCTGGCAGCCCTGGTCGCCGTCCTGTTCCTGCTCGACCCGGTTCCTGCTCAACCCTGTTCCTGCTCGAAAGAGAGCGCACGCGAGCCGAACCCGAGGGAACTTCGCCAGGCGGGTGAACGTCCGCTGGTGTCGATGTCTGAGACGCCTGATCGGCCCTCCACAGAATCCAATAGGCCAGCGTGAAGTGGAGAGCGACCAACCTTGCGGAGGCCCGCGTTCTCCGCGGGACTTGGCGACGAGCGACATCGCCGCGACGTGGCCCCTCCGTTTGAACGCGCGACGATCCTCGCTTGGCTCCGGCCGTCAGTCGACCCCGGCCGCTCAAACCAACGTCATTCGTAACGGTGGTTCAGCCTGTCACCGTCGTCATTCCCACGCACGCCGAGTTACGGCTTCGCCTGCGAGGGGGCCGGGGCGGGAGTGAAGTTCCGCCGGCGGGGGGCTTCGAGGTACCGGATCCCCGTATTGGGATTGTTCTTGTCAAAGGCGAACGAGTCGCGGTTTTCGAGGAAATGTTTCACATACGCGATCGGAATCGCAAACCCCAACCCCTCGCTGGCCAACAGCTTCATGCTGGTGACCCCAATCACCTCACCCCGCAGATTGAACAGCGGGCCGCCGCTGTTCCCGGGATTGATCTGCGTGGTGGTCTGGATGAAAGTGATCCCGCTGAAATTCCGGTTCCGTGTGCTGACGATTCCCTGTGAGACCGAACGCTCCAGCCCCAGGGGGTTGCCAATCGCAAAACAATCGTCCCCCTCGCGGAGTTCGTTGTCCTTCGCCAGATAGGTGATGGGGAACTTGAAGTCCTTCTGTACGGGAATCTGCAGCAGCGCGAGGTCGAAGAAGGGATTCATGGCCACGATGGCCACATCGTCGATCCGCCGCCGCACAAACTCCCCCTGGTCGTTCTTCTGGAAGATCGTGCAGGCGATGCGGGTCTCCTGCTCAATCACGTGGTAATTCGTCACACAATACCCGCGTTCATCCAGGATGAAGCCCGATCCAAGACCACTGGGGGTCTGCACCAGCACCACCGCCTCGCCGAATTTCTCGGCCAATTCCTTGACTGTGCGAACAGGGAGATCGGCCGTGCTGTAAATGTCCCGTTTGTCGGTCTTGGCAACGGCGGTCTTTTCCGTTGATTCCACCGTCCGGCTCTTGATCTGCGGAATGGGAATGCGAACCACGTCGACTCCCACGTCAATCACCAGCTCGCTGGGGGTCTCTTTCAGCACTTGTCCCTCGAGCTTCTGGCCCGTCTTCAGCTCGATGATGTCGGCCCGGGCCAAATCCGAAGCCCAACCCGCCAGTCCCGCGGCCGCCAGGCCGACCAGCAGTCCGGCCGACAGCCAGCGACGGAGACGAAGGGAAGGACGCGACAGCGACAGGGAGGGCATGGAACTGGTCTCGCGCAGTCTGCCAACCGGGGAAGACCCGGCCGGCCGGTCAGTTGTTTTTGAACTCGGAGTGGCACTTCGTGCATGATTTGTACATCAGGTCGAGCCCGGCCGTATAGGCGTCGAACTCCTGGTCGCGGGCGGCGGCCACCACCTTGAGCGCTCCCTCGCGCACCCCCGAGACCAATTCGCGGTACAGGTCGTCATCCGACGAGTCGTAACCTTCGCTCAGAATCACCTCCGCCAGCAGGGCGATCACCCCGGCTTCGCGCTGCACCTTGTCGGCCTCTTTCTTCAACAGGTCGGCGTTGTTCACGCTTCCCTTCAGATATGTCTGCGCCCGTTCGAACCGTTTCATCAACGGATACCGCGGGGCGATGTTGACGAACTGCATCTTCGCAGGGCCTGCTTCCAGCCCGGGGGGAACACTGCCCGACAACAGCGAGTCGAGTTTGTCGTACGCCTCGCGGGACGGCTTGTAAAACTTGTCTCCGACCGAGTTCGACTCGCGCCCCAGTTCGGCGGCGACATCGCGCACCAGCAGGGCGTTTTTCTTCCAGCTGGGAGCGTCGCTGTAGTCAGGAGCGATCTGGGCCATGGCGGCCAGCACCGCCGCATCGACCTGGATTTCGCGATACGCCCCATTGAACGTCCCCACCGATTGCAGCTTGGCGGTGAGGTTCGATCGAATCGCCTTCGACTCGTCGGCGAAGCCGTCGGGACCCAGCAAGGCGATCCAGTTCGACGAGCCACCCGTCCCGGCGGAGGAGGCGGCGCTCGTGGCAGAACTGGCGGGGGGTTCGGTTCCCGGCGTGCCGGCCGGCGTTGTGGTTGCCGGAGTAGTGGCTGTGGTCGTTGGAGCCGGGCTGGTGGCGGTCGCGGGGGCCCCTGCAGCGCCACCCAGTCCAGCACCCCGTTCGGCCGCCACCTCGGAGGGGCGGTCGAGCCAGACCTCGGGCCAGACATCTTTAGGAATTCCCTTCCGATGCTCTCCCTTGCGAGCGGTCCCTTTGGCCTTGGTCGACTTCTTGCGAGGGGTCGCCTCTTCCGACCGGGCCGGTTCGTCCACCGCAATTTCATCCCGCGACGTCTCGGTCGCCGGCCGCGAACAGCCCCCGCCGACCCATCCCAGACAGAGGGCCAGCAGCGGGCCCCAAAGTGGACTTGGCCAGTGCGGCCAGTGGATGATGCGGTCCGGGGGGTGGGGCTTCCGGCCTGTTGTCAGGTCGGGGGCTGGCCCCGGCTGGCTGTCCGGTTTCCGCGTGCGGTCGCCTGTGTGCTGTACTTGCATGCCCGCCTTGCTGCGTGTGATGGGGTCCAGGATGGCCAGACCAACCCATGAATCGCTGGTCTTCTCGAGCGCCAGCCGCACCAGTCTCGATAACGAATTATCGGGAATCGACAAGGCGGATTCAATCAATCCTCCAAAACCGCAGGATTCTCCAGGGCCCCCAGTTTTCCTGAATTGGCCGACCGGTAAGGTTGCTGTACTTTTCGGGGATCATTCCTCTAAAATTTATTGAGAGATCGTCAGGGGTTGGTTGTTGGATACCAGTCTTCCTGTCCGGTCCTCGTGGAATCACTTCCACCACGACCGGAGGTCAGGTTTCCGTTTCTCAGGAGGGGATGAGTGATGCAAAAGGTCTTGATCAGCGGAGTGGCCAGCCTGGTGTTACTGGCGGCCGTCACTACAACCAGCTCGGCCGGGCATGCTGCCGGGGGCTTGGTTCCCGGTTGTCATCCGGTGGGTGTCGCGGAGTGTGGAGTGCCCCTCTACAGGAATGTGCGTTACCGCGACGAAAAGCGGGTCCATCCCTGCGCGGTCCCCATGGTGGTGATGGTCCAGGATCCCTGCTGGCGCGACGACAAGTGCGATCCGTGCGACCAGCCCCGCTGCGTCGCCGTGCAGATCTGTGTTCCTCCCTCGAGCGTCTGCCCCCCGCGCGTCACCTGCAACCGCAACGGGACTCACGTGCGGTATGACTACGGCAAGTACGCGGTCGACATCCGCTCGCACCGCAACGGTTGCGTGACGGTCGACTACGACGGCTGCAAGTAACGTCCCGCCGGGGTCGACAAGCAGGCACCCACAGGCGGCGCGCCAGTGGGCGGTGGTTGTGGTCGCACAGAAACAGATCCGGGTGGTTGCCAACTTTCCGCTGGCAGCCACCCGGTTTTTCATTTTGAAACGACGCTATGAGCGGTGGCTGGCGGCGCAGGGTCGATTGGACCCCCACCAGATCTCCACACCCCGCCAACATGGCCTAGGGACGCTTCTCTGAGGCGGGAGTGGGTTTTCCCGCCGGACCTCTCTGCTGGGCCAGGTGCTGCTCAAGCAGACACATCACCAGGGCCTGCTCCATCTCGCCCGGACGGAACCCGAACGGGCCCCGTCCACTCTTGTAAACCACCTTGCCTTGGGGATCGATCACATACAGCCGAGCTGGCATACCGCTGTAGGCGTTCCCGGTCCGATCGTCGATTTCATCCACCAGCAGGGGCATCGAGCACTTGAGCATCTCGCGACACTGATTGGCGACCGACACCCGCTCGCCGTACGTTTTGGGCTGGGCGACTTCGACTCCCAGTCGGGTGTTCGATTCCATCTTCCAGCCATCCTTGGGATGGGCTTCACGAACATAGATCGAGATGAAGGTCACTTCGTGCGAAAACCGCCGGAAGACCGCCTCGACCCCGGGGTACTGCGAACGGAACGGACCGCAGGTGAAGTTGCCGAAGGTCAGCACAATCGGCTGCTTCCCCAGCAGGTCGGCCAGACGAACCGAGTCCCGTCCATCGTGCGTCTGGAGATCAAAGTCGGGGGCGGTGTCCCCCACGTTCGGGCCTTCCTTCAGCGAACCGATCTCTCCCGCGATCAGCCCGCGCATCAAGACGTTCCGCGACGGCTCATCGCCGGGGGGAAACCCACCCGGTCCCCCCGTCCCGGCCAGCAGCGCGTCGACCAGGTCATCGGGAGCGATGGCATCTTGCCCCTGCGCCATTCGGCGGAAGAAACCGTTCCATTCCCCTTCCGAGACGAGCCCATCGGCATCGGGATCCATTCGGCGAAAGAACCGCGTCACCATGTTGGCCCGCTGCACCCACGGACTGCGGTCCGACCAGTCGAGGTCTTCGGGAGTCACCATCCCATCCTTGTTCCGGTCGATGCGGGCAAGCCAGTGGGGCAGACCCCGGAAGTCATCGGCGGCCAGGGGTTTCCCCTTCTCGGCCTGATGTTGGGCCAACAGCCAGTCGAGGCTGTACTTCGACTTGGCGGGACCAAACCAACCCTCGCCCGGCAACATCTGTGCGCCGCGAGAAATGTCGATCAGCATGCGGACCGCCTCAGGAGCCTCAGCCAGCTTGCCCTCGTACTGCTGTTCCAGTTCGACAACCGACTTGCCAAAGGTCTCCTGCACCGCCTGCAGCGCCTGCCGGTCTTCCTCGGTTTCTTCCCGCGGCTCAGATTGGCTCTCGGTTGGAGAGGTGGACGCGGAGGCTGGTTTCGTCGGCGCTGTGGCCTGGGCCCACGCGTCCAGCGGAAGTACCGCCTCGGTTGCCGCGAGCAAAGGGACCAACAGACTGATTCGCAGCAACAATCTCGACATGACTTGCTCACCAGAGGACCGACGGGGAACGTGACCAGTCTCGGCTCGGTCAGGCGAACCCAGCCTGCCAAGCCAGCACTCCTCAATCCGAGAATGATAGAGAGTCGGTCGGCCGCGTTCCCAGAAAGCAGTCGGCGGGTTGTTGTGTTGGAAACCTGAGATTTCGCCCCGTGCCAAGCTTCCCCGGTCGACCGCCTCTTTTTGGCGTCTCCAGATCGGGGCCATGATTCTGGACAAACGGGGAGTCCGACGCGTAGAAGTGGACTGCGGGGAGATGTACGCCCCGTGACAGCCCGATTCAGGTCTCAGGAGATCGCGATGACGAACAGTCTGGCACGGCACACGCCGAATGCTTCCGCCGCTCACTCGGGATCGGGTTGGACCAGATGGCGGAGAGAACTCGGTCCAACGGGCGTCCGCTGGGTGTGGTGGTTGGCCGTGGGCATAATGCTTTGCTGCCCGGCCTGGGCACAGGACACGCCCCGGAAGCCGGGGGAAGTTCCCGCCGAGGTCTCGGCCGAAGGGAAGGCGTACCTGGAACGGCTGCTGAAGAACACGCCGTTTGGCACCAATGGTTTCGACTTCGACGGTCTGCGGGCGGGAATGGGAAGCCGCCGTGCGCCCACCGTGGAGGGCATTCGGCTGACCAAGGCGCAGGTGGGAGAAATTCCCTGCGAGTGGGTGGTGGCCCCGGGGGCTGAGACCGATGTGCGGGTGCTCTACATCCACGGCGGAGGATTTATCTCGGGCTCGGGTGGTTTTTACCTGCCGCTGGCCGCGCACCTCTCGAAAGCGGCGAAGTGTGCCGTGCTGCTGGTCGACTACCGGCTGGCTCCCGAGCATCCCTTTCCGGCGGGACTCGATGACTGCGTCGCCGCCCACGACTGGCTGCGGACCCACGGGCCCGAGGGAGAGTCGGCCGCCCGGGCGACCTTTGTCGCGGGAGATTCCGCCGGGGGGAACCTGACCCTGGCGACGGTGCTGGCCCTTCGCGAACGCAAAAAACCGCTCCCTCTCGGAGCGATTCCCATCTCCCCCGTGACCGACTTCGCCCTCGAGAGTGAGTCGCTGCAGACCGTGCACGACCCCATCATCAGCGCGAAGACCATGCCGGTGTTTCGCGACCACTACCTCCCGAAACATTCTCCGCGCGATCCACTGGCTTCGCCGGTTTATGCCCAGTACGAAAATCTGCCCCCCTGGCTGATCCAGGCGGGGGAACACGAAATGTTGCGGGACGATGCCGTCCGTGTGGCCCGGCGCATTCGCGAGACCGGCGGCAAGGTGACCCTCGAGATCTGGAAGGGAATGTTTCACGTGTTCCAGTCGCACGATCCCCTGCTGCCCGAGGGACGCGAGGCGTTCGATCACATGGCGCAATTCATCCGCGGGTTGGTGCCAGCGCGCTGACGGCCGCCGACAGTGCTGAAAACTACGGCGTCGCGCTGCGGCGGGAGATGGCTGCGAGCAGGCCATCCCACGTGAACTCGGCGGCTTCCGCGGTGATGGTCAATCCCGCCTGCTGAGCGGCCGCCGTCGTCACCGGACTGATACTGCACAGTCGGGGATGGCGGGTTCCTTCGGCCGGCTTGGTCAATTGGGGACAAAGCCGTGCGAGTTGGCGTGCGATCGAGGGGCTGCTGAGACAGATCCAGTCGAGTTCGCCCCGGTCGAGCAGGTCGACGGCCGCTGCCGGCAGCGCCGCGACATCGATGTTCTGATAGACCACCAATTCTTCGAGTTGGGCTCCGGCGGCACGCAATTCGGTCGGCAGCACGTCGCGTCCGCGGCTGGCGCGGGCCCAGAGGACCTGTTGACCGGCCACCTGCGGCACCAAGGCCGCGGCCAGCGCTTCGGCCCGAAAGGTCGTGGGGACCAGGTCGGCCCGCAGGTGCCACTCGGCCAGGGCGGCCGCGGTGCCTTCTCCAATCGCCGCCAGTTTCGCCTGGTGCAGTCGGCGGGTATCGAAGCCCCGCTGCCACAACCGGTTCATCAGCCCGGCCACGCCATTGCTGCTGGTGAAGACGATCCAGTCGTACGAGGGAAGTCGCTCGAGTGCGGCGTCGATCGCGATGAAATCGGCGGGGGGCTCGATCGCGATCAGCGGCATCACCACGGGCTCGGCACCCAAGGCGAGCATCCGGTCGAGCACTTCGGCCGCCTGGTCGCGGGCCCGGCAGATGCCGATGCGCTGCCCCAGCAGGGGGCGCTGCTCGAACCAGGCGATCGCCTCGCGTCCAGAAAGGCACGAGCCAATCACAATCAGTGAAGGGGCCGGAAGGCTGGCCCGCGCCACCTCGGCGGCGATGGTTTCGAGTGTGCCGGTGACGGTTCGCTGATGCGGGGTGGTCACGCGGCTGAGGACCGCGGCGGGAGTCGTGGGGAGCTTGCCCGAGGCGATCAACCGCCGCGCGATTTCATCGACTCTGCCCAGGCCCATGTAGAACACCAAGGTCCCCGGAAAGTGGGCCAAGGCGGCGAAATCGAGGGTCGAAACGCCTTTGACCGGGTCTTCATGCCCGGTGATGAAGGCGACCGCCGAGGCGTGGTCGCGGTGAGTCAGCGAGAAACCGGCGTAAGCTCCCGCGGCGAGGGCGGCGGTGACCCCGGGGACCACCTCGAAGGGAATACCCGCCGCGGCCAGCGCGGCCGCCTCTTCGCTCCCCCGGCCAAACACGTAGGGATCTCCCCCCTTGAGCCGGACCACCGTCTGCCCCGCCTGGGCCGCCGCAATCAGGCGGGCGTTGATTTCCTGCTGCTTGAGGGTGTGGGTCGACCGGCTCTCACCGCGGAAGGTCCGCTCCGCCTGGGCACGCGAGTGGCCCAGCAGCAGCGGGTTCACCAGTCCGTCGTACAGGACCAAATCGGCCTGCTGCAGGCAGGCGAGGCCCCGCAGGGTGAGCAGCCCGGGATCGCCCGGACCGGCCCCCACGAGGTAAACAGTTCCGGTCGGCATCGGCGGGGTCTGGTTCCTTTCTGTCGGTTGGATTTATGGTAAACTTCCGTCCTCTGCCTGACCAGTAAACGCAGCTTCCCCCGGTTCCCGGTGGCGAGCGAGAGAAGGATGGACGTCATGAGCTCGGGTGACACACAGAAGCCGGCCGCCGACTGTTGGCGACGCGGGAATGAAGCCATTCAAAAAGAGAACTGGGACTACGCCATCCAGATGTATCTGACGGCGGTGAAGTTGCGTCCCGAGAATCTCACCTACCGGCAGTCGCTGCGGTTCGCCGAGTACAAGAAATATGCCAACAATGGGACCGGTGCGGCGATGGCCGGCATGCGCACGATGGGGTCCAAGACGAAGACCAAGAAGGCCCGCATGACGAAGGATTGGGCGGGGCTCGACCTCGCGGCCGAAGAGGGGCTGCAGGTCAATCCTTGGGACGTGTCGTTCAACCAGGATGTGGGCGACGCCGCCAAGGCCCGGGAATTCCCCGAGGTCGCCATCTTCTGCTACGAAGAGGCTCTCAAGCGGGAGCCGGGCAACAAAGAGATCAATAAGTCGCTGGCGGTGGTGCTGGAGGAACGGGGCGAATACAAGCGGGCGGCCGATTGCTGGCGGCGGATTCTCAAGCTCGAGCCGACCAACGGCGAGGCGCGGTCGAAGATCACCGCCCTCGACACCAAGGGGGTGATGGACCGCGGGGGCTACGAGGGGGCCGAATCGACCACGGGGGTCATGGCCGCACACGAGGTCGCCCGACGGTTGGGGGGAGACAAGAGCGGGGGCCCCGGGCAGGACCCCATTGCCGACATGGAACGGGCGGTCCGGAAGGATCCCACCAACAAAGACAACCTGCTGAAGCTGGCCGACCTGTACCGCCGCGAGGCCCGCCTCGAAGAGGCCGAAGCAAGCCTGCAGAAGGCGCTGGAGGCCTCGGGGGGGAACATCAACATCCGCGAGGTGCTCGAGGATGTGCAGCTCGAACTGATGGCCAAAGCGGTGACCATCGCCAAGGAGCAGTTCCGCGCCGCCCCCACCGACGAGGTGAAGAAGCAGCGGGCGGTGGCCCTCGCGGCCGAATTGCTTAACCGCGAGGTCGAAGTCTTCTCGGCCCGCTCCGAGCGCTATCCGCAGGACATGCGGCTGAAATTCGAGCTGGCGACCCGGTTTATGAAGCAGCAGAAGTGGCAGGCGGCCATTCCCCTGTTGCAGCAGTCACGCAGCGATCCTCGGGTGAAGGGAGAATCGCTGGTCAACCTGGGGAAATGCTTCGCCTACGACAAGAAGGCGCAACTCGCCCGCCGACAGTTCGAGGCGGCCATTCCCGAGGTCAACCACGACAGCCAGCCCGAGCTCTTCAAAGATCTGTTTTACTCGCTGGGCCGGCTCTGCGAAGAGCTGCAGGACAAGCAGGCAGCCGAAGAGTATTACCAGAAGGTTTTGGAGGTCGATTACACCTACCGCGACGCCGTCAAACGGCTCGATGCCCTGCAGGGGGCGTAGTCGCGCGGAGTTGAGGTAACCGGAGGGAGACCGGTGGAGTCCACCGGCCGAATCTCACGTACGAGGCAACTTGGTCCCTGGCAACGGGGCGGGAGAGTGGTGGTGCGGAACTGGATGCGAACTGCGGTGTTGATCCTGGGGAGCGTTGTGCTTTGGGGGCTGCTGTGGGCCGGGCCGGCCGCCGCAGCCGAGTACTCCTTTGAAGTGGCCATCGACCCCGCCGTCCGCACCGATCCGTTCACCGGCCGGGTCTACCTGTTCTTCGCGAAGGGAGACCGTGAGCCCCGGTTTGGGCCGAACTGGTTCAATCCCGGCCCGATGCTGGCGGTCGATGTCCTGAACCTCAAGCCGGGAGATCCACTCCGAATCAACACCGCAGACACCAGCGGCCAGATTGTCTATCCCCAGGCGCTGTCTGACCTCGACCTCACGGGCTACAACGTGCAGGCGGTCGCCCGGTTCAATCCGTTGGTGCGCGAGGTGGGTGCGGGGGCGGGGAATGGACACAGTGCCGTGGCCAAGATCGAGGGGCCCCCGGGGCAACCAGCCGGGGCCAGGCTGACTATTCAGTCGGTCGTCGAAGCGAGGAAATTCCCAGAGAATGACTGGTGCAAACTGCTGGAAGTGCGTAGCGAGCGGCTGTCGAAGTTCCACGGCCGCGAGGTGCATCAGCGGGGCAGTGTCGTCCTGCCCGCCAGCTATGCCACCGAGCCCGACCGCCGGTATCCGGTGATGTTCGTCGTGCAGGGCTTCGGCGGCAATCACTTCGCGGGGCTGCGGAAGGAACCGGTCGCCGAAGAAAACCCCGGGGGAGTCGAGTTCCTGCGGGTGTATCTGGATGCCGAGACGGGCTTGGGGCATCACGTCTTCGCCGATTCAGACAACAACGGCCCGGTGGGGACGGCCCTGGACGAAGAGTTCATTCCCGCCCTCGACGCCCAGTTCCGCACGATCGCGCAGCCCACGGCACGATTTCTGACAGGACATTCCTCGGGGGGCTGGAGCACGCTCTGGCTGCAGGTGGCCTATCCCGACACCTTTGGCGGCTGCTGGAGCACCGCTCCCGATCCGGTCGACTTCCGCGACTTCCAACAGATCAATCTGTACCGCGCGGGAGAGAACATGTACCGCGACCCGCAGGGCGAGAGGCGGCCCCTGGCCCGGGTGAACGGGAAGGTGATGTTGTGGTACGACGAATTCGACCGGATGGAAGAACTGGTGGGGCCGGGGGGGCAACTGCACAGTTTCGAAGCGGTCTTCAGTCCCCGGGGGGCCGATGGGCGACCGGTACGGGTCTGGAATCGCCAGACTGGGGAAGTCGACACGCAGGCGGCCGAGGCGTGGAAGAGATACGACATCCGGCTGATCCTCGAGTCGCAATGGGCCACGCTGGGCCCGAAACTGGCTGGCAAGCTGCATGTGATCATGGGAGATGCCGACACCTTCTACCTGGAAGGGGCCACCCGTTTGCTGCAGGAGTCTCAGGCTCAATTGAAGAGTGATGCGGTGATTGAGCTGGTGCCGGGGAAAGATCACTCGAACCTGCTGACCCGCGAGCTGACCACCCGCATCCGGACCGAAATGGCCGAGGCGTTTCTGAAACATCATCCGGCCCCCAAGGCTGGGGATAAGTAGGTTTCGACGGAGACGTTGAGAGCGCTGTCGGTTGGTGAACCCCGGCAGCCTGGCGGGGAGTGCCGATCGGCCCGAATCCGCAGTCCGGATTCGGCCGGCGGACAAGGGCCTCGACGGTGCCGAGTCCCCTTCAGGCGCGTTTCGGCAGAGGGAGCAGCTTCGGAATGGGGGCTTTCATGCCCACCACCCGGCCATGCCGCTGGACCAGTTGGTCGAAGTTGTATTGCAGGAAGCCGTGCAGGTGATCGGGGGGGCCTTTTCGCAGGTATTGGCGGACCAGCACTTCCATCTGCTGGTCGAACTCTTTCTGGCTG
>CAIOTJ010000153.1 GCA_903861195.1 uncultured Planctomycetaceae bacterium | reverse complement strand
TGACACTACCGGGAGCGGTCACTGTGGCGCTGTTGATGAGGGTGCCGGTCAGGGCCGCATCGACTTCCAAAGTGAAGGTGAACGTCTCGTTCGTCGCGGCACCGAGTGATCCCGTCACGTAACTGACAGTCCGCGTGGCTGAGTCATAGGTAACGCCGGCCGAGCCGCTGACGAACGTCGTTCCTGTTGGCAGGATATCGGTGACGGTTGCTCCCGTGACGGAGCTCGGACCGCTGTTCGCGACGGTCACCGTATAAGTCGTCGAGGTCCCGGGCACGACGGTGCTTGAAGCGTTGGACTTCGTCAGCGACAGGTCGACGTGGGGCGTCAGGGGGTCGTCGTCACATCCCGTGTTGTTGGTCGTATCGGTGTCGACCAAAGCATCGGCAGTCGGCTTGATCGCCATCCCCGTCCAAGAGGCCGATGAAAGAATCGAAAACCCAGACTGCGTCGGCGTGTGATACCACGCTCCTGAATCCCCCCAGGTCAACAGCGATCCGTCGGGTCGCAGTGCGATTCCATGACGGGCTCCCGCCGCAATCGCCACGAAGCCGGTTCCCGAAGGAATGCTACTGACGACCCCACCAGTGTTCTCGCCCCAGCCCACGATCGATCCATCGTCACGGAGGGCCAACAGGAATCGACCGCCGGCGGCAATCGCTTTGAAGCCGGTTCCCTGTGGCGTCTGGCTGACTTGGCCCCAGGTATCAAGCCCCCAGACGACGATCGACCCATCGGCCCTGAGTGCACCGCCGTAGCCGTATCCGGCCACCACCTGGCGATAGCCGGTCCCCTGGGGAGTGTTGGTCGCCTGGCCATAACCGTTGTTACCCCAGCCCAGGATCGAGCGGTCGGCACGCAGGACATACGCCTGCCCCTCCCCGGCGGCGATCGCCACGTAACCGTTCCCGGTTGGTGCTCCCGAGATCTGACTCGTGCCATTCGAGCCCCACACCTCGACCGAGCCATCCGCTCGCAGGGCATATCCGGCCTGACTCCCGCGGGCAATTGCCCGATAACCCGATCCCTGGGGAGCTTTCGACACCCAATCCGCGGTGCTGTCCCCCCAGAATGCGATCGATCCGTCACCCCGCAGGGCCAGACCCGCATCGATGGCGACGAAATCGGTGCCGGTCGGCGTCTGGCTGATCATCCCGTCGCTGTCCCAACCCCACGTTGTGATCTGTCCCACCTTGGCAGCCGGCAGTGTGACTGTCGCACAGTTGTGCAGGTTTCCGGTCAGCGTCGCATCGATCGACACGGTGAGGGTGAACGACTCACTGGCCGAGGAACCAATCGTGTCCGTCACATAGCTGACAGTTCTAGTGGTGGCGTTGTAGGCGACCCCGCTGGAGCCGCCGACAAACGTGACCCCCATCGGCAGGACATCGGTCACGGTCGCACCGGTCACCGAACTCGGACCGCTGTTGGTGACGGTGACTGTGTACGTCGTTGTCGTGCCGGGGATGACAGATGCCGCTCCATTGCTCTTCGACACCGACAAGTCGACCTGGGCAGTCAGCGCATCGCTATCCCGGGCAGTATTGTTGGCCAAGTTGCGATCTGTGATGACACCCGTTGCGGTCACACTGGCTGTGTTGGTCAGCGTTCCAATGAGGGCGGCATCGACCGCCAGTGTGATGGTGAACGACTCGCTCGCGGAGACACCGAGTGTTCCCGTGACATAGCTGACAGTCCGAGTCGCCGAGTCATAAGAGACACCGGCCGAGCCGCTGAGGAATGTCGTTCCCGCTGGCAGCACGTCCGTCACAGAGGCCGCTGTGACGGAACTGGGCCCACTGTTGGCGACGGTGAGGGTATAGGTGGTTGAAGTACCAGGAATGACTCTGGATGACTCGTTGGTGAGTGTGAGCGACAGATCGGCGGTGATCGCCTCGATCGTGAAGGTCTTGTCGTAGGTCAGGCCCCCTTGGTCAGTCGTCCTTACGCGAATGGAATAACTGCCCTTGGTCACCAGGTCGAGGGCGACGGCTGTCTTGAGTATGCCGTCCGTGATCGCAAAGCTGGAGTTGTCGGTGTCGCCGTTGCCGGAGACCAACGTGTAGGAAAATGTATTTCCGGCGTCGGGATCCGAGGAGGCGAAGGTCCCGACTGCTGTGCCCACAGCGGGATTCGCGGGAAGAGTGGTGTCCGACAAAACGAGATTTGTGGGGGCCTCGTTGACGTCGGAGACTGAAATCGAAAAGACTTTGTCGTACGTCAGGCCATCCTGATCGGTCGTCCGAATCCGAATGGAGTAGCTGCTCTTTGACTCGTAATTGAAGACCTTTGCTGTCTTGAGCT
>CAIOTJ010000152.1 GCA_903861195.1 uncultured Planctomycetaceae bacterium | reverse complement strand
TGGACCGTTTGCTGAAGCTGCCGGCCGACAACATTCCCGCGATTGCCGAAGAATTGTTCCTCAGCACGCTCACCCGGCTGCCGACCGCCGAGGACCAGGCCGACGTGCAGGCCTTCCTGGCCGGGGCACCCGCCGAGGCCCGCCCCGCCCTGCTCTACGAGCTGGTGTGGGGGACGGTCTCTTCGGCCGAGTTCCGCTTCAACCATTGATGCCTGCGTTCCCGGCCTGTGTGCCCGCGAGGGACAACAGCGCCGCTGCGGGACACCCAACACATCAACCCGATTTTGAGTCCTTCACCTGACCCTCACGTCTCCCGGAGTTGTGCCATGCGAGATCGTCGTGCCTGCGGATCGGCCGCCCACTTTTCCCGCCGGGGCTTTTTGCAGACGGGGGTGGGGGCGATGGGAGCGGTGGGGTTCACCGGGATGACCGCGGCCAGCGGGGCCGAGGCGCTGGCGGGCCAGCAGAAGCAGGTGGTGGTCTTCTTCCTGGCGGGGGGAGTGAGCCAACTGGAGACGTGGGACCCGAAGCCCGGGACCGACACGGGCGGCCCCTTTTTGACCATTCCCACCTCGGTACCGGGAACGCACTTTTGCGAACTGCTCCCCTACACGGCGCAGCAGGCGCATCACCTGGCGGTGATTCGCGGGGTGAACACGGCCGAGGATGATCACGGCAAGGGGGCGTACATCATGCAGTACGGCCACCGCGAGACGCCGGGCTTTCAGTACCCCAGTCTGGGCTCGGCCTTCGCGCAGCAATTGACGACGCCGAGCAATCCGTTGCCGGGCTACCTGACGATCAACGGCGGGGGGGCGACGTCGGAGCCGTCGTTTTTGGGGCCGCAGTTCGCCCCGATCAATCTGAGCGGCACGAATCCCCCGGCGAACCTGAAGCTGCCGGACGGCCTGGTTGAGGAACACGACCGTCGGCGGCGCGAGTTGCGGGCGAAGCTCTCGGGGCGGTTTGTCCAGGGGCGGGCGAAGGCCGAGACCGAGGCGTACAACGGCTCGTTCGAGCAGACGGCCCAACTGCTGGCGAAGAAGGATGTGTTCGATTTCACGAAGATCACCGATGCCGACAAGGAACGTTACGGCAAGGGGGAGTTCGCCCAGCACTGCCTGATGGCCCGGCAACTGGTCGAGTCGGGGGTGACGTTCACGAAGGTGACGCACACCAACTACGACACCCACTCCGAGAACTTCAACTTCCACATTGAGCAACTGGGGGAATTCGACCGGCCGTTTGCGACCTTCATTCAGGATCTGGCCGAGCGGGGCCGGCTGGCGAACACGCTGGTGATTGTGATGAGCGAGTTCGGCCGGACGCCGCGAATCAACCACCTGGTGGGACGCGATCACTGGAGCAAGGCGTGGTCGGTGGTGGTGGCCGGGTGTGGGATCAAGGGGGGAGCGGTGGTCGGGAAGACCAATGAGAACGGCACCGCCGTGAGCGACCGCGAGGTGAATGGCGGGCATTTGTTCCACACGTATTACAAGGCGGTGGGACTCGATTCTTCGAAGGCGTTCTGGCACGAGGGGCGTCCCTTCAACAAGGCCGACCCGAAGACCGAGGCGATCTCGGAAGTGTTGGCGTAAGCGGTCGAGTGCTGGTCTGTTTGGCCCGGGCCGCGCCGTGCGCTGGCGAGCCCGGATTTTCGCGAATGAAGTTCGGGGCGGTCTGCCATGTCTGTGCCTTGTCTCTTGCGGCGTGTGAAGAACCTGGCCCTCGGCGTTTGCGGGGCGCTGCTGGTGTGGGGGGGCGTGTTCGCGACGACCGCCTCAGCCCAGGAGCAGGCCGCGGCGGCCGCACCAACGACTCCGCCCGCCGCCGAGCACCCGGCGCTGGGATTTGCCCGGAAGGATCTGGTGCGGTGGACGGCCCAGGTCGAGGTGACCGCGAAGAGCGTGGCCGAGCGCCAGGCGCAACTTGAGGCGGTGATGAAGGGAGTGGCCGACGCGAAGGCGGCGCAGCAGGCGGCCGACAAGGGCGTGACCGACGCCACCGCCGCGGTGACCGCCGCCGAGCAGGCCAAGGCGGCGGCCGAAAAGGGGCTGACCGAGGCGATCGAAAAGAAAAAAGCGGCCGACGCGGCGAAAGCCGAGGCGGATGCCAAGGTGCCACCGGCCGAGGCGGCGGTGAAGCCGGCGACCGAGGCCAAAGGGGCGGCGGACGCGGCGGTGGGAGCGGTGCAGGCGCAGTTGAAGATTGCGCAGGAACGGGTGGCCCTGCTGGAGAAGGGGCCGATCAAGCCCGACCCGGCGGGGGCCCGGCTGCTGAACACCGCGACGCACGACCGGCCGTATCTCGCCTGCAAGTTCGACGCGCAGGGAACGCAGGTGTTCGCCGGGGCGCAAGACAACAACCTGCATCGCTGGGACGTTATTGCCGGCCCGACGCTGCACCAGCCGGGGCATTCGAGTTGGGTGGGCACGCTGCAGCTCATTGCGCCGTTGAACCAGGCGGTCGCGGGGGGGCATGAAGGGAAGCTGACCTGGTGGTCGGACCTCGACACGACGCCGAAGGTGGTGCGGGCGATTCCCGCGCACAAGGGATACCTGCGGGCGGTGGCGGTGAGCCCCGACGGCACGCTGGTGGCGACCGGCGGCAACGACAACATGGTGCGTGTCTGGTCGGCCGCCGATGGGTCGCTGGTGAAGGAACTGCCCGGTCATGACCGGCACGTTTACAACGTGGCGTTTCATCCCTCGGGGAAGTTCCTCGTCTCGGGAGACCTCGTGGGGGTCTTGAAGCAGTGGGAAGTGGGCTCGTGGAACCACGTGCGTGATCTGGACGCCAAGGTGCTCTGGAAGTACGACGCGGGGTTCCAGGCGGATGTGGGGGGCATTCGGGCGATTGACTTCTCGCCCGATGGCAAGCTGCTGGCGGTGGGGGGCATTACCGAGGTGAGCAACGCCTTCGCCGGGGTGGGCATTCCCGCGGTCGTGCTGTTCGACTTCGAGATGGGAAAGCAACTGCGGGTGATGAAGCCCAAGGAGAACTTCCAGGGGAGTGTCTACGGACTGCGGTTCCATCCGACCGAGCCGTTTTTGGTGGCGGCGGGGGGCGGGAACGGCGGGGCGTTGTGGTTCTGGAAATTTGAAGAAGAGAAGTCGTTCGCGGATGTGAAACTGCCGGGGGTGGCCTACGACATGGCGCTGCACCCGGATGGACTGCGGGTCGCGGTGGCCTTGTTCGACAAGACCCTGCGGATTTACGATCTCGGTCCGAAGCCCGAGATGCCAGCGGCCGCGGCGGCCCCGGCCAAATGATTCCGCTCTGCTGTTGGACGCTCTCCCATGCCGGCTGCTGCTGACGAGGGAGAGCGAGCGACAGCCGAAGATTCAGCTCCCGGCTCACCGGGTCGGACATCGACACCACGGCTGGGGAAAGCGACTGCGGGTCAACTGGGGCGCGAGTCGGCGGGCGAACTGACCCTGAGGCTGCTGCTGGGAGTCGGTTCCTTGGCGCTGCTGGGGATCTGCGTGTTGGCCCTGGTTCCGACCGAATGGTGGGATCCGGGGGACCATTTCCCCAACCCCCGGATCGAGCCCGAACTGTTCGGCAAGCGATTCTCCGGGCTGTGGCTGCGGTGGATCACCGGACAGGTCGTCTTTGGCTTTTGGCTGACGCTGCTGACGGGCCTGGCCTGGATCGCCTTTTGCCAGGTTCGCTGCAGCGGGGTCACGCGCGGTGATGCGTGGTTCGATCTGCGGCGACCGCTGGAGCCTCGCATGGAGCGCATCCCGCTGTCGGCCCCCCACGCCGACTGGCTGTGGATGCTGCGTCAGGCGGCGGGTCTGTTGCTGGTCGGGGTGGGGGGACTGTCGCTCTTGCTGGAAGTCAGCGATCTGGTCCTGCTGATGATCCCGTGGCTGGCGACCCTGCTGTGGCTGGCGGAGGGATTTGTGCGCATTCTCTGGCGAAGGGTGGCTGAGACACTGGTGCTGACCG
>CAIOTJ010000151.1 GCA_903861195.1 uncultured Planctomycetaceae bacterium | reverse complement strand
TCTGCTGGGCCGTCGCCTGGTCGAAGCGGGAGTTCCCTATGTGCAGGTGAATTGGAGCCAGTTCGTCGAGGTGCTCTATCCGTTCTCCGATTATGGATGGGACACGCACGCCGACAATTTCGGGCTGTTGGCCGACTGGCACGGTCCGCTGCTCGACCAGGTCTTCACCACCCTGCTCGATGATCTTCAGCAGCGGGGCCTGCTGAAGACCACGCTGGTGGTCTGCCTGGGAGAATTTGGCCGGACCCCGCGCATCAACGCGATCGGTTCGCGCGATCATTGGCACCAGTGTTATTTCTCGTTGTGGGCGGGGGCGGGAGTGCAGCCGGGCCGGGTGATTGGCGAAAGCGACCCCCGGGGTGAATATCCGGTGAGCCGTCCCGTTACCCCGGCCATGGTGGGCACCACCATCCTGGATCGCCTGGGGATCAACACCGAGCTGCGGGCCGAACTGGGTGTGCTGCGTGAGGGAAGGGTGATTGATGAGCTGTTTTAGCCGGGTTTGCGGCCAGGCCCTGGTGGGGCTCGGACTGGTGCTTTTTTCCCTGGGATCAACCGGTGCCTGGGGGGGCGAGCCGCGTCGCCTGACCTACGACGGCACGCTGAAGTTGGCCCCGGTCGTACTGAATTCCGCGGGCGATATGGTGTTTGCCAGGCACGAAAATCCGAACCTGGTCGCGCTGTTTCGGCTGAAACCGGAAACCGGTCAGGTCGAGCGGCTTCAGCCGGCGGTCGCGGCCCATCAGTTCGACCCGGCCTACAGTGCCGACGGGATGTGGCACTGCCATGCCATGTCGGCGGGGAGTCCCCAACTCGTCTTGGTCATTCAGCGGGTGGCGACGGGCGAGACGGTGGAGTTTCGACCGCGAGAAGCCCGAGCGACCGCCCGCAATCCCTCGTTCCTGCCGGGATCCGACCGGATTGTGTTTGGGATCTCCGATGTGCAGGGACACCAGATCGCATCGGTCAATCGTCGGGGCGAGGATCTGCAATACCTGACGCGGGCCGCCGGCACCAACTGTTGGCCCGCGTGTTCTCCCGATGGCGGCAGGATCGCGTTTGGCTCGAGCCGGGATGGCAACTTCGAAATCTACGTGATGGATGCCGACGGTTCGAATGTCCGTCGGCTGACGGAGTCGCCGGGGCGCGACATGCGGCCCGCCTGGTCACCCGACGGGAAACGACTGGCGTTCGTGAGCGTGCGCGACGGGAACAGCGACGTGTTCGTCATGAATGCGGATGGCAGCGACCCGCGCAACATCAGCCGGCATCCCGGGCGCGACGATTATCCCGCCTGGATGCCCGACGGACGCAGTGTGCTGGCCGTTTCCACCCGGGATGGGGAATGCGACCTCTTCGTGTTCGACGTCGACTGAACTGGCCGGTGGCCACGTGGGGTTACCGCGAATTGAGCTGCTGGCGGTAGCGGTCCTGCGCCTGGCGGAACAGCCGCTCGACGGCCAGGCGGTCTTCGGTCGTCTCGAATCGATTGCGGGCCGAGAGGACCTGGATCAGCTTGTCGATCCACTCGACGAAGAATTGTGCATCGTCGGGACTGGTGACGGGGGAGTCTCCCCTCTGCAGCCACACGGGGCTGGTGTGGGCGAATGCGGGGCCGTCGAACACCGTCCGGTGCCGTGGCCCGGAAGCTCGCAGCGCGATCCAGCCACTCCGTTCCACGGGCAGGTCCATCGCCACCTCCGCCCGCTGCCCCCCCGGGGTCTGCGGCAGGACGACTTCGTGACGCGAGACGACCCTGCCATTCTGGATGAGCTCGACGGTGTCGAACGGAACCAGACTCTCGACCGAGGCCGAAACCCGCACACTCTCCCCTGCCCCGAGTCGAAGCGACGCCCCCGGACCGGCTCCATTGACCTGTAAGCGGGGGATGGGACCGTTGGTCACAAAGGTGCGGCCATTTTTGAGTCCGTCGAGCCAGCTCTCCATGGTGAGGGGCCCTGCGGTCTGAACGTAGACCCGGTCTCCCCCCAGAGGGTCGGTCGAACGGTCCAGCAGGGCGTCGGTTCCCACACAGGCCGAGAGTTTGAGGCCGCAATTCAGCAACCGGTACCACAGCGCGGTCGATTCGGCCTCATCACTGTTGTAGGACATCAGGTCGATGGCCTGGACCACTCCCAGGATGGCGTCGACCGGCAATTCGCGGGCGGCCCCGTTGGGCTTGGCGAGATCGTCCTCGAACGGAAAGGGCTGCCCGGTAAACAGCGGGTGCCCATAAGTGACCACGCCTCCCTGCCGGACGGCTTCCGCGGCCATCGTGAAGTTGGCGGGATAGTCGCGGAAGAAGGGGGTGTTGTCAAACCCCGTGTACTGCGGCGTGACCAGTTGGCGGATGCCGAAAAACTGCATATGTCCGTAGATCATGCTGCGCATTTCTTCGCCGAACACCAGCAGTTGGCGACTGCCCGAGGCGGGGTCGGGACGGCCGGTGATCAGGTCGGCATCGCGGATGTCGTCCCCCACGTTGTTCGATACACACAGGTTGATCAAGTGCATTCCCTCGGCCCGGGCGGCCACCAACGCATCGGCCGCAGTGACCTTGAAAGGGCCGCCGGTGTGCAGGTGTACGTGCGAATCTCCGGCATACCACCCCTCGGAGGGGAGGTCGATCCACGATCTCAGATCCACGGTCAGCTCGGTCGCCTCCCGCGAGTCGACCACCACGTGCTGGGGGACCACTTCGAGTCCTCCCTGGATTTCCAGACGGGTTGGACCGGGAGGGGTTTCGATTTCGAATTCCCCTGCGGCATAGAAATAGGGTTGTCCGGAACTGGTCTTGCGGACGATCGATCCCCGTGGGGCGTACGACACGTCATCCAAGCCGGTGGCCGTGATGCGGGCGGCTGCCGCTTCGCCCTGGTGACGGAGGCGAATCTTGATCGTTCGAAGGGGTACCGCTGCGAAGTCCGAGTCCGAGAGATCGAGGCGGTACAGAGTTCCCTCATATCCCACAACCAGGATTTCGCCGGAGTGATCCAAGCCGAACGAGGCGATGCGCTGGGGAGAAACGCCGATCTGCCGGACGACGGTGAGTTGGCGATTGTCCTGGGTGAGGGCCCAGATTCGCCGGGACTCGAAGTCGCCGCAGACATAGGTGCCACCGTAACTCGGACTGCGGTCACCCCGATAGACATACCCCCCCGTCACCGAAACGCCATACTCGCGCCGGTACGAGAAGATCGGCGGCGTGAAGGCCGTCCCTTCCTTTCGGTACTGATCCGAGAAACCGAGGAATCCCTCGTAAACGTTCCAGCCATGATTTTCACCGCGCCGGCAGATGGAGACCTCTTCAAACAGATTCTGGCCAATATCGCCCACCCACAGGTCGGAGGTGACCGGATCGAAACTGAACCGCCAGGGATTGCGGTATCCCGAGGCCCAGATTTCCGGACGTGCCCCGGCGGGACTCTCGCGGTGGGGATTGTCGGCCGGAATGGCGTAGTTCAGTCCGGGGTCCTGATGATCCACATCGATTCGCAGGATCGCACCGTGCAGGTCGGCCAGGGCCTGGCCGTGCCCTTCCGGGTCATCCTGCGGACCGGCATCGCCAGCCCCAATGTAGAGGTGGCCCTCGGGTCCGAAGGCGATCATTCCTCCCCAGTGCAGATCGGTCGCCTGGTGGATCTGCAGGATCATGCGCGAGGGCTGGCCGGCATCGCGGGCGAGGTCGGCGGTGGCCGCCCGTTCGACGATGACGGGAGAAAAGAAACTGCCGCGGTTTCGCAGGTGATACTTCACGAAGTAGCGACGGTTGTTGGCGAAGTCGGGATGAAAGGCGAGACAGACGACTCCATCGAATTCGCCGGTCGTCGATTCCTGCGAGAGGTCCACGAAGAGCTCACCCTTGCGCTCGGGATGCCGTTCATCGAAGCGCCAGATCTGCCGGCTCTTCTGCTCGACCACGACATATTCGCCGGGGCGGCCGGGAATGGCGTGGATCCAGACGGGGTTGTCGAACCGGACCGACTCGGCATGCAGCGGACGGAGCGTGGCTGGCCGGGTGACCGATAGAATGGTTTTGGGAAGGCCAGCAATCGATTCGGCCAGCCCCGCCTGCTTCAGGCTGCCGAGGTAGGCAATCAGATCGACGAATTGCGCGGTTGTGAGAGATTTCCAGAGTCCGGCGGGCATCAACGAGGTCGCGGACCGCTGCTCGTCGTCAATGCTGTCGCTGGAGAATCGCAGCAGGTTTCCCTCGGCATCGTAAAGCTGCAATTCATCGGCCGTTCGTTGGCGTACCACCCCGGAGTGGCTTTTGCCATCGCGGGTGCGGATCACCAGGGTGCCGTAATCGGGATGGAGATTGGCACTGGGTTCGAGAATCGCCTGCACCAGTTGGGGGCGCGAGAGTTTGTCTCCCACCACGGAAAGATCGGGACCGGCGAGGCGGGGAGTATTGCCGAAGGCGTGGCAGCGTTGGCACCCCAACGCTTTGGATTCAAACACCTGGCGCCCCCGGAGTGGATCGCCTCCCGAGAGTCCCGCCGTCCGGTAGCGGGCGAGTTCCGCCTCGTCATCGGCCCGTACGAAGCTGGGCAGGCCAAGCATCAACACCAGGCACCAAAGCGAAAGACGGCACAGGGTGAAAGAGCGCATCGAGACGTGTTCCGAAACAGGGGGAGACCAGGAATTTTCGGCGAGTCTAACCGGCCACCGCCCCAGGGTCGACTGGCAAGGCTCGGCGGTGGCTTCATGTCCGGGGGGGCCTGGCAATTCAGGGACCCTGGAGCACCTGCCGGGCTTCAAGCAGACGGTCGCGAAGGCGCGCGTAGGGAACCTGCTGGACCGGGATGTCATCGCGCAGGGCCAAATCGGCCGCGAGCGCCGCCGACTCCCCCAGCACCATGAAGACCGGTTCCATGCGAATCGAGCCATAGGCGATATGCGACGCGCCCAGGCAAACGGGGACGAACAGGTTGGGACACTCGGCTTCGCGCGGCACGATCGCGCGATAAGAGATGGGATAGGGAGGAAATCCCCCGACCTGCACATCCCCCTCGTTGAAGACCCGTCCCCCCTGGGCGTAGCGCTGCACGTTGTGCGAGTCCATCGTGTAGGCAGCCATGCCGACACTGTCTGGCACCGTCTCACGTCCCTGGCAGTGATGCTGGGTCATGACGACGTCGGAAATCATCCGCCGGGCTTCCCGCACATAAATCTGGTGGGACCAGCCGCCGTGGTCTGTGAACTCATCGCGGCACAGGCCCCATGCCGACACTTCGGTGCGGATCTTCGCGGGAACCTGCTCATCGTTGGCCAGAAAGTACATCAGCCCCTGCTGATACTCGGCATGAGCCGTGACGATTTGCGCGCGACGGGCATGGTTAGCCTCGGGATAGTCGTAACTCTCCCCGATGAAATCGGTCGAAAAGGCGCCGCAATTGTTGCAGTCGGACTTGCGGTTGGGCATGGGAATGTTGGAGCAGAACGCATCCCAGACACCGGCCTCGATATACCGCCGCAGCAACTCGTAATTCTCGCGACGATAGTTGTGGGGTTTCGGAAACGGGATGCGATTTTCAGGAGCGTCGGTCAGGCACATGCGAAAGTTGTAAGCCTGCACGCGCCGGTCTCCGGTCCCGTCACGCCCCGGTGTTCCCGCATGGATTCCGAAGAGCAGGCCACTGGTGGGATTTCCGGGTTCCCGAAAGGGGTCGATTGGAACCTTGAACTGATGCTTGGTGGCCTGGGCCGTCTGAACGCCATTGAGTGATTCACCATAGGTGGCGTTCGGCTCGCGGCCCACGTGGTAGGCCACACCGGCCTTGGCCATCAGGTCTCCCTCGTACGAGGCATCAATGAAGACCCTTCCCACGATTTCCCGCCCGGACTCCAGCCACAGCGAGCGCAGACGCGCCGTGCTCTTGGCGACCCCGCGAACGAGGTCCAGCCGCTCGTTGAGCAGCACCGTGACCCCCGACTCTTGGCACGATTCGTGAAAGAGGCGTTCGGCGACGTGGGGCTCGAAAGTCCACATTTCGGCCTCGCCACCCTGCTGCCTTCCACTCTTGTAGTCGGCACGTTTCTGGAAGCTCCACGCGGTATCCTGGGCATAGTGCCTTCCCAGACGGCGATAGAAGTCCCGCGCGAAACCGCCAATCACAGACTTGTTGCCGATGTCGGTGGCTCCCAGACCGCCCGAAGACATGCCTCCCAGATGAGCGGAGGGTTCGATCAAGATGACTGTGCGCCCTGCCCGGGCCGCCGTCACCGCCGCGGCGACCCCGCCCGCCGTCCCGCCGTAGACGACCACGTCGAACCCGGGCTCGGCCGCGCGTCCGACAGCCGACAGGCTGGTCACGAAGAGCAACAGCAGGCCAATGCGTCTGGCGAATTCAACAAACAGCATGGTGATCTCCTGGAGCAATCGAATGGGCCCTGGGTCCTGTCCTTACAAAGACCTGCGGACGAGACTACCCTAACCGGCTGGAGGGATTCTCCACGAACACGACACGTTCTAACATTCTCTCCGTTGAATTGCGATTGGGCTCCCGGTCAGGGCCGGCGACTGCTCGGCGGAAGATTACTGGCCAGCAGTGAAAACGGTGCATGCGATGGTCATTCGGAGTCGTCGGCAACCAGAACATCAGAGGGGCCCAAACGCGCCTCTCGTTAGGGTTCCCTTGAACCAACCCGCCACCAAGGCATGAGCGGGTTTTGTCAATCCGAAGTTGGAGAACTGACGGTGACAGATTCGCTCAGCGCACTGCGATGGATTCGTCGGGGCCTCGTCATCGAGGCGGTCCTGGCCGGACTTGGCCTGGTCTTGTGGAATGGAATCTTTTGGGCCTCACGCGAGGCCGACCAGCTTGCCGCCCGGTTCAAGCAGTCCGAGGCGCAGATGAATCAGGTGTACGAGGTCCGCGAGGCGCTGCCCGACGAGACTCCGTCGGTGATGGTCCAGGAGAAGGGGGTCGTGCGACGCCTGAAGGGGACCATCAAAGATCGGGAGAAGTTCCAGGAACTGTCGGAAGTACAAAACCAGATTCTTTCCGGGCTCGATCGACTGCGCGGAATGGTCTATTTCATGCTGTTCATTCTGCTGTTCGTGCCTCCGTTGCGGATTTGTGGAACCTGGTGGCTCACCGCACTTCCACTGGGGGGGCAGAATGGTGAGCTGTGGCGCTGGGGGACGCGACTGGGCGCGGTTGTGCTGGGACTGATGCTCTGGTGGACTCTCAGCCGGGTGGGAGTCGATTGGCGGCACGGGGTGGTCGCCCGTTCGGAATTGGTGAACCTGGTGACGATGTGGACATTTGTCGGAACCCTGCGGTATCTCGTCGAACTCGCCCGGGTGACCGGCGACGCCGCCTACCTGGCTCGCTCACACGGATTTCACCAGACACTCCGGTGGCTCCTGATCGCGGTGGGCGTGGGTGGCTTTTTGATGATTTGGATTCAACCCGGACCTCGTATTGCCGGGCCGTTATGGATCCTGACAGCAGCGGCTGCCCTGGTGATGACCGGACTCTATATCCGTCAGTTGCTGGGGATGAGAGGGCATCTCGGGGAGCTGCTGAATTCGGACCCATGAGTGAGACGCACTGCGGAAATTGACCTCTGGGAAACGACAAACGGGACTGACGGGATCGCCCGTCCCATGGTCGCGGTCAACCGGCAGAGAGAGTCGCCTGATAGTCCCAAAAGGGAATCCGTACGCTGGCTGAAAACCAGGCGGGCAATCCGGGTGGGTAAGCACTGAAAACGAAACAGGCCGCCCTGGAAAGTTCCAGGGCGGCCCGTCATTCAGAGGGTCAAAAGGTCAGGTCGGCGATACGACCAGTCATCTCGTGGTGGCAGATCAACCGACGGTGGTCAGGTCGAGACGTCCACCCGTCTGGGCCATCACCTGCGAGGCGACCTGGTTGACACTGAAGCCACCGGGAAGCCGGACCAGCGGCTTCTGGTGCTTTTCACAAATCGCCTTGACGTCGCCATAGGAATGGCTGGACCAGCGGATGGCCAGCAGAACAAGGGCGACATCGGCCTGACTGGCGGCCGATTCGAGCGACTCGAGCCCATCCTGGTCCTGGGTTGAGACCCAGTGGACGCTCTTGAGGCCGAGAGCCTCGACCAGAGCCTGTTCCGCCGACTCACGACGATCGCCTCCCACCAGCACCAGAGAACGCCCCTTGAGCAGCCGCGCCGTTTCCAGCACGTCGGGATGAGGCCGATCTTCAGTGGGCTCTTCGCCACCCTCGGGAGCCGCATCCAGATAGCGTTCGATGTCTTTGACTACCGTCTGCATGGAACGGGGGAGTTCCTCGTTGTCGGGCAGCAGGTCCATGACGGGGAGCAAGGCTTCCCGGAAATCACGATGCGTGGAGAGAACCCCACCGGTGTAGAGCTCATCCACCATCGCATAGACGACGGGCCAGTAGTCGTCGGCATGATCGGGCTGGTCTTTGAGAATCTGGCATTTGTGAGCCAGCTTGCTGAAGACTTTCTTCTGCTGCTTGATCCGCTTCCGGGCCTCGACAACCGATCCCGCGGCCGCCTTGATACGGGCCTGCAGATCGGCGGCCAGATTCGGATCACCAGGATCATCCAACCGCATGAACCGACGAATGAAGATCTGCTGCTCATTGGCGGTGTGTTTCAGCCATTGGAACACATCCCGCTGATCGGTGTCGGCGTAATTGTCGAACTTGACCACCGAGATCCGCAGCATCGACTGGGCTTCGGCCAACAGATTGAGGGCGTTCTCGAATTCGACCGCATCGCGATCCTTGTCGTCCTCCATGGACCGCACCAGAGCGACCGCCTCCGCCAGAGTTTCAAAGCAGGCGGCGACTTCGTCGTACCGGCTGGCATCGTTGCTGGAGGGGCCGTTCGGATGGTTCAGCCAGAGGAAGCAGTTGGGCAGCAGTTTGGCCCGAGCGATCAGATCGCGGTCCAGCGGCTCCACGTCGGTGGTGAAGTCGGCCCGGTTGGCCAACAAACGCCGTCGGGCCACCGCCCAGCGCGCCCCTTCGGCCTTGAGGCGGCATCGCTGTTCGATCAGGGCGAAATCGACCGGAACAAACTTCTCACCGCCGACGGCGCGTCCAGCGTCGATGAGGCCGGTACGAGGCCGGATTCCGGAGTCGCCTGAGCGGTAAGTATCGGCTTCGCCTGCCGCCATCGGGGGCCGGGGCGACGTCGCTTCCTCATAACCGCCCCCATCGGAGGTGCCGATCGCCCGAGCCACGCGCATTCTTCGCAGGGGAGGAGCCGCCTCACCGGGAGGGGAGTAGCTGCCGGTCGCGTCACCCGTCGCATCGAGTACCACCTGAGCCAACTGTCGGAGGACCTGCCGAGAATCGGGATCACTCGCCAGGCGGGCGATCATGCGGGACAAAGATTCAAAAAAAACCGGATCGCTGTGAGGCACGTTGTCGTCCTTGTAGGAAAAAACGAAGACCAAAAATCAGTTGCCGGAGGAAAGCCGCCAGCACCTGACGACTCCTTGAAAGGAGGCCGACTCATTCAGCCAGAAGCCACTGTGCCGCAGAACTCAACACCGCTGAAAATCCTCGTCAAATCCACTTTTTAACACCGGAATCCGGCATGAATCGGTCTGGACTTGTCGACTCTTCTATTCGCTTCCGTTGAGCGCCGCAGCAGACGTGAAAAGACTAGCATTGGATGGGGAAAGAATCCAGCCCCAAGTTGGGCTGCCGTGGGGTCGGAAGCGATCAGCGGGAACAACTCCGACTGGCAATCAGACTGTCGAGTTCCGCCTTCAGGCGGGGCAGAATCTCATCGTAAGGGTAGGCCCCCAGTTCCTGCGGACCGCGTTTGAGATTCACGAAATTCGGGGCACACCACAGCCCGAGGTCCGCGTCGTCGGTTTCGCCCGGTCCGTTCACACGACAGCCCATCACGGCGATTGTGATCGCATGATCCCGGGCATAACCCGTCAGCTCCTTGACCTGTTGGGCCAACTCGATGAACGCCTCGTTCTCGACACGCGAACAGCTGGGGCAACTGATGATGTTCAGGCTGTCACGGTTGAACCGCACCACGCTCCGCGTGCGCCCGGCGGCAATATCCGCCAGAATCTGACGTCCGGCCTCAATTTCCTCGCGCTTCCGGGAGTTGGGAACCGTCAGCGAGACCCGGATGGTGTCTCCCAGTCCCTGGCTGATCAGCTGCTCAAACGCGATCCGGGTCTTGATGATCCCCTCGGGGGGGAGCCCCGCCTCGGTCACGCCAAGGTGCAGGGGAACATCGGGGCGCTGGGCGGCAAACCGCTTGTTGACCTCGATGACCTTGTCCGGATCGGAATCCTTGAGCGAGACGCAGTACCGGGTGAATCCCAGGGAGTCCAGCAGGCTGCAGTGCTCCCAGGCGCTCTCCAGCATGGGAGCCAAAGAATCTTCCGGAGCGAACTTTTCGGCCTGGGCGGGATCCACCGACCCACAGTTCACCCCCACCCGTAGCGCCAGATCATGGCGGGAGGCAATCTCGGCCAGATATTTGACCTTGTCTTTCCAGGGCTTTTCACGCTCATGGTGGTAGAGGTGACCCGGGTTGTACCGCAGTTTGTTCACGTGCGGTGCGACCAGTTCCGACATCCTGTAGTTTTCCTGCAGGTCGATCACCAGGTTCGCCTGGGTTCGGGCCCGGATTTCGACCAGCGCCTCGGCATCCCGCTTGCTATCGACGGCAATTCGGACCACATCGGCCCCGGCTTCGTGCAGATCGTTGATCTGGGCCACCGTCGCATCGACATCAGTTGTGTGCGTGGCACACATGCTTTGAACAGCGATCGGATGACCGGCTCCAATGGTGATCGATCCGATGCGAACAGGGCGGGTCGGGTTGCGGGGAAGATTCACGTGCAGGCAGCCTCAAGGGAACGGGAAGACCGCGATCCGCCTCGGCCCCTGAGGGGCACGATGCCGAACGACACCGCAAACTTTAGTGGCGCGAACCGCGGACGGGAAGTTGACTGGAAGAGGGAGCGTCGCCAGCCCCCTGCACTCCTCTTGTCAGGCCAGCCTAGATCTTCCCATAATCCTTCAGATTTGCGGTGTTGCCGTTCGCGGTGTTGACGTAGAGCAGCCCCGTGTCCTTCGGGCCAGGCGACCATCAGGACGTGTCCCTTGCCGCCATCAGACGAGGAGTGTCCGTGAAGATCGGATGTCGCATTTCGCTGTGGATGATTTTGCAGCTGACTGTCGTGATGGCACTGGTGTGTCGGCCCACAGTTCTGGAGGCCGGTGACTGGCCGCAAATTCTGGGACCGAATCGCGATGGTCGGGCGAGCGACGAACGTCTGGCCGGGAAGTTCCCCCCCGACGGGCCTTTTCAAGTCTGGGAACTTCGGGTGGGTGAAGGATTCGCCGGCGTGGCCATCGTGGGAGACCGGGGCATTCTGTTTCACCGGGTCAAGAACCAGGAAGAGGTGCTGTGTTTCGAGGCCCAGACAGGGGCGCAGGTTTGGGCGACGCAGTTTGCAGCCAGCTATCAGGGAGGGATTGCACCAGACAATGGGCCCCGTTGTGTGCCCCTGGTGCACGAAAATCGTGTGATTGTGTTTGGGGCTGCCGGACAGATGCATTGCCTCGCTCTGGCCGATGGAGCCACGTTGTGGACCCGTGAGCTTTACCGGGATTTTAAAGGAAGCGAGGGCTACTTCGGTGCGGGCAGCACCCCATTGGTGATCCACGACAAGGTGTTGGTCAACGTCGGGGGGGGCTCCGGGGCCGGTGTGGTCGGTCTGAAACTGGAAACCGGAGAAACGGTCTGGAAGTCGACCGACGAGGGAGCCAGCTATTCGTCTCCCGTAGCGACGAGACTCGGTGACGATGCCGCGGCCATTTTCGTGACCCGACTCAACTGTCTCGCCATCCGCCCGCGCGATGGATCGGTGCTGTGGCGATTTCCGTTCGGTGCTCGCGGCCCAACGGTCAACGCCGCCTCTCCGATCCGGCTGGACGACCGACTGTTTCTGAGCGCCAGCTATGGGGTCGGTGCGGTCATGGCCAAAATCTCCTCCGAGAAAGCCTCCCCGATCTGGGAGAACAATGACTCGCTCTCGAGCCAGTACACCACCAGCGTGCTGCACGGGGGAATGCTGTATGGAGTTCATGGTCGCGCCGACGGGGGTGACGCCAGTCTGCGGTGCGTCGATCCGCAGACGGGCAAGGTTCTCTGGTCGCGCGACGGCTTCGGCGTTGCGCATTCGATTCTGGCCGACGACAAGCTGTTGCTGATCAAGGATGATGGCACTCTGGTGCTGGTGCGGCCCGATCCCGCGCGCTATGCCGAACTGGGACAGACGCGGGTGCTGAAAGAAACCGTGCGGGCCCTCCCCGCCCTCAGTCGCGGCAAGTTGTACCTGCGTGATACCCGACGGCTGATTTGTCTGGATGTCTCGGCCCCATGAAACAGCCCGCGGCTCGCTCTGCCTTGTCTCCCACCTTTCGGTTTGAATTGTCGCTGGCCAATGAGCAGTCGTTGATTGCCCTGCACCGCCGACGCATCCGGGAGGCCTTACGGACCACCCTGGAGGATGAACGGGTTGTCTCCTGCGAATTGAGTGTCGCGGTTGTGACCGACCCGCGGATTCATGAGATCAATCGCCAGTTCCTGAATCACGACGAGCCAACCGATGTGATCACCTTTGAACTGTCCCCCCCCGAGCGGGTGCGGGGGGTGCGTCTGCGGCCAGCGGGATGCCCGGTCCGACGCGGAGCCGCCAGGCGGATTGAAGGCGAAATTGTGGTGAGTGCGGAAACGGCTCGCCGCCGGGCTCGAGAGTTTGGTTGGCCCCCCCATCAGGAACTGACTCTCTACCTGGTGCATGGCTTGTTGCATCTGTGCGGCTACGACGACACCACTCCCGGCGAAGTGCAGTTGATGCGTCGCCGGGAGAGTGAAGTGCTGGCCCTGTTGGGTTTGAAACCGCGGGTTGCCCGATCTCAATGACCGTCAGCTTCGACCCCGTTTGGGGATGGTCGTGGACAATCCTGGCCGCGTTGGTCTCGCTGGCGGTGGTGCTGGCGACCTACCGCCGCCGGTTGGAGTCACTGTCCAGACCGACCCGCATGCTCTTGATGGGGCTGCGCCTGGCGACCTGGAGCCTCGTGGTGTTCGCGCTCCTCCGGCCCGAGCTGCTGGTCACTCAGACCGATCCAGGCTCGGCGCGCATCCTGGTCCTCACCGACAAAAGTCGCAGCATGACGGTCCGGGATGGTCCGGGAGGAAGCTCCCGCAGGGACTGGCTGCTGCAAACCGTGACGGCCGTTGCCCCCCAACTGAAACGCGCGGGACGCGAAGCGGAAGTCCAATACTTCGAATTTGGCGAAGACCTGGCCGCTGTGGAAAGTCCCACGGGTGAGGCCGATGCCCCCCAGTCGGCCCTCGGGCACGCCCTCGACGAGCTGTCGCGCGACGCCGCGGCCCACCGGCTGCTGCGCGTGTTCCTGATGTCGGACGGCGCCCAGCGGGCGCTGGCTCCCCTGGAGATTGATCCCCGGGGAGTGGCGCTGCGCCTCGCCGAACAGAACGTGCGGATTGACACCGTCTGTTTTGGTTCGACTGGAGTGACCGAAAACAGCCTCGACGTGATCGTCGAGGATCTGCAGGTCAACCCCACCGTCTTCGTAAAGAACACGGTGGTTGTCGCAGCGAAAGTGCGGGTACTGGGTGGGGCCGGGCGCGAGGTGCTGGTGCGGCTCAAACTGGAGAATCCCCAGGCGGCCGTCCCGGGAGGCGAGCCGATGCTGCCGGTGGGAGTTCCCGTCCGACTGACTCCCAGCCGGAATGACGAAGTCTTTCCGGTGGAGTTGACCTTTGTGGCTGATAGCCCCGGCGAATTCCGCCTCACGCTGGAGGCCCCACCGCTGGAGGACGAGGCGCTGCAATCCAACAACAGCGTGAGCACCTACGTGACGGTGCTGAAAGGAGGCCTGAGCGTCGCCTACTTCGACGTCGAACGGGGCGAACAGCGTCTTTTGCGGAGGATTGATGAATCTCCCCACATCCGGCTGGATTTCAAACCCATTCGGCTGCTGCCCGGTTTGCAGTCGGCCCCCATCGAGGCCACCTGGTTTGAACCGGGAAAATACGATGTGTACATCATCGGGGGAGTTCCCGCCCGGGCGTTTGATGCTGCCGGACTGAAACGCCTGTCTCAATCGATTCAACAGGGAGCGGGCCTGTTGATGACCGGAGGAACGTATTCGTTCGGTCCGGGCGGCTATGCCGCCTCCCCTTTGGCGGACGTTCTCCCGGTCGAAATGCTGGCGACTGAGACCCAGTTCGCCGAAACAATCGACGTGGGTCTGTATCACGCCCAAACCCTCGCGATGCGCCCCACCGACCGAGGATTGATGCATTACGTAATGCGCCTGGATGAACCGTCTCGCAACCTGGAACGCTGGCAGTCGCTGCCGGCTCTCAACGGCGGCAACCGGTTCGCGGCGCTCAAGCCCGGGGCCGTCGTGTTGGCGCAGTCGGAAGATCAGGTCCCCCTGTTGGTGGCCCAGGACATTGGGAATGGACGCACCATGGCGTTCGCCGGGTTCACCACGTTTTACTGGTACCAGGCGGGCTTTCCCGAAGCGCACCAGCGGTTTTGGGAACAGGTGATTCTCTGGCTGGCCCACAAGGAAAATCAGTCCGACCAGGCGGTCTGGCTGAATCTCGAAGGCCGGCGATTCCGCCGGGGCCAGCAGGTCAACATGACCATGGGGGCCCGCGATCCCGTCACGGGCCCCTTGCCGGATGTCGAATTCACGGTGGAGGTGTCCGGCCCGGGCGGCAAACGGTTTCCATTGGCTCCCCGGCGGGGCCCCGCCGAGACATTGGCCCGCTTCACAGAAACTGCGGAACCGGGTGAGTACCGGGTTGCGGTCGATGCCCGGCGTGACGGTGCCATCCTCGGTCTGGGAGCCAGCAGCCGCTTCCTGGTGGAAGATCAGGATCTGGAACTGCACAACCCCGCGGCCGATCCCGGGCTGCTGGCGGAATTGTCCAGGACCACCGCCGGTGCGGCGATGACTCCGGAGGAGTTTCCCGGTTATCTCGATCGCCTCCTGACCGAATCGCTGAATATTGATGTGACGAGGGAGCGTCGGACTCCCTTGTGGGACAACGGCTGGGTCTTGGCGTTTTTCACCGGGTTGCTGTCCCTGGAGTGGTGGTTGAGAAAAAAACGGGGCCTGGTCTGAGATCCCGCGACCGTCAGCCTTTGCCCAGACGGAAAGCCTCTGACAGTCTGTCCTTTCGCCACGAACTGCACGACGTATAATGGCGAGGTCGGATGTGAGTCGACTTCCCCCGGTTGGCCGGTGGGAGACGGGGCCTGGGATGGCCGATGTCTGGGTTGGAGCCAACGCATTTCGCGAACAGTCTGAGACAGGGGACCAAGATGGCCGGAACTGCAGAGTCGAGATCGACCCCCGCGAAACGGCATTTGGCATCCCCGGTCCCCTATGTGGAATACGACGAATTTGTCGAGATCCAGATTGCCAGGACCCGCGACAGCCTGCGGACCAACGAGATCATCACCGCGCTCACGCAGTTGGCGCTGCTGGTGATTGGGTATCTGTTGGTGGTGGTGATTCTGGATCAATGGATCGCCGTTCGGGGACTTTCGTCACAGATCCGACTGGTCATGCTGCTGGGGCTGTTGGCCGGGTCGGGTTACCTGGTCGTCTACCGTATCCTGTGGCCCCTGTTGCGCCGGATTCATCCGCTGTACGCGGCCCGGGTGATTGAGCAGGCCGAGTCTCGGTTCCAGGGGAACCTGGTCAACTGGATCGATCTGAAGGAAGCCGGCCGGTCCACCGAATCGTCCGCAGCCGTGCGCGCCATTGAAAAGCGGGCCGCGGTGGGACTGGATCGTATGGATGTCGACACCGCGGTCGATCGCCGCCCCTTGATGCAGGCCGCTTATGCCCTGCTGGGAGTGGTGGTGCTGTCGGCGATGTATGTGGCCTTCTCCCCCAAGGACCCGTTCTCCAGCGTGCACCGCGCCCTGCTGCCGCTCTCGTCGACCGGAGTCGCGACCGAGACCACCATCAGCGACATCACCCCCGGTGATGTGGAGGTCACCGCCCGTAGCCAGGTGACGGTCGAGGCGGATCTGAGGGGGAAGGCGGTCGAGCGGGCGCAGATCCTGCTGACGACCGCCGACCGCAAGTTTGTCGATCATGCGGTTGAAATGCGGCGCATTGAGAATGGGCTCCCCCGATTCCGCGGGGTGCTGAATGGAGAGAATGGCCGGGGCCTGCTGCAGGATGTCGAATATCGCATTGTCGCGAACGATGCCCAGTCTGAGATTTTCCACATTCGGGTTATTCAGCCCCCCGCAGCGCAGATCGAACAGCTCACCTACACCTATCCGGCCTACATGCAACTCGAGCCCCGCCAGGTGCCAGGGCCGGCCGTCGATGCCTGGGAAGGGACGAAAGTCACATTCGAGGGGCGGACCAATTTGCCGGTCTCCCAGGCCCGGTTGATCCTGACCGATTCGGAACAGGGAACGCAAGGGGAAGAGGTCAACCTGCGGATTGAAGACGGAACAAGGTTCTCGGGCTCGTGGACCCTTGGGTTCCGGAGCGATGGAACCGCCCCCCGCTTTTATCATGTGGCCGTGAAGACGACGGACGGATTGACCGACCCCAATCCAGTCCGGATTCCCATCGACGTGCGGGCCGACCAGCGGCCCGAGGTCGCGCTGCTGTTCCCCACCTCCGATTTGGAGAAGCCGGCCAACGCGATTATTCCCCTGGCCATCTCGGCGAGCGATCCCGATTTCCAGCTCCGGTCCCTGACCTTGAAATCGGAACGGAACGGAACCCCGCTCCCCGATCTGCCGCTGTTGGAATCGGAGTTTCCGACGCGCAAGCTCGAACGAACCTGGGAATGGGATCTGGGACGTCTGGGGCTGCAGCCGGGTGAGCGGGTCCAATACTGGATTGAAGCCCGGGACAATCGGCAGCCCGTGGCCAATCGCACCAATACTCCGCGGCTCAGCCTGCTGATCCAGGAACCGTTCGACAGCGATCAGCAGACCCAACAAGACCTGGCCGATGCGCGACAACAGTTGGCCGACGATCTGGCCGCCACTCCGTCGAATCCGAATCCCGGTGAGGCGGCCGATCCGCAGGAGGCGGAACAGCCGCAAACCGAGTCGACCGAATCCAGGCCCCAGTCGGAAGATCTGGTTGGGCGCGGGTCGGAGCCCGGTGACGACGGCGACACACAGCCGAAGAACCCGGAAGATCGGACCGACGCGAATGACGCCGACGAACAGGCCGAGTTTCAGAATCAGCTCGAGCGGCTGCTGAACCGCGAAGAACGCCAGCCAGACTCGTCTTCCCGGACACCAACTGGAGACAAACAAGGTTCCTCGGCATCCGACGGTGCGGAAGAGAGTCCTTCCGCCGACGAGCCCGAAGAGAATCGTGGAGCTTCCGAGTCCGAAAAGACGAAGCCAGACGCCGGTGCGAAGGCGTCCTCCACACGGACGGGGCGTGACGGGAAGAAGGCACCCGGGGAATCGGGGGCTGAGTCGTCCCGGGGCAACTCCGGGGACGGTGACGAGGGCGATTCCATCGACTCAGCCGAACAGCCCAAGTCGACCGGGCCCAAGCCCGAACGGGCGACCCCAAAGGGATCCGCCGGCAAGCAGGGTTCGACCCAGGGACCGAAGCAGTCCCAAGTCGATGACGGGGCTTCCGAAGAGCAGACTCATGGTGACGGGGGGACGCCTTCCGCCACCGAGCGATCGCCAAAGGACCGTCGTCCAACCGATTCCCAGCGGAGGCGCGAGGACGGGACGGGCACTGCATCGACACCCGAGACGGGAGTCGACCCCACCCGCGAGCAGTCGGCCACAGGGCAACCTGAGGAGAGCGGCGACACCGCTCAGGATGAAACACAGGAGCGGAATTCCACCGGGGGCGAAACAAAACCGGGTCCCAAAGCCTCCTCCGACGCCAACCCGACCGGCAAGCCCGCGCAGGAAAAAGAGCCGAACCGGAATTCCTCGTCGCCCGATGGTGACAACACGTCCGCCGGAGAGCAGCCGACGGAGGACGGAGAGGAAACGCCATCGTCCAACAGGGAGGGTTTAGATCCCTCCGCGGCAGGACAGCAGCCAAAGTCCTTGGAACCTCCCGCCGGTCAGCGACCTCCGCGGCCCGGACAAGAACCCAAATCCCAATCGAAGCCGGAGCGCTCCGAACCCTCGGCAAATTCCGACTCAGAGGAATCCGACGATCAGCAGTCCTCCGGCGATGGGGAGTCGCAGCAATCGGGCGAGTCGTCCCAGAATCCCGGTAAGACCAGGAACTCCGCCGGGCAGCAGGCAGCTGGGACCAAGGGGGGGATGAAATCCAACCCTGGCGGTTCTGACCCGAAGCAGCCTCCTGCGACAGGCTCTTCCAAAGAGCAAGGTTCTCAGCCCAAACCGACTGGTGGATCGAAAACCGGTCAGCCGCAGGGAGCGGGAAACAAGTCGCCGGCAAACTCCGAATCGTCCCCCGAGCAGGGCACCGGGAACGAACCGGGAACGTCCCAGTCAGAAAGTGGCGAACAGGATTCAGCCGAAACGAGTGACACTGAGCGCAGCCCGCGGGGGAAACAGGCCGCGTCCAAGAGCGGGTCACCCAAATCCAAACGCGAGGCGGGACCTCGCTCGGCGAATTCTGAGGGTGAATCGTCCCCTTCGAAGGAAGAATCGGCACCGCGGGGCAAACAGCCGGATGAATCGCAAGAGCATGATGATCCCCCCTCGGACCGGGACCAGTCTGCGAAGGGGTCCCAATCCCAGAGCAAGCGCCCCAACAATCCTGCCGAAGTCGGCAATCAGACTCCGAAGGGTCAAGGACGTCCGCAGGGACAACAGTCCCAACAACCCGCGGCAGGAGAGAATGGGAACAGCAGCGCCTCGGATCAGGGTGACAGTGGGGGCAATCAGGAAGGGGCGGGGGAATCGACCACAGAGCCGGGGCAATCGCAGCCAGCCGGCGAACGAACCGGCCAATCGAAACCGAGCCAGGGGACAGGCCGCAAGGGGTCTGGAAAAGCCGAGTCGGACGAGGGCGATTCTCGTTCTGATTCATCCAGGCCGTCGTCCTCCGGCAAACAGAATGGGTCCCGTTCTGATGAAGGTCAGCGTGGTTCCGAAGCCGGCTCAGAGTCGAGTGAAGGCGAAGGCTCGCAGGGCGAAGCCGGCGACTCCTCGAACTCTGCCGATTCCGAGTCTGGCCAGGAGGGTGGTGCGCCGGGACCCGCGAAGGGAAAGTCGGGAGGAGATGCGGGCCAAACCCGAAATGGTCAGGGAGACGCGGGGAAGAATTCGAAAACTGGCGAGCCCAACTCAGGTTCATCTGGAAACCAAGCGGGAGGGAGTTCGTCGGCTTCACAGCCCGGCCAGGGAGGTGAACCGTCGGGAACACCGTCCGCCAGTTCGGGACAGTCGGGAGCCGGTCGGATGGGAGAGAGCTCTCCCCGGTCGAAACCGCCTGCTGAGGGAGCCACTGCGGCTCAGGGCCGGGGAATTCCCGAGGCGGGTGCTCAGGGTGCGGGGGCGGCAGGGGCTGGGGACGCTGGTTCTGGAGATCCCCCAGCCTCGGACGAGGAAAAACTCGATCAGCTGAAAGAAGCGAGCAACCTCATTCTTGAAAAGCTGAAAGGCCAACTCAGCCGGGGTGACGTGGATGAGGAAACGCTGCAGGATCTGGGTTGGAAAGATCTCGGGCAACTGCGGAAGTTCGTGAGCCGCCTGGAGGAAGGTTTGGCCGACACCAGCGACGACCAGTCGCCCGAGGCCCAGGCCCGGCGTCGCCAATTCGAGGAAATGCTGAAATCCCTGCGGCTCGATGATCAGACCGAGACCCGAGCCCGGGGAACCGGAACCGAACGTCGGGTCGATCAGGTCGATGCCGGACGGCGCCCGGTCCCCAGCTCCTTACGCGAACGCTACGAGGCGTATACCCGCAGCCTTTCCAAGCCCGGATCGTCGGGGAAGGGAACTGGCAAGCCGGCAGCTCCTCCCCCCGCGACGGGGAAGAGTCGCTGAGAATTCCGATTGGGTGAAATTCTGCAGGGAACTCTCATGACACTGGTGTCTTACCTCGAACCGTTGCGTCGACAACGCACTGACCAACAGGTGGTGATCGCCACGATGGGTGCAGCCCGAGAGTGGCTGCGCCTGGGCACGCATCCGCTGGACTTCATCTACGCTCCTTCAGCGATGGGACAGGCTCCCACGCTGGGGCTGGGACTGGCGCTGGCACAGCCCGACCGACAGGTAATTGTGCTCAATGGCGACGGTTGCCTGCTGATGAACCTCGGTTGCCTTGTGACCATTTCGGCATGCAACGTTCCGAATTTGGTTATGGTGACAGTCGACAACGGGGTCTATGAAGTGACCGGGGGACAGGCAACCGCGGCCCAGGGAGGTTCACGTGATCGGCGGCAGGCGGTGGATTTCGCCGCCATGGCTCAGGGCGCGGGCTGGAGCTCTGTCTTTCAATTTGAATCAGCCCGGGACTGGGAGGCCAATCTGGACGGAGTCCTGAAAACCCCCGGCCCAACCTGCGTGGTTTGGAAGGTGGCTTTCGACCCGACCGGAACAGTCCCCAAGTCGCCGGCCCCGGCCCCCGGCCGCGCCCGGGAATTCCGCCGTCAGCTCACTCTAAGATAGCTTGTGTCGCGGTGCCGGGAGGTGTTCAGCCGCGATGCCCCTCCTGCCCGACGTCCCCCTCCTGCCCCGTGAGTCAAGCCTCCGGTTCGCGTGGACCGCCCGGCGGGAGAAATTCCGCCAGAGGGCAGCCCTCGCAACGCGGTTGTGGCCCACACCACCGCGATCCCACCTCGTCGATCCAGAGCACCAACTGCCACAGTTCGATCTCCGCGACCGCAGCCCAGTTCCTCAACCAGGCCTGCCATTCTTCCTGCTCGCTGTTCAGCTCACACCAGGCGTGACGGCAGCCGACCCGCAGCGCGGCCCGCCCCACGGGGACGACCGGCTCTCCGATTGCGAACAGCCGAATCCGGTCAGCCAGCTCCTGTGAAACGCCCGAAATGCGTCGCAGTTGGTAGACCGACTGTTCGTCGAGCAACCGCCCCCCGTTGGGAGGCACGCCGTTTTGTTCCAAACGTTTCAGCCACCACGCCGCCAGCTTCCGCAGCAGGGCGGCCCGACTCTCCGAACGCTGCTCAGCCTCCAGCAGCGCGCTCAACTCGTGGGGTTCCCGATTTACAAACGTGGCCGGTCCCTCGGTGCTGAGCCGGGAGTCTTCCGGTGTCTGTCGGGAAGACCGCCGACGGGGTGCGACGAGGTCCAGAGCGGCAGCCCAGCCGCGGGCCGGGAGTGTTCCCCGGCCCAGGTGCTTTTCCAGAGCGCTGACTGCTTCGTGTGCCTGTTTCATCGTGTTGGATCTCCAGAGGGGGGTCGGATAAGATGCGACGAGCGACGGGAGCCGGCCCCGAGATGCAGTCGCCACGCTCTGCATCCCGACGGCTGCCGCCGCGAAATGTGGGGCTGGTTGCAGTTGGCGACACGAGATCGGTCGAGTCTCGGTCGAGTGCTTTGATGGAGAATGGCCAGATGCCAAGACGCGTGTTGACAATCTGCACGGTGACCGTGGTGATGGGGGCCATCCTCTGGTGGGGGGCTCCCCATTCCAGTCAGATCAGCACCGTCCAGGTCCTGGCAGCCGATGACCATCTGCGCTGGTTCCGGGGGAATCTGCATACGCACACACTGTGGTCCGATGGGGACGACTACCCCGAGATGGTGGCGCAATGGTATCTCGAACACGGTTATGACTTTCTGTCGTTCACCGATCACAACACCCTCTGGACCGGGGAAAAGTGGATCGATGTGGAACGGAGCAAGGGGGGCCGCAACGCGTTTGAGAAACTCAAGCGACTCTTCCCCGGAGGCTGGGTCCAGGAGCGGGTCTCTCCTGAGGGGCGGCTGGAAACCCGCCTGACAAGTTTCTCGCAGGTCAATACCCGGGTCGCCCGACCTGGAAAATTCCTGTTGATTCAGTCCGAAGAGATCTCGGACAAGTTTGGGGGGCTGCCGATCCACATGAATGCCCTCAACGTGCGGGAGATGATTCCCCCCCAGGGAGGGGCGAGCGTCTACGAGGTCCTGCAACGGAACACTGACGCGTTGATCGCCCAGCGCGAAAGGACCGGCAATCCGATGTTGATCCACCTCAATCACCCCAATTTCGGTTACGCCATTCGGGCGGAGGACCTGATGCGCGTGCGTGGGGAGAATTTCTTCGAGGTCTACAATGGGCATCCCGGCGTCCACAATTCCGGCGAAGAGAGCCGCGTCGGCTGTGAACGGATCTGGGACATCATCCTGGCACGCCGCCTCTCGGAACTGCGGTTGCCCGTGATGTATGGACTCGCGGTCGACGATGGACACAGCTATCACGACATCCCCAGCCGCAACTCGAACCCCGGACGCGGCTGGGTGATGGTCCTGGCGTCCGACCTGACTTCCCGCGCCCTGATCGACAGTTTGGAAAAGGGGCGTTTTTACTCCTCTTCGGGTGTGGCCCTGAAGGCCGTTCGTTCGTCCTCGGAAGCCCTCGAGATCGAGGTCGCCCCTACCCCGGGAACGAACTATCGGATCGAATTCATCGGCACACGCCAGGGTTTTTCCACCGAATCCGAGCCGGTCCTCGACAACGAAGAGAAAGAACTCTGGACCACCCGACGCTACAGCTCCCAGATTGGCGAGGTGTTGCACCAGGTCAACGGAACCCGTGGCGAGTATCGTTTCCAGCCCAATGACCTGTATGTCAGGGCGATCATCACCTCGGATCGACTGCATCCCAATCCCTCAGAGCCCGGTGAGTTCGAACGGGCCTGGGCGCAACCCGTGGTCGGTCCCGCGGCACACACTCCGGAATAAGCGGTCGGACACAAGCCCCGCCGGCTATTCATCGTGTCCCGGAAGGCGCAAGCGGCCCGAGCACACTTTCGCACCAGAGTGCGGCCAACAGCAGTTCCCGATCTCCATGGTGCCGGCCGATCAGCTGCAGCCCCAGGGGCAACCCCTGGGCGTCAAGTCCCATGGGCAGCGTTACGGCGGGCAGTCCGCAGAAGCTGAAGGGCGAATTGAAGGTGGGATCGCCGGTCGTTTCCGGGCCAGGTGCCCCCCCTGGAGTCGCGGGACAGGCGAGGATCTCCCAAGTCTCCAACAGCCGATCCATTTCCTGCGACAGTTCCCGTTGGTGCTGGCGGGCCCGTACGTAGTCCACTCCCCGCAGCTGACTCCCCTCTTCGATCAATCCCGCCATCCGGGGCAGATAATGCGGCCGCAGGTCGCGAAATCGCTCCTGGTGCCCCGCCGCAATCTCGGTCAACATCACACTCCGATGGTTCTCGAGCACTGTGTCGAAACCCGCGGGCAATGGACAATCGGCCACTGCCAGGCTTGCCTGCGCCAAGCGGCCCAGCGTCTTTTCAAACACTTCCCAGCAATCGGACGAGGCGACCTGAGCGAATCGTCCCCGCAGCCTCCCCATGCGCTCCGGGCGTCTTCCCTGGGCAAATAGCCGGCCCAGCACCTCCGACGTCTCGGCCTGACTCAAGACCCCTTCCAGGATCCAGAGATCATGCACACAACGCGCCATGGGGCCCGGCACATCCAGGCTCGGTGCGGCGGGAAAAACCCCCTCAACCGACAGCCAGCCCCAGCTCGGTTTGTAACCCGCGATCCCACAATAGGCCGCGGGGCGAATGATGGACCCTCCGGTCTGTGAGCCGAGTGCCCCCAGACACATGCCCGTCGCCACGGCCACAGCCGACCCACTCGACGATCCCCCCGGGGTCCGCTCGAGGTTCCAGGGATTGCGGGTGGGGGGAGGATCAAAACAGGCAAATTGCGTGGTGATGGTCTTGCCCAGCACAACCCCCCCTGCCCTGCGGAGTCGGTGGACCAGCGGGCCTTCCTCCCGGCACGCCTCGCCAGACTCCCAGGGACCGAACCCACACCCGGTGGGAGTTCCCACCACGTCGAACAGGTCCTTGATTCCCAACGGAATGCCCCACAACCCCTGCAGAGCCTCACCGGCGTTCCGACGGGCATCGAGTTGACGAGCCGTCGCCAGAGACTGTTCGCGATCGCATCGAACCCAGGCGTGCAACTGGGGTTCGCAGTTTGCAATTCGTTCAAGACACCCCTCCGTCACCTGTTCTGCCGACACCTCGCGGGAGTGAATCCGTCGCAGTGTCGAAACCAGACTCAGTTCGCCGCCGGCCAAGAAGGAATTCATCAAACCATCCAGAAAGGAGCCACACCCGCTTGTCCAGACCACACTAGATCACAAGTACAGATATGGGTGTCTTATGTCAATTCTCTCGCTGGGTTTTCGGGGAATCGGCTCGCAGGCGGAACGGGGACGGAGCGGGAACATCTTGACCTCGCACGGCCCCCTCGAATACCAACCCGGTCATGACCCTCATCGACCGCTACCTGCTTGGCCGCTACGCCTACGTGTTTTTCGTGGGGTATGTGGCCCTGTTTGGCCTGTACTTCGTGATCGATGTCTTCACGAATGTTGGGGATTTCCTCGATATCCCTGGGGGTCTGGGGGTCATCGTCACCGAAATCCTCAAGTATTACTCGTACCGCTGTTGCGCCTTCTTCGGCTCGATTGGCGGTTCGATGCTGGTGATTGCCGGGATGACCACTCTGGCCCTCCTGCAGAAATACGGCGAACTTTATCCGGTGCTGGCCGCGGGGATTTCCACGCTGCGGCTCGTGCGGCCGGTGCTGATCGGGGCGGTGGCGGTCAACGGGCTGATCATTCTGAACCAGGAATTGGTCATCCCCCGCATCGCGCTGCAGCTGCAGCAGGATGCCGGGCAGAAAAGCGAAGCGTCGATGAACGTTGAGCCGGCGATCGATTTCTCGGCCGATATCGCCATCGCCGGTCAAAAGCTGAATCTCCGCAATCGCTCGCTCGAGGGGGCCGAGTTCGTGCTCCGCGAAACCCGGGTCGCGACCGTGCTCACTCCCATCACCGCCCGAGAAGCTGTCTCGATCGAACCCGGCCCCAACCAACCCGCGGGCTGGCTCCTCTCCGAATTCAAGCCCCCCCGCGAGGCCATGCCTCTCACGGAACTGGGCCAGCGGCTGATTCAACCGGGACCCGAGCCGGGAACGCTGTTTATCCGCACCGACATCACCTTCGACCAGCTCTACCGCCGGGACAGCAGTTTCGAATTCCTGTCCACCGCGGAGCTTGTGACGCGGGTACGCAATCCCTCTTATAACCACCGGTCGATCCGTACCCAAAGTCTGTACATTCACTCCCGTCTCACCAAGCCATTAATGAACCTCGTCGTGCTGATGGTGGGCGTGCCATTCATCGTCCGTAAAGAGAGCGTTTCGCTGCTGCGAAACGTCGGGATGTGCGCGGCTATCCTGGGAGTGATGTTTGGGGTCAACGAAGCGTTCGTTTACCTCGCCAAATTCAATCTGCTGAGTCCCGAGTGGGCCGTCTGGTTGCCAATCATCCTGTGGGGGGGGTTCGCCGCCTGGTCGTCCATGAAAATCAAGACCTGATCGCTCAATCCGCGATTCCAGCCGCCACAGGGGGGGAAACCACTCCCTTCTTGAGAATCAGATTCGCATACAGGGCGGTCTCCCCCGTGGCCACGATGGCATAGGCCTCGCGAGATCGCTGGTAGAACTGCTGCCGATCGATTCGGCTCAACGGAATCTCGCGCCCTTCGGCCTGCTTCAACAGGCGGGAGAACTGGCTCCAGATGGGGGGAGTTTCCTGGGCGGGATCCACCGGCTGCATCACCATCGCGACATCGGGCACGAAGGTGTCAATGGGCAGAAACCTCAGCAGGGCCGCCAGAAGGTCGACCGCCGAATGCCCATCGGCGCGGATCAACCGACGGGCATTCGAAGCCGCCGGGAAATTCCCATCGGCCAGCACCAGTTCATCTCCATGCCCCATCTCCATCAGAACCAGCATCAGCTGGGGAGAGATAACCGGGGGAATCTGCTTCAACATCTGCGGCTCCAATCTGCGGGACGATCCTGCGTGGAATCAACCCAGATCCACGTCGAGTGCGGAATCGTACCCTTCGATGTTCCGCGCGCACAGCAAACTCAGCGTGGCCCCACACGCCCTGCCAGCCGCGTTGGAATGGTTTGTCCCAAAAGATGCTCCCAGTCCGGAGGGGGCGAACCAGGGGGCACCACCTCTCGCAG